>JAFYFY010000099.1 GCA_017543485.1 Lachnospiraceae bacterium | reverse complement strand
CGATCTCATCGATGAAGACGATGCAGGGCGCATTCTTGGTGGCTTCGCGGAACAGGTCACGGACGCGGCTGGCGCCGACGCCCACGTAGAGTTCGATAAAGTCGGAACCGGTCAGGGAGAAGAAGGGCACATGGGCTTCCCCAGCCACAGCCTTGGCCAGCAGGGTTTTCCCGGTTCCGGGAGGGCCCACCAGGAGAGCTCCCTTGGGGAGTCTGGCTCCGATGCCGGTATATTTCCCCGGGTTGTGGAGGAAGTCCACCACTTCCACCAGGGATTCCTTTGCCTCATCCTCGCCTGCCACATCCTTGAAGGTGACGCCGGTCTCCTTCTGGACATAGACCTTTGCATTGCTCTTGCCCACACCCATGGGGCCGCCGCCTCCGCCCATCCTGCGCATCAGGAAGGAGAAGAGAAGCCAGAGAAGGGCCACGGGGAGCACCACGCCGATGAGGATCTCCGTCAGGATCCCGGAGGAGGTGCTGATGACACGTTCACCCGTAACGCCGTGGGCTTCCAGCCTGGCTGTCAGGGTATCCATGCTCTCCATGACGGTGGTGGAGTAGGTCCGCTCCTGCTGGAGCTGGGTCCACTGCGCATACTGCTCGATGGGGCTTCCGTCGGCTGTGGGGACGTTTTCACTGGTCTCCGTGACGGAGGCCAGGGTCAGGGTCACGGTGAGGACGGCGTTTTCCGCATCCAGCTCCACGGCTTCCACCCGGTCGTTCTCCAGGTCGTCCAGAAACTGGGTGTATTCCTTCTGCCTGGTGGTTCCGGGCTTTCCGAAGATGAGGTTGTAGAATAAAAAGATGACCAGCACCGTGCTCAGGACGGCCAGGATCATCATCCAGGAGCTGTTGGGCCGCCTGTTGTTCGGATTGTTCCCCCTGTTTCCGGGGTTCTGATTGTTGTCCATAATCGATCCTTCTTACTTTTATCAGGGATTCGGACGGGTGTGCCCGGAGATCCCTGTATTGTTGCGGACGGGTGTGTCCGAAGATCCCTGCAAAGTTGCGGCTGCGTGTTCGCAGCGGCGTAGATGCGTCCCTGATCCCCAGGAACCGTCCCTGGCACCCAGGAACCGTCCCCGATCCCCATCGGGGTGCCATCAGACCGCAAAGTAAATTATAAAAGAAAGCGTGCATACATGGCAAGGGCTCAAATGTGAAAAAACTGTGTAGATATTCGAAAAGAAATCGAAATCAGGCGGATGATTTTTGTGGAAAACTTGCCCGGGTTGTACTATACTTTTTTCATATTTTTGTTTTGCACACGCAGAGGATACGGAGGGCGTTATGAAGGCGATGGGCTTTGACAATGAAAAGTACTTAAGGCTGCAGTCGGAGAAGATCCGGGAGCGGATCGGAAAGTTCGGCGGCAAGCTTTATCTGGAGTTCGGGGGGAAGCTCTTTGACGATTATCACGCCTCCCGTGTGCTCCCCGGATTTCAGCCGGATTCCAAGATCAACATGCTGGCTCAGCTGAAGGCGGACGCGGAGATCGTCATCGTCATCAATGCGGCGGACATCGAAAAGAACAAGGTCCGGGCGGACCTGGGCATCACCTATGAGATGGACGTGCTGCGCCTCATCGATGCCTTTCGGGGATACGGGCTTTATGTGGGCAGCGTGTGCCTCACCCGGTTTGCGTCCCAGCCCACGGCGGAGGCTTTCCAGAAGCGGCTGGAGAATCTGGGGATGAAGGTGTACCGGCACTATACCATCCCGGGATATCCCTCCAACATCCCCATGATCGTCAGCGACGAGGGCTTCGGGAAAAACGAATACATCGAGACCACCCACAGTCTGGTGGTGGTGACGGCCCCGGGCCCCGGAAGCGGCAAGATGGCCACCTGCCTCTCCCAACTCTATCATGAATACAAGAGAGGGATCAAGGCGGGATATGCGAAATATGAGACCTTCCCCGTCTGGAACCTGCCCCTGAAGCACCCCGTGAACCTGGCGTACGAAGCGGCCACGGCGGACTTAAACGACGTGAACATGATCGATCCCTTCCATCTGGAGGCCTACGGGGAGCAGACCGTGAACTACAACCGGGATGTGGAGATCTTCCCGGTGCTTTCCGCCACCTTCGAAAAGATCATGGGAGAGTGCCCCTACAAGTCTCCCACGGATATGGGGGTCAACATGGCGGGCCTTGGCATCGTGGACGACGATGTGACCAGGGAAGCCGCAAAGCAGGAGATCATCCGGAGATACTACAATACCCTCTGCAGACAGGCTGCGGGGGAGGGCGATGAGAGCCAGATCCTGAAGATCGAGCTTTTGATGAAGCAGGCCGGGATCACCGCCGCGGACCGCAAGGTGGTGAGCGCCGCAAAGATCAAGGCGGAGACCACGGGAGAGCCGGCGGCGGCCATTGAGCTTCCGGACGGGCAGGTGGTGACGGGCAAGACCTCCAGACTGCTGGGGGCCACGGCGGCCATGCTGCTCAATGCCCTGAAGATCCTGGCAGGCATCGAGGACAGCGTGGAGCTCATCTCTCCGGAGATCATCGCCCCGATCCAGGACCTGAAGGTGGGGCATCTGGGGAACCGAAATCCCAGGCTGCACACGGATGAAGTGCTGGTGGCCCTGGCCATCTGCGCGGTGACGGATGAACGGGCGGCGAAGGCCATCGGGCAGCTCCAGAACCTGACGGGCTGCGAGGTCCACTCCAGCGTGATCCTGTCCCAGGTGGACGTGAACGTCCTCCGGAAGCTGGGGATCAACCTGACCTGCGAACCGGTATACCAGTCCCGGAAGCTTTATCATCCTTGACGGGACCTTGCGGGATTCAGTAAAATATAGAGGTAATCCTAACCGTTTTTCAGAAAGGAGATCTGAAGATGGAACACGTTTTTACGATGGACAATTTCGAGACCGAAGTGCTGGGCTCCGACATCCCCGTTCTGGTGGATTTCTACGCTGACTGGTGCGGCCCCTGCAAGATGATGGCACCCGTGGTAGACAAGATGGCAGAGGTCTTTGACGGCAAGCTGAAGGTAGGCAAGCTCAATATCGATGACAACATGGCGATCGCTGAAAAGTACGGGATCCAGAGCATTCCGAACTTCATCATCTTTAAGGGCGGACAGGTGGCAGCCAGCAATCTGGGGGCCATGGGTCTGGATGCCTTCAAGAGCTGGATCGAAGGTGCGCTTTGAGACTGAGGAACATCACAGGCTGCAGGGAGATGATCGCCGAAAGCGAGTTTGTGGTACCGGAGGAGGAGCTGACCTCCAGCCCCGGCACCTGGCGGGAGCGCTTCGGAAATGATCACCCCATCCGCATCGAGATCGGGATGGGAAAGGGAAGGTTCCTCTATCAATTGGCCGGGGAAAACCCGAAAGTGAACTACATCGGCATCGAGAAATTTTCCGCGGTGCTGCTCCGGGCCGTCCAGAAGATGGAGACGGATCCCAGGGAGAATCTGATCTTTGTCCGGATGGATGCGGAGATCATTGACCGGGTCTTTGCCCCGGGGGAGGTGGACCGGATCTATCTGAACTTCTCCGATCCCTGGCCCAAGGACCGGCATGCGAAGCGCAGGCTCCCCTCCAGGCAGTTTCTGGCCAGGTTCGGGAAGATCCTGAAGGAGGACGGCGTCATCGAGTTTAAGACCGACAACCGGCCCCTCTTTGACTTTGCGGTGGAAGAGGCGCAGGAAGCCGGCTGGGAGATCCTGGGACTCACCTATGACCTCCACAACGCCCCGGATGCGGAGGACCTGCGTCAGGGGAATGTGATGACGGAATATGAGGAGCGGTTTTCCGCCCAGGGGAACCCCATCTGCAAGTACGTCATCCGGAAAAAACAGGAAGCATAATAAGCTGCAAGAAAAAACCGCGGAGGCTCCGCGGTTTTTTGTTACTCTCCTTTTTTCTCCCGGAAGAAGGCTTCGATGGCCTGGGCCGCCCGGGGAGAGATCTCCGGGATGCGGGAGAGTTCCTCCGCGGTGGCGTTTGCAATCTCCGCGATGGAATCGTAATTGCGCATCAGGGCCTTTCGCCTGGCGGGTCCCACCTCCGGGATGTCATCCAGGACGGAGCGGACCTGGGTCTTGCTGCGCAGGGATTTGTGGTACTCGATGGCAAAGCGGTGGGCTTCGTCCTGGATCCGGGTGATGAGCTTAAAGCCCTCGGAATGGATGTCGATGGGAAGCTCCGTATTGTGATAATACAGTCCTCTGGTGCGGTGGAAATCGTCCTTTACCATGCCGCAGACGGGGATGTCCAGATGGAGTTCTCCAAGGACCTCCAGGGCGATGTTTACCTGGCCCCGGCCGCCGTCCATGAGAAGGAGATCCGGCAGGCGGGAGAAGCTTCCGTAGTCGCTGCTTAAGCTTTATTCCTCCAGCAGGCGCCCTTCCTCCAGACCGTGGGTAAAGCGCCTGGTGAGGGCCTCCCGCATGCAGGCGTAATCGTCGGGTCCCGTGACGCTCCGGATCCGGAATTTGCGGTAGTCGCTCTTTTTGGGCTTTCCCTTTTCGTACACCACCATGGAGGCCACGTTCTCAAAGCCGTTGGTGTTGGAGATGTCGAAGGCTTCCATGCGGTCCAGTGCCGGAAGGTCCAGAAGGGCTGCCAGCTCCTTCACCGCGCCGATGGTGCGGCCCTCCTCCCGGCGGATCTTTTCCCGGTCGTTGAACAGGACGATCCGGGCGTTCTCCGCCGCCATCTCCACCAGCTTTTCCTTCTGACCGATCTTGGGGACCCGGAGGGTGACCCGGCCACCGCGGCGCGCGCTGAGCCAGTCGCTGATGAGCTGAGCATCCTCAATCTCGTATTGGAGCATCAGCTCCCGGGGCAGAAAGGGGGTGCCGGCGTAGAACTGTTTGATAAAGTCCTGCAGGATGCCGGGCCTGTCATTTTCCGGCACCTGTGTCATATAGTAATGCTCCCGGCCGATGAGCTTTCCGTCCCGGACAAAGAAGACCTGGACCACGGCCTCCGTGCCGTCCTGGCACAGGGCGATCACGTCCTTGTCATCCCCGTCCTCCGCCGTGATCTTCTGCTTTTGGGCCACGCTTTTGACGCTGGCGTGGAGGTCCCGGTATCTGGCGGCATCCTCGAACTCCATGCGCTCTGCGGCCTCCTTCATCTTTGTCTCCAGATCCCGCAGGATGGGTTCGTAGTGCCCGCCCAGAAAGTCCAGAGCACCCTCCACCCGGGCCCGGTAGTCCTCCTTGGAGATGTACCCCTGGCAGGGGGCGGTGCACTGACCGATGTGATGGTTCAGGCAGGGGCGCTCCAGCCCGGTATCCCTGGGAAGCACCCGGTTGCAGGTGCGCAGCTGGTAGAGCTTGTTTAACAGCTCGATGGTGTCCTTTACCGCCGCCGCGGAGCTGTAGGGGCCGAAGTATCTGGACCGGTCCTTTTTCATGGTGCGGGAGAACTGGATCCGCGGGAAATCCTCCCCCAGGGTCACTTTGATGTAGGGGTAGGTCTTGTCATCCTTTAAGAGGGTGTTGTATTTGGGGGAGTGCTCCTTGATGAGGTTGTTTTCCAGCACCAGGGCCTCCAGCTCCGAGTCCGTGACGATGAACTCAAAGCGGGCGATCCTCCCCACCATCTGGTCGATGGCGGGTCCCCGGCCGATGTTCTTCCGGAAATAGGAGCGCACGCGGTTATGGAGATTCACGGCTTTTCCCACATAGAGAATGGTATCATCCGCATCCCGCATGATATAGACCCCGGGTTTGTTCGGGAGTTTCTTCAGTTCTTCCTCAAAATCAAACATGGCAGGTTCATTATATCCGGGTCGCATTCCGGAATCAACCGCCGTTGCGCGAACCTTTTTTTCCTAGTATAATCGACAAAGAGAGTCTTTTTGCAAAGGAGGGCCCATGGACAGCGTCAAACTCACCACGCTCATCGAAAAGATGAAGCTCACCAATCTGTCGCCGGAGACCCCGGTGGACAGGATCCGGATCAAGATCCCGGACATCAACCGCCCGGCTCTGCAGATCGCGGGATATTTTGAGTTCTTCGATCCGACGCGTATCCAGATCATCGGATATGTGGAATACTCCTATATGGAGAATGCCCTCAGCGAGGATCAGAAATACGAGGCTTATGAGAAATTCCTGGACCATCCCATGCCGGCCATCATCTTCTGCAGAGGATTAAAGCCCAACAAGATCTTTATGGAGGTGGCGGGGGAAAAGGGAATCCCCATCTTAAG
Organism: Lachnospiraceae bacterium; assembly: GCA_017543485.1. Lineage (GTDB taxonomy): Bacteria > Bacillota > Clostridia > Lachnospirales > Lachnospiraceae > AC2028. Next base: position 9,345 of record JAFYFY010000099.1, on the reverse strand, counting down.
CACCAGTGAGGCGACCTCGGCCTTTACTGCGGAGCTGATCCGCTGGCTGAACGAGCAGCTGGCTCCCATGATCTCGGTCCACGGCGTGCTGGTGGATGTCTACGGCGAAGGCGTGCTCATCACCGGGGAGAGCGGCATCGGTAAATCCGAGGCGGCCCTGGAGCTCATCAAGCGCGGACACCGTCTCGTGACGGACGATGCGGTGGTGCTGCGCAAGCTCAGCGATGATCTGCTGATGGGATCCGCGCCGGATGTGACCAAACACTTTATCGAGCTGCGGGGCATCGGCATCGTGGATGTGAAGGCCCTCTTCGGTGCCTCCTCCGTCAAGGATACCCAGCAGGTGGATCTGGTGATCCGGCTGGAGGACTGGGACAAGGACAAGGACTATGACAGGCTGGGCCTTGAGGAGAATTATACGGAGTATCTGGGGGTGAAGCTCCCCTGCCACAACATTCCGGTGCGGCCCGGGCGGAACCTGGCCATCATCTGTGAATCCGCGGCAGTCAACTACCGCCAGAAGAAGATGGGATACAATGCAGCCCAGGAGCTTTACCGCAGGCTCCAGGAATCGCTTGCAAAGAAAAAAACGGAAGGCACGGAAGAGGAGGAAGATTGATGAAATACGCATTCGGTGTGGATATCGGGGGTACCACCGTCAAACTGGGTCTGTTCGATGAGACCTGCAATGTCCTGGAAAAGTGGGAGATCCCCACGGTGACGGCGGATGGCGGAAAGCAGATCATCCCGGACGTGGCAGAGAGCGTGCTGGCAAAGATGCAGGAGAAGGGGATCGCGAAGGAGGATGTCATCGGCGTGGGCGTCGGCGCTCCCGGAGCGGTGAACAAGGACGGCGTGATGATCGGCGGCGCCGTGAACCTGGGCTGGGGCGTGACGGATCTGAAGGGAGACCTGGAAAAGCTCCTGGGAGGGGTCCGGGTGTGCGCTGCCAATGATGCCAACGTGGCGGCCTTCGGCGAGATGGTGGCCGGCGGCGGCAGAGGATACGAGGATGTGGTGGCCGTCACCCTGGGTACCGGCGTGGGCGGCGGCGTGATCCTGGGAGGAAAGCTCCTGGCGGGATCTGCCGGCGCGGCGGGCGAGATCGGACATATCCGCATCGAGGACCGGGAGACGGAGTACTGCAACTGCGGACATCAGGGATGCCTGGAGCAGTACGCTTCGGCCACGGGGATCGCGAGACTGGCCAGAAGACGGCTGGCGGAGGACGATGCCCCCAGCTCCCTGCGGGAGATCCCTGCGGAGAAGATCACGGCGAAGGATGTATTTGACGCCGTGAAGGCAGGGGATGCCGTGGCGGATGAGATCGCAAAGCGGTTCGGAGACTACCTGGGGAAGGGCCTGGCGGTGGTGGCGAATGTGGTGAACCCCCAGGTGTTCGTCCTGGGAGGCGGCGTTTCCAAGGCGGGAGAGGTCCTGCTCTCCTATGTGAGACCCGCTTATGAAAAATATGTATTCGGGCCCTGCAAAAATGCAAAGATCACCCTGGCACAGCTGGGCAACGACGCCGGCATCTACGGAAGCGCAGGCATGGTGACGAGAGGACTGTAGGAGCCGGTTATGATCGGAGAAAACACGCTGGAAACCCTTTCCGGCTATGTGGGAAAGGAACATGTACATCCCGGGGAGCCTCTGGCTCCCCGCACCTCTTTTCGGCTGGGAGGCCCCTGCGATGTGCTGGTGGAGCCCCAGGACGAGGAGCAGCTCGCCCGGGTCATGCGGTATCTGAACCTGGCCACCATCCCTTTTTTCGTGCTGGGAAACGGCAGCAACACCCTGGTGCGGGATGTGGGCTATGAGGGCGTGGTGGTCCACATCGGACCGGCCCTGGGACAGATCGAGGTAGAGGGCACCCGGATCACGGCCGGCGCCGGAGCCATGCTCTCCCAGGTGGCGGCAGCAGCGGCAAGGGCAGGGCTTTCGGGGCTGGAATTTGCCTCCGGGATCCCGGGCTCCGTGGGAGGCGCGGTGGTGATGAACGCCGGCGCATACGGCGGAGAGATGTGCCAGGTGGTGGAGTGCGTCCGGGTGGTATCTCCGGAGGGAGAACTGCTGGAGTTTGACCGGGACACCATGGAATTCGGCTACCGGAAGAGCATTCTGCGCGCCCGCCCCTATACGGCCTGCAGCGTGCGGATGAACCTGACCCCCGGGGATCCGGAAGAGATCCGGGGGAAGATGGAGGAGCTGAACCGTCAGCGCCGGGAAAAGCAGCCTCTGGAATATCCTAGCGCCGGGAGCACCTTCAAAAGGCCCGAGGGGTATTTTGCCGGAAAACTCATCATGGACGCCGGGCTTCGGGGATTTCAGATCGGAGGCGCCAGAGTCTCCGACAAGCACTGCGGATTTCTTATCAATGCCGGGAATGCCACGGCGGCGGATGTCATCGACCTGATGGATGAGGTCCGGGAGAGAGTGAAGCGCAAATTCGGCGTGAAGCTGGAGCCCGAGATCGTCATCATCGGAAAGTAAGGGGACGGGATATGCGGTTTGTGATCGTCACCGGAATGAGCGGCAGCGGAAAGAGCACTGCCATGAAGATGCTGGAGGATGCCGGATTTTACTGTGTGGACAATCTTCCGGTGCGTCTGGTGGAAAAATTTATGGAGCTTCTCATCCAGCCCGGGGGAGAGCTCTCCAAGGTAGCCCTGGGTCTGGACGCCAGGTCCGAGGGCGGCATCGGGGAGCTGGAGCAGATCCTGGACCGGTTAAAGGGCAATGAGTATCAGGCGGAGGTGCTGTTTCTCGATGCGGGAGACGAGACCCTGATCCGCCGGTATAAGGAGACCCGCCGGATCCACCCCCTGTCCCAGGGCGGCCGGGTGGAGGACGGTGTCCGCAGGGAGCGGGAGCTCTTTGAGGCCATCAAGGGCAAGGCCACCTATGTCATCGACACCTCCAATCTCCTCACCCGGGAGTTCAAGGAGGAGCTGGAGCGGATCTTTGTCCGGGGAGAGGACTACAACAACCTGATGATCACCGTGCTCTCCTTCGGATTCAAGTACGGGATCCCCACGGACGCGGATCTGGTCTTTGACGTGCGGTTTCTGCCAAACCCCTTCTACTTCGAGGAGATGCGGCACCAGACCGGAAATGACGAAAGCGTCAGAAACTATGTGATGCAGTTTGAGGAGGCGGAGGTCTTCCTGCAGAAGCTGGAGGATATGCTGCAGTTCCTGATCCCGAACTACATCAAGGAGGGAAAATACAACCTGGTCATCGCCGTGGGCTGCACCGGCGGAAGGCACCGGAGCGTCACGCTGGCAAATGCACTCTATGAGCGGATGAAAGGGAAGGGCGATTATGGGATCAAACTCCTCCACAGGGACATCACCAGGTAAGCAGGGCCGGACACAGTCCTTCTGCGCCGGGGTGAAGGCGGAGCTGGCTGCGAACCTTCCCCAGGCTCGCCACTGCCAGCTGGCGGAGCTGGCGGGACTCCTGCATTTTGCCGGGGTACTGGGACAGGATACGGCGGGACTCTGGACCGTGGGGTTCCAGAGCGAGAACCCGGCGGTGTACAGAAAAGGCTTTACATTGCTTCAAAAAACATTTAATATAGTCACCGTATCGGAACTGGAGCCGAAGGATGCCGATCTGCTCTTTGCCGGGATCGGACGTCCGGAGGAGGTGGTCAGCAGCGTTCTGCTGAAGAATGCCTGCTGTCAGAGATCCTTCCTGAGAGGCGCGTTCCTGGGAGCGGGATCAGTCAGCGACCCCCGGAAGGGGTATCATGCGGAATTTGTCTGCGCCACCCGGGAAAAGGCGGAGCAGGTGAGGGAGATCCTGGCCGGTTTCGAGATCGAGGCAAAGATCATTCTCCGGAAAAAGAACCATGTGGTCTACCTGAAGGAGGGCGAGAGCATTGTCTCGCTTCTGAGTGTGCTCGGAGCACCGCGCTCTCTCATGGATCTGGAGAACCTTCGGATCTACAAGGAAGTCAACAATTCCGTCAACCGGCGGGTCAACTGCGAGATGTCCAACATTCGAAAGATCGTGGAGGCCTCCGCAAAGCAGCTCAGCGACATCGAGTTTCTGCGGGATCACGTCGGATTTGACAAGCTGCCGGAGCCCCTGCGGGCTGTGGCGGCGGCGAGACTGGAGAATCCGGAGATGCCCCTGAAGGAGCTGGGAGAGATCCTGGATCCGCCGGTGGGAAAGAGCGGTGTCTATCACCGGCTGCAGAAGCTGGGGGAGATTGCGGATTCATATCGGTGCGAAGCGCAGTAGCGCGGCGCAACAGCGCGGCGCAACTAGCGCGGCGCAACTAGTGCGAAGCGCAGTAGCGCGGTTGTTTTCGGAGAGAGTTCCGAATGAGGAGTCCGGACGCGTCGTCCGGGATTATGAAAGGGCAGGACATGAAGGCAAAGAAGATTCAGATTCGTCTGGCGAAGGGGCTGGAGGCATCCCCCATCGCGCTGCTTGTCCAGGAGGCCAGCAAGTATGACAGCCGGATCTACCTGGAGACGGAAGACAAGAAAGTCAATGCAAAGAGCATTATGGGCATGATGAGCATGGGCCTGGACACCGGAGACGAACTCACGGTGACCGCGGACGGCGAGGATGAAGACGCCGCCATCGCGGGGATCGAGGCATTCCTCTGCAACGCCGGCTGACCCCGGACGTTTCGGTTTTCTCATCAGGACGTGTCAGGCGGAAAGAGGGGGATCCCTCCTTCCGCCTTTTTCATTTGGGGCCAGGCCCCATTACGAAATTGTGAACATGAAGAAGATGCTGTTTATCTACAATCCCAGAGCGGGGAAGGGGCAGATCCGGCAGAAGCTGGCGGATATCCTGGATCTGTTCACTGCGGGAGAATACGAGATCACCATCGTGCCCACCAGGGCCCGGGGGGATGCGACGCTGATCGTGCGGGAGCGGGCAGGGGACGTAGACATTGTGGTCTGCTGCGGCGGGGACGGGACCCTGGACGAAACCGTGACGGGGCTGATGCAGGGCGGCATCCGGACACCGGTGGGGTATATCCCGGCGGGAAGCACCAACGATTTCGGCAGCTCTCTGGCCATCCCCCGGGATCTCATCGAGGCAGCCAGGCGGATCGTCATCGGGGAGGACTATCCCGTGGACATCGGGACCTTTAATCAGGATGTCTTTGTGTACATCGCAGCCTTCGGCGCCTTTACGGAGGTCAGCTACCGGGCGGATCAGAATCTGAAGAATGTGCTGGGACATTCCGCCTATATCCTGGAAGGGGCCAAGAGCATCCCGGAGATTCGGCCCTATCATGTCAGATTAAGATCCGGCTCCTTTGAGACGGAGGGGAATTTTCTCTACGGGATGGTGACCAATTCCAGATCCGTGGGAGGATTTAAGGGGATCACCGGAGAGGATGTGGACCTGGGGGACGGGGAGTTTGAGGTCCTGCTGGTGCGGGAGCCCAGGAACATCCTGGAGACGGAGCGGATCTTCAATGCCTTTGTCACCCGGAATTTCGAGCATGATGCCATCCTGCGGTTCCACGCCAGAGAGCTGGAGCTGGAATTTGCGGAGGATGTGGCCTGGACCCTGGACGGGGAGGACGGCGGGATGCACCGGAAGGTGCGGATCGAGAATCACCGCCAGGCGGTGACGCTGCGGGTCTGAGACCGCGGGGAAAAACAAAAAAAGCCCTAAAAAGGGAGGATGCCAGGTATCTTGCGATACCTGGCATTTATTATGAAAAAGTTTTTAAACTGATAAGGGCTGTTTCGTTTTGTATGAGCCTAGTATAGGGGACAAACTTGGATAATTGATGTTATTTCATTTAATAAACTGAAAATAAATTGTAAACAGTTTGTGAACAGCCCCTGCTTTTTCCGGGTCCCTTTTATCGCTCCGGGAGCTTCTCCGGCTCCGGGTAGTCCACACCGAAGGTTTCCACCGTGACGGATTCCATCACCTGGGGCGTTCTGGGTCTGTCATTATAGTCCGTCTCGGTCTCCGCAATGGCATTTACCACATCCATCCCCTCGATGACCTGACCGAAGGCGGCGTAGGAGCCGTCCAGATGGGGAGAGTTTTTGTGCATGATGAAGAACTGGCTGCCGGCGGAGTCGGGGATCATGGTACGGGCCATGGAGAGGACGCCGGGGGTGTGCTTTAAATCATTGGGGAATCCGTTTGCGGAGAATTCCCCCTTGATGCAGTAGCCGGGGCCGCCCATGCCGGTGCCTTCGGGGCATCCGCCCTGGATCATAAAGCCGTTGATGACCCGGTGGAAGTTCAGGCCGTTGTAGTAGCCCTTGGAGGCCAGGCTGATGAAATTTCGCACGGACTGGGGAGCGATCTCCGGATACAGCTCGGCCCTGATCACGCCGCCGTCCTTCATTTTGATGGTGACAATGGGATTCTTGGTTTCGCTCATGTTAGATTCCTCTTTTCTCTGGTTTCGGGGATCCGCCGCCCCGCATCTTTTATCAGTATACCCAAATCCCGTCCGCTTGCAAAGGGCTGCGCAGGCATTTATGATATCCCCATGAGATATTTACGGAAGATCCGAACGGACCTGTGGGTCCCGGAGGAACAGCTGCACAGATTAGAGGAGATCCTGGAGAGGGAGGGCTTTGAGGTCAGCCTGCTTTCCGAAGCGCAGGCCGCTTTCCCGGAAGAAGTGCCGGAGGGGACGCTGATCCTCACGGACCGGCCGGACAGAAAGGACGCTCCCGCGGTGCTGGGGGTGGAGCACGGCCGGATCCATCTGCCCTACCGGTATCTGCTGTCCCTGCCGGAGTCCTTTGACACGGAGGGCTTTGATCCGGAGGTCTTTGAGGCCGAGGAGCTGGAGCGAACCTATCGCCGGTGCCGGCAGATCCCCTGGGATATTTCGGAGACGGAAAGATGCCTGTTGCGGGAGACATCCGTGGAGGATCTGGATGCCTTCTACCGGATCTATGCGGATCCGGAGATCAGTGCCTATATGGAAGATCTGTTCCCGGACCGCGCGGAGGAAGAGGCCTATACCGTCTCCTATCGGGAGCGGGTCTATGAGCTGTACGGCTTCGGGGTCTGGACCGTGCTCCTTCGTCAGACCGGGGAGGTGATCGGCAGGGCGGGGATCTCCTTCCGCCCGGGCTTCGAGGAGCCGGAGCTGGGGTTTCTCATCGGCAAAAAATGGCAGGGACAGGGGCTGGCCCTGGAGGTATGCCGGGAGATCCTGCGTCTGTCCCGGGAGCGGTACGGGTTTGGGAGCGTGATGGCGCTGGTTCATCCCGACAATGCCCCTTCCGCAGCATTGTGCCGGAAGCTGGGGATGCGCCAGGAGGCGCGGATCGAGGAAAAAAATATTCCCTACGACCTGTACCGATATCGCACAGATGCGGAAAATGTGCTATAATAAACCCTGTGTCTGCTGCAGCATGTGCCTGAAAAGGCAACTGTGCGAAATGACTGGGAGCTGCCGGGGCGCCGGGGAAGCGCAGGCAGGGAGGAGAGATGAACCTTCAGGCAATCGTCCTGGTGAATGCATTCGGATTTATTCTGCTGGTATTCTTAAGCCTTAGCCGGTTTATGACCAGAAAAAGACGCCGCACGGATGATAAGATCTTTTCCGCGATCATCTGGGTGGCCACGCTGGCATGCCCCATGGAGATCATGTCCTTTTGCCTGGACGGGCATCCGGGGACTTTGAACTACTGGCTGGTACTTCTGGGAAACACCTACCTGTATATGGCCAACACCGTGGGATGCTTTCTCTGGACCCTTTATGTGGACCTCAAGCTCTACCGGGACAAGGGGCGGCTTCGCCGGCTGCTGCCCAAGTATGCCATCATGCCCGGCATCGCCATGCTGCTGCTTCTCATCAATCTGTTCACCGGATTTTTGTACTATGTGGATGAGCAGAATGTCTATCACCGCCAGCCCCTTTGCTTTATCATGTATGCAGCGGTGCTCTTTAACGGGGCCCTGAGCGTGGTGGTGTATTACACCTTCCGAAGAGACCGGGGAAAAGCCAGATTCTTCCCGCTGTGGATGTTCCTGGCACCCATTCTGGTGGGCAGCACGGCCCAGGGACTGGTGTATGGGATCTCCGTGGCCTGGCCCGCAACGGCCATCGGTGTCACGGCGGTCTACATGAGCCTGCAGAACGAGCGCTCCTACATCGATACCCTGACGGGACTGTTCAACCGGCAGTTCATGGAACACAGCCTGTGGGTCATGAGCTCGGATACCAAGCCCTATTACGGGATCATGATGGATCTGAACTATTTCAAATCCATCAACGATACCTTCGGACATTCCGCGGGAGACCGGGCCCTGATCAATGCCGCCCATATCATGCGCCACGCCATGCCTATGGGGGCCAGCGTGTTCCGGTTTGCGGGGGATGAGTTTGTGATGATCCTGCCCACGGACAGCGAAGAGGATGTGACGGCGGTGGAGCGCAGACTCCGGGCAGACTGCGACCATTTCAACGAGACCACGGATGAGCCCTTCCGGCTCTCCTTCTCCCTGGGACATGCGAAGTACGAGGCCGGGGAGAGCGAGGATGACTTCCTGCACCGCATCGATGCGGAGATGTACCGGGATAAGGAGCGGATGCACGCCATCCTGGACGCCCAGGCGGAGGAGGAGCGGAAGAAGAAAGAAAAGAAAGCCCAGGCCCAGACACAGGCAGTGACGGGATAAGGGCATGGCTCGAAAATGGCCCGTGCGGGAGAAACGCATGGATAAAAAAGCATGAATGAAAAACGGAGCGGAAGGCCGCTCCGTTTTTGTGTGGCAAAGATACCTGACAGGGGCGCTTTCCCCTGCCGGGTTCCGTGTTATTTTTCCTCTCCGGGGATGAGCTCTGCCCGCTGCAGTGCGATGACGATGACCGGCACCAGGATCAGGTGCAGGATGATGCCGGGGATGGCGCCGGTGATGGTGCCGGAAAACCAGGCTGCCAGGGAATATCCCGCCCCGGTGATGCCGAAGCAGACCATGGCCGCGATGCCGTAGACGATGCGCCCGCAGAGCATGGAGATGAGGAGCGTGCAGTAGATATGGGGGATCTTCTTCGGGAAGATGCGGTACAGGATGCCGCAGGCCACGGCATAGGTGGCCAGCTCAAAGGCCATCATGGTAGCCATGGGGAAGAGCACCGGCATGCCGAAGAGGGCAGAGCGGAGAAGGGGTGCCACGAAGCCCACACACAGCCCCCACACCGGGCCGCACAGGAAGCCGGCCAGGAAGGCCGGAATGTGCATGGGGCTCAGCAGCTTCCCGATCTGGGGGATCTGGCCGGTGAGGAAGGGCAGCACCAGGGCCAGGGCCAGGCAGACAGCGGCGTAGACGAGTTTCAGAGTGAGATTTTTGTTTTTCATACTTGTCCTTTCTTTGGAT
>JAFYFY010000098.1 GCA_017543485.1 Lachnospiraceae bacterium | reverse complement strand
TTCTCCAGCTCATAGCTGGTCTCGGTGTTGAACCGCTTCATGGCGGCGAAGTAGGCGTCCCAGCTCCATTTGGCGCCGGTCTGCTCCTCAATGAAGCGGATGCACGCCTTGATGTCCTCCACGGCCGCGTCCATGATGGATTCGTCCTCATAGCGCACCGGGAAGGCCAGGTGATAGGTGGGCAGATCCGGGAAGCGTCTGGCCGTGTAGGAGGAGGCCATGACGGATCCGTCACAGGGCATGGAGCTGGAGATAAAGCAGGCTCCCAGATGTGGCAGAGCATCCACCACCGCACTCCCGCACTCGGATGCCGGCACCGGGCAGGTATCCGAAGGCAGTCCGTAGGATTCCACCGCGTCGATGTAGGGCATGCAGGCCAGCTGGTCGATCTCGGAGAGAAGGAACACCGGCATCAGCTGATAGGGAATGCCGATGAGGTCCGGGAAACCGGCCATGATCTGGGACATGGTCATCTCGTCGAAGAGGACGATCTTTTTGGACAGGGCGGCGCTGTTACCCACCTTCTCGTCCGCCTTCATCAGAAGCACCAGGTTTTCCGCCACATACCGGAAGATGGCGTAGATCATCTCATGATGCATCTTCAGGGCTCTGCCCCGAAGTCCCAGGGTGTTTTTGTCCATAAAGGAATGGCAGCAAAAATACGAGATCATCCAGCGGTAATGCACCGCCCCCATCAGGGCGGGCACCAGATCCTTGGAGAAGGTTCCCAGGAGCATTCCCCACATCCGGAGCCACTCATAAAAGTCCACCCCCGTGTCCTTGATGCCGCGCCACTCCCGACGGACCGTGGCCATCTTCCCCGAGGCGTAGAGCTTGCCCAGCTGCTTTTCCCCGTTCAGGATCAGGTCTTTGATCTCTTCCTGACTCATTCCCTTTAGCAGATCCAGTTCATGGGTCAGGCGTTTTTTGAGGCCTTTCGCATCTTTTCCGATGCCCTTTGCCACATCGCGAAGATCGGTCTCCCGGATCATCTGTCCCACGATCCCGGCGATCTCTTTCATGTTCTCCGCCTGAAATTTCCAGTCGATCTCATCTTTGAGGCGGAAGTTTTTCGGGTCGATATACTTCATATGGATTCCCCTCTATGATTCCGATTTATGGATCCGTTTGATCTCCAGCGCCTCCACGAATGCCTGGAAGCGGGTCCGGAGCTGTCCGGAATTCCCCACATTGTAGGAGCGGTCGATGGACAGGGTGGGCCATCCGTATTCCTCGGTCAGGATATGGCTGGCCAGTGGACGCTCGAAGGCCCAGAAATCACAGTACTTGATCTGCTCGTAGATGATACCGTCCGCGTGAAACTCTCTGGCCAGACGGTCCACAGTCTCCTTGCGCTGCCGCACTTTTTCCTCCGCCATGTAACGGGGGCATTCGGATGTCAGCATATAGTGCCTGGCGATCTGACGAACGATGTCCTCGCTGTCGTTTAACCGGATCTCCTCCCGTCCCGGGAAGGAGCCGTAGCAGTAGCGGTCCGCCACCACCATGGCGCCGCACTCCTCCAGGAGTCTGGTGAAGTTCAGGTCATCGATCTCGGAGCCCACCACAACAACCCGTGCGCGGTACTTCGGCTTCGGGTCCGGCTTCCTGGCCTTCAGCTCCTCCAGCGTCTCCTTCAGAAGGGGCAGGATCTTCGCGGTGGGGGCGCAGTAGCTGGCCAGACAGATCACATGGAATTCATATCCCGTGATCACCGGATTTTCCGCTTTCCGAAACTCCCCGATGGCGGTGATGACGCGGCAGAGCTCGTTGTGCTCCTCCACCGCTTTGCGGATGGCCTCATCGGAAACATCTGTTCCAAGTTTTTCGTGCATCACCTCCAGCAGCCGAAGACGCATCTGCTTCGCCACCCGGTCAAAGTTGTACTCCTCCACTTTGTAGGGGACATCGGTATGGGTGACAAAAAAATGGGGCTTTTCGTTGCAGCGAAGGACCTCCAGATGTTCATAGCAGCGGTTCATGGCGGAGCAGGCATCCACTCCCGCCACCGCATCCAGGAAGCCGTATCCGCCCTCGATGCCGTTCTCCAGGATGGACCTGGCGAACTCGCAGGTGTAATTGGACATGTAATAGGTGGAGATGTCGATGGAACCCACCCGGGGTGCCCGCATTCTCACGGAAAAGCAGTTGTCTACATTAAGCAGCACCTCCGGCATGTGATAGCAGGTATAGCCCAGGGCGTATTTTCCCTCCTCCTGTGCCTCCCTGATCATGGGGTTCGATGCATCTTCCAGGAGCTTTTCCAATGTGTATAGGTGCTTTAAGTCCTGCAAGCCTCCTCCTTTCCGGATCAGATGATCCCCAGCTGTTTCATGGCCTCTTTCGCTCCCCGCAGGATCCCCGCATCCTCCGGCAGTTCGAAAATGCTCTTTCCTTCAATATCGTTTTTCGTCATGGCATCGTCCTGGGGGATCACGGCGGCCACGGGCACCCCGCCGATCTCGCTCTCCCGGATCTGTTCCGGAAGAGGCGCGCGGTTTACCACCAGCCCGATCCGCTCATAGAGCACCAGTTCATCCGCCACCTTGCGAATGGTCTCCACGATCCCCAGGCCCTTCCGGCTCTGGTCCGAGACACACACCAGATGTGTCACCTTTTCCATCACCCGGCGGTTGATCTGTTCGATCCCGGCCTCCCCGTCGATGACGACATAATCAAAATCTCCCACCAGAAGCTCGATCACCTTCCGCAGGTAAGTATTTACCGCGCAGTAGCACCCCGCCGCCTCGGGCCTTCCGATGGCCAGAAAGGCAAAGCCGTTCTGCTCCGTCATGGACTCCACCAGACGGAATTTCGCCTCCGCCAGGATGTCCTGGGTGTCCTTTAGCTTTCCCGTCACATCCTCGGCCACACGCTTTCGGATATCATCCAGGGTTTCCTTCGGCTCCGCTCCCAGCGCCACCGCCAGTCCCACCGCAGGGTCCGCGTCGATGGCCAGGATCCTCGCATCCGGCTTTTCCTGTGTCAGGATCCGCACAAAAGCAGCAGAAAGAGACGTCTTGCCGACGCCTCCCTTTCCTGTCAGAGCGATCACCGTGCTATGCTGACTCATGCGATGTCATCCCGTTTCGGGTCCCGGCTGCTTTCGGATCTCCCCGCCGGCCCGACCTTTGATCTTATGGTAATTTTGTACAAACAAATCATCTATATTTAATCATATTTGGATATTTTTCACAAGTAAATCCAAGCCGGAAATCGCTTTTTGAAGCAAAGTATGATATGATATCCGAGGATGCGGCAGATGCACGGGGCGTAGGTCCGTGCACCGATTCGGGGAAGCCGCAGTATCACATCCGGAGGGGTACAAATGAAAGATCTGGTACATCTTTTCGAACTCGAAGACCTCCTGCAGGAGGCCAACAACGAGCTCGTCCGCAAGGCAAAGGAAGACGGGAAACGGATCCTGGGCTACACCTGCTACTTCATGCCGGAGGTCCTGTTAGATCTTCCCGGCTGCTGCGGGGTCCGGCTTCGGGCGCCCCGCTCCTCTTCGCCCGACATGGCCACCTATTACATGTCGAACCGCACCTGCATGTACGGCAGATGCCTGTTAGAGCGGGCATTGGAGGGCGGATACAACTTTCTGGATGCCCAGATGGCCACGGAGACCTGCACCGTCACCTGCCGGTTTCAGGAGCATCTCCAGCTCATGGACATCATCCGGAATCCGGACTTTTTCTGTGAGTTCACGGATGTTCCCTTTAAGAAAAACGACAATTCCATCGATCACTTCGAAAAGCAGCTCCGTGCCCATGTGCTGGAGCCTCTGAAAGAACGTTTCGGGATTGATACCTCCGACGAGGCCATGCGCAGTGCCATCGAAGCCCACAACGAGATCTGCCGCCTCATCACCGAGATTGGCAGCTACCGAAAGCTGGCGGAACCCACCATCACCGGCACCGAGTTTTCCATCATCCAGCTGGCCTCCCTGACCTGCCCCAAGTATCTTATCGTGGACAAGCTCCGGGATATCGCGGAGCAGCTAAGGACCCGAAAGCCGGATGAGAAAAAGACCTACCGCTGCAAAGTCGTCCTCTCCGGCTCCGAGGAGGACGATCCGAACTTCGTAAAGCTCATCGAAGAATGCGGCGCTCTGGTGGTGGCCGACCGCCATTGCTACGGCTCCATCCCCGGCCGGGAGGAGATTGAGATCCGGGCGGGGGAGACGCCGCTTCGGGCCATCGCCCGCCACTATCTGGAGACCAGCATGTGTCCCCGGTTCATGGATCAGCACATCATGCGGGAGCGCAAGGAATTCCTGGCAAATGTGGCAAAGGAATACCACGCCGACGGCATCATCGTCTCCCAGATGAAATTCTGTGAATACTGGAGCTATGAGCGGACCATCGACACCCTGATCCTGCCGCGGGATTATGGCATCCCCGTCTGCTCCATCGAAAAGGAATATGTGAACAATGCGGTCGGACAGCTCCGCACCCGCTTCCAGGCCTTTGTGGAGAGCATCGAACTAAAGCAACTGACCGGAAAGGAGGCTGCAAAGTGAAACTATCCGATCTGAAACCCTCCGCCCTGAAGGCGACCTATCGGAAGCTCTTCGTCGTGGAAAAAAGCCCCTCTGAAAAGGAAAAGCCGAAGGACCTGAAAAAGGAGCTCCGGGACTTCTGGTACGGAAAGCCCCACGAGGAGCGCCGTCTGGGAGATCTGTATGTGGAAAACACCGGTCTCTACAAGCACCGGGAGTGGCGCGGCGTGAAGGACACCTTCTACTACTTCCACATGATCTGGCTCTACAACTACGCGCACATGGTCACCGACATCCTCAAATACGGAGAAGGCATGCAGGCCCTTCCCGCCTTCCTGAAAGGCACCATGCGCTACCGCTGGATGGGACAGACCTACCTCACCGTCATGCACTGGTTTGACCGCGGCATGGAAGGCATGCGCGGGGAAGCGCTTCGGGCCTCGGCCTGGCACTACCGCGGCATGACCAGCGAGACCATCCGCCAGTTCATGCGCATGTTCATCTCCGACAAGAAGTTGAGCGGCGGTCAGGAGCCGGAGCTGTGGAAAAAGAACATCGCCCACAACGAGACCGTGGGTGGCTCCATCTTCTACCCCTGGCGGGATGTGCTGGACGATGTCCCTCTGGAGATGATCCCCTATTTCGTCTCCGTCCATGTAAACAATCACACGGTGCTCAACTACATCGATGCCGCCCAGTCCATCGGCCTGCCCTCCGATCCCTGCCCCATGTGTCAGGCGGAGTACGGACTCTTCGTTCTGGATGACTATCCCGACTACGCCCCCACCATGGTGACCTCCAACGAGGCCTGCGACGGGAGCGTGGCCACCAGCATCCTGCAGGACTGGTTTTTGAACCGCCCGCTCTATGCCATGCCGCAGCCCATGCGCTACGACGATCCCCTGGTCCAGGAGCACTGCCAGAAAGAGATCGAGGGTTGCTGGAAGTTCATCGAGGAGCAGTACGGCATCCCCTTCGACTGGGAACAGTATGTGAAATACGCCCGTTCCTTCAACAAGCTCACGGAGTTTGAGTGGGAAAAATGGGATGTGGCGGCCAATACGGAGTACTACCCCATCAACGGTGTGGCACAGGCCCTGTACCGGATCTACTACTCCCAGGACGGCGACCGACCCATCTGGCACGAGATCGACGATCATGTCCGCCGCATCATGAACAAGACGGTGAAGAACAAGATCATCACCTTCCCCAAGACCAGACACCGGGCCATCGCCTGGAGCTGCGCACCGCTGTATTACTCCAACTGGTGTACCTGGGCCTACAACTGCTGGGGCATCAACTGCGTCATCAATATGGACTCTCTCATGTTCGACCAGTACCTGCGCACCGACACTTATGAGCATGCGCTGGAGGATCTGGCCTGGATGAACGAAAAGGCTCCCATGCGGGCCATGGCCGTGGGCGGACACGAGCACATCCTCTCCCTCTGGAACTACATGGAGCGCTTCCACTGCGATATGGTCATCATGTACGACCAGCTCCAGTGCAAGGGCATGCAGGGCATCCACGGGGTCTTCGAGGACGAGTTCCGAAAGCGCGACATCCACGCCATCTGGATCCCTCACGCACTGCCCGACAAGCGCACCGTCTCCCGCAAGGAGATCCGTCAGATCATCAATGACTATATGACCACGGTGATGCGGGAGGAGCCGCTGGATCCGACGCTGGTGGATTTTGACGATGATGCCAGTTGGTAAGGCTCAACGCTAACGCGTTGAGCTAGAGAGTTTGCTTCGCAAACTCTAGGCGTTGCCGAACAATATGGATCGTTGGGCTAGTGCTACCGAACAATAAGGAGTGCTGAGCTAGCGTTGCCGAACAATATGGATCGTTGAGATTGAGAATATTGTTGTATGAATATAGATTTGGAGATGGAATCATGAAGAAGCTTTGGAAATTTCTGGGTAAGGTCCTTCGCGTTCTGGCCATCGTGTACGCGATCCTGTTTGCGGTGTTTTATTTTGATCTGGACGGGAAGTTTATGTATTATATCTGGGAACCCATGATGGTGAAGCGCTTTGACAACATGAAGCGGAAGGACAATACCGACATGCCCTATGCGAAGAAGGACAATGTCGCCTCGAAGGAATACACGCAGATCCCGTAATGAAAGGAGCAGCCATGTCACACGATCATACCCATTCCGTACCGGATACCCCGGAGAAGATGCAGGCCCTTCTGGCGCATCTGTGCGAGCACAATGAGGACCATGCCCATGAGCTGGAGCATCTGGGAGAGGCTCTGGAACATGCGGGAAAAGAGAAAGCCGCGAAGAAGCTGGCAGAGGCCGTAAAACTCCTGGATCAGGGCAATGCTCTGGCCAGGCAGGCGCTGGATGCGCTGAAATAGACAGGGAGGAGAAAGCCATGTGTCTGTCTACCGCATTTAAGGATTCTACCCCGGAAGAGGTTTTGATGGAGTTTGTTCAGAGCGTGAAGGTGGAGGGGGAGAACATCACCCTCACCGATATGATGGGGGAGCAAAAGACCATCAAAGGACAGCTGACCTATGCAGACCTGACCGGCGCAGTCCTGAAGATCAAATGCTGAAAGGGGTTATACAAAATCCCGCATGACCACATTTGCCAGATCCAGTCCCTTTTCGGTGAGCGCGTAAAAGTGCTCACCGTTTTTTTTGCAGGTGTACAGCAGACCGTTTCGCAGGTGTCTTTGCAGGATCTCCCCGAAGACCTCCGACAATTCTCTTCCGAACCGCTCCCGAAAGGTCCCCTCTCCGATCCCCGCCGTCATCCGAAGTCCCAGCAGGGCATATTCCTTCATCCGCTCATCGGCGGAGAGAGGTTCATATCCGCATTCCTGACGGGGATCCCAGGGGGCATCGGGAAGGTGCGTCTCCTGCGCCCGGTGGTAGCTTTCCGGGTCCTCCGGATCGGAAAACCGCGCACCGCCGAAATACGATGCAGCCCCCAGGCCAAGGCCCAGATACTCCCGCCCGGTCCAGTAGCCGATGTTGTGCCTGCATTCGTATCCCGGGAGCGCGTAGTTGGAGATCTCATACCGCTCATATCCCGCCTCCCGGAGAAGCCGCGCTGTCAGGTGATAGCACGCTCTGTCCGCATCCTCTTCGGGCTCCGGAAGCTCTCCCTTCAGGATGCGCTCCGCCAGGGGCGTCCCCTCTTCTACGATGAGGCTGTAGGCCGACAGATGGGTGGGGGCAGGGTTCAGGGACAGAACCTGCCGCAGCGTCTCTTCAAAATCCGTGGCGCTCTGCCCGGGAAGTCCGCTCATGAGATCTAAGTTGATGTTGGTAAAACCGGCGCGGACCGCATCCGCATAACAGGAAAGGGCTTGCTGCGCCGTATGGATCCGCCCCAGGGTCCGAAGCTCCGCATCCCGCAGGGACTGGACGCCGAAGCTGATGCGGTTAAATCCCGCATCCCGCAAAACTTTCAGCTTCCCGAAATCCGCGGTCCCCGGATTGCATTCCAGAGACACCTCCGCATCCGGCGCGAAGGCGTACTGCTCCCGCAGACAGGTGAGGATGTCTGCCAGCTCCTGTGCAGGAAGCAGGGAGGGCGTCCCCCCTCCGAAAAAGACCGAGACCACTTCGTATCCCGCAGCATGCGGGGCGCGAGATGTGATCTCATTTCGAAGATCCTGCAGGTAGGAATTAATCAGGGGATTTTTCGAACCACAGACGGGTGTGGGGATGGGGGACGGTTCCGGTCCGCCAGAGGGCGGCGTTCCGAAACCGTCCCCCATCCCCACAGGAAACGAAAGGAAGTCGCAGTA
>JAFYFY010000097.1 GCA_017543485.1 Lachnospiraceae bacterium | reverse complement strand
GAACCCGCGACAACTTGATTAAAAGTCAAGTGCTCTACCAACTGAGCTAGTGTCCCAAAAGGTATTCATACGGTGTAGCGCAGCCTTCGGAAGAGAAGCAGGGCTAGGTGGATTCGAACCACCGTATGCAGCAGTCAAAGTGCTGTGCCTTACCGCTTGGCGATAGCCCTATACGGGCGCCGCCGAGGCAATGCCCGGATTGCCGTACGGGTGGGTAGTGGGACTCGAACCCACGACCTTCAGAACCACAATCTGACGCGCTAACCAACTGTGCTATACCCACCATATGAGATCTGCCTTCGGCAGATTCGTGTGCCCGAAGGGATTCGAACCCCCGACCCACGGCTTAGAAGGCCGTTGCTCTATCCAGCTGAGCTACGGACACGAACTCAAAAACCGACAACCGATATTGTATCGAATAATGCCGGGCATGTCAATCTTTTTTTCGGGATCCGGTACCGAATGCGCCTGAAGGGACTC
Organism: Lachnospiraceae bacterium; assembly: GCA_017543485.1. Taxonomy (GTDB): domain Bacteria; phylum Bacillota; class Clostridia; order Lachnospirales; family Lachnospiraceae; genus AC2028. Next base: position 3,572 of record JAFYFY010000097.1, on the reverse strand, counting down.
GAACCCGCACGCCTCTCGGCACGAGAACCTAAATCTCGCATGTCTACCAATTCCATCACAGGCGCTGAAAGCCTACTAATGATAACAAAAGATCCCGCAAAGGGCAAGAAATATCTATTGAAACGGCTGTTTTCTTATGTTAGAATGAATTTGCGCAATGGGTTGCGCAAAAGGGGAGCTCATGGATAAGAGCACATTGGTCTACAGAGTTTATATCGGGGCATTGATCCTGATGGGCCTTGTAACACTGATGGTGGTCCTGGGTCAGGAGGAGGATGTCCGCGCGCGGGAAGCGCTGACCGGATACGAGACGATCCGAATGAACGAGAGTCCTCTGATCCAGAATCCGGAGGCCCCCGGCGGCTGCGAGCGGATCTACATCTGGCGTGTGAACGGTGTGGAAGGTCCGTATTGTACGCTGCTCTTTTATACCTATCACGCCAACGTGGAGATGTTCCTGGACGGGGAGCGGGTCTATCGTGGAATGCCGGCCTATCACAACAAATTCGGCAGCACCCGTGGGACGGTGTGGAATGAACTGGGCCTGTTTCGGGAGGACAACGGAAAGCTGCTGAAGGTGCGCATCGTACCCAGCTATGCCGGCGGAGAACCGGATGACATCACCTTCTATTTCGGGCGGAAGTACGCGATCTTCCGGAGCATGGTCCAGAAGGATATCTTTGCCTACTTCATCGGCGGGTTTACTGTGGTGATCGGTGCCTTTTATCTGCTGTACTTCCGGATCTTCAGCAGGAACAAGCAGTTTCAGGACCGGGATACCCTGGTGGCTCTGGGACTCTTCTCCATTATGATCGGGTTCTGGCGCCTGACGAATCTTCCGTCGGTGACCCTTCTTCTGCCGGGAAAGTTCGTGCTGTCGGTCCTTCCCTTCCTGTTCTTCCTGGCGTCGGGGATCCCCATGGTCCTGTACTTCCGGAGCCTGGTGAGCTTTCAGGACTCTTCGGTTTGGATCTGTCTCTGGGGACTGAACTTCGGAGAGATCGCCCTGTGCGTGCTGGGGCATCTGACGAAGTTCCTGGATTTCCAGGAGGCGCTGCCGCTGATACAGTTCGTGTATGTGGCGACGCTGGGTATCTGTTTTTCCACCCTCTTTATCGAGGCCAGACAGAAAGGGATCACGCCCCGGATCCGGCGGGTGATCATCGGCATGGGAGTGCTGGTATGCCTCACCATCATTGATTTCGCGCTGTATGTGTTCATGAAGGATTACGCTTCCGGGACCATGTCCATGCTGGGACTGCTGATCTTTGATGTCATTCAGGGGGGCGTCAGTATGGAGCGCACCAAGGCCCTGGTGGACAAGGGGCAGGAGGCGCAGAAGTTTGAAGCCATCGCCTATCACGACCAGCTGACGGGGCTGTTTAACCGTGCGGCCTTTATCTATGACACGGCCCAGGAGGAGTTCGTGGCGGAGCACTGCACAGCGGTGGCCTTCGACCTGAACAATCTGAAGAAATGCAACGATACCCTGGGACATGAAAAGGGAGACCTGTACATCAAGGAGAGCAGCCGCATCATCCAGAAGCACTTCGGTGCCCACGGAGCTGTCTATCGCATGGGCGGTGATGAGTTCGCCTGCCTGCTGCACGAAAAGACCATGGAGCAGATCCGGCAGATGGTGGCGGGGATCCATAAGGACTGCGAGGAGTGGAATAAAAAATCCAAGGATATCGTCATGCAGATCGCATGCGGCTATCAGCTCTTTGACCCCCGCATTGACTATGATATCGCGGATACCATGCGCCGCGCGGACAAAGAGATGTACCGCGACAAGTACAGACTCAAGCACAACGGCGAGGAACCGGGACCGGAAACGGAGAACATCCCGCATATTTAAGACGGATCACGATCCTGACAGGAGGAATTCATGAAGAAAAAGAATCAGCACATCAGAAGAGCGGGAGTCCTGCTCCCCATCTCCGCACTACCGTCAAACTACGGCATCGGGACCTTTGGGGAGGCGGCGTACCGCTTTGTGGATTTCCTCGCGGGCGCAGGGCAGAGCCTCTGGCAGATCCTGCCGCTTGGACCTACCAGCTACGGCGATTCGCCTTATCAGTCCTTTTCCACCTTTGCGGGGAATCCCTATTTTATCGATCCGGAAAAGCTGGTGGCACAGGGGCTTCTCACCAAAAAGGAATGTGACTCCTTTGACTTCGGGTCAAATGACCGTTACATCGATTATGAAAAGATCTACTTCGGACGCTTTAAGCTCCTTCGAAAGGCCTTTGCGAGAGCCGTGAAAAAAGGCATGGTGGGGAGTCCGGAGTATCAGGCCTTTTGCAAAAAGAATGCGGACTGGCTGGAGGACTATGCGCTCTATATGGGTGTGAAGGAGCTCTTCGGCGGCGTCAGCTTCCTGGAGTGGGACGAGGACATCCGTCTGCGCAAAAAGACCGCCATGGAAAAATACCGGAAAAAGACGGCCCAGGAGATGGAGTTTTACCGCTTCCAGCAGTACCTGTTCAACCTGCAGTGGCAGGAGTTAAAAGCCTACGCCAACGAAAAGGGCGTGGAGATCGTAGGAGACATCCCCATCTATGTGGCCCCGGACAGCGCGGATACATGGGCGAATCCCGAACTGTTCCAGCTGGATGCCAAGGGATACCCGAAGGCTGTGGCGGGATGCCCTCCCGACTGCTTCTCCGAGACGGGACAGCTCTGGGGGAATCCGCTCTACGACTGGCCGAAGCATAAGGCCACCGGCTATGCCTGGTGGATCAAGCGCCTGCGGGCCTGCTTCGAGTGGTATGATGTGGTGCGGATCGATCACTTCCGGGGCTTTGACGAGTACTGGTCCGTGCCCTACGGGGACAAGGTGGCTTCCGGCGGACACTGGGAGAAGGGCCCCGGGTATGACCTGTTCGCCGCGGTAAAAAAGGAGCTGGGAGAGCGTCAGGTCATCGCCGAGGATCTGGGCTTTATGACGGACAGCGTGATCCGGCTGGTGGAAAAGAGCGGCTATCCCGGGATGAAGATCATGCAGTTTGCCTTCTCCGCGGAGGGCAACAGCGAGCACATTCCGTACAACTACGACCGGAACTTTGTGGTCTATACCGGCACCCACGACAATGACACTATGGCAGCCTGGCTGGAGAAGATGCCGGCGAAGGATGTGAGGTATGCCATGAAGTATACCGGGGTGAAGGACAAAAAGGATCTGCCGGCAGCCTATATCCGCTTTGCCATGGCCAGCTGCGCCGATACCTGCATCATCCCCATTCAGGATTATCTGGAGCTGGGAAACGAAGCCCGGATGAATCTGCCCTCCACCATCGGAAACAACTGGAAGTGGCGGGTGAAGGACCGGGATCTGACGGCGAAGCTCTCGAAGCGGATGAAGGAGCTGGTCACCGTCTACGGAAGGGGCAGTCAGGTCGCACCGAGATAACGAGGCATATGAAGATCAAAACGAGGGAGCCCACGGGACTCCCTCGTTTTTTGCTTTTCGCCAGTCCTTTTTCGTTACAGGATGACCTTGCTCATATTGGAATTGTGATATCTGGGGTCGTAGGTGACGTCCTCTCCGAACCAGGCGGGAGGGAGGAAGG
>JAFYFY010000096.1 GCA_017543485.1 Lachnospiraceae bacterium | reverse complement strand
GAACACCAGCAGCATCGTTTCGATGAAGCCGCCCAATACGATTCCCCACAATCCGAACACTAGCACAATAAACCATCTTGATACAGGAGATGGCGTGCTTCTTTTAATAAGTTTATAAATGAACCATAAATGTGCAGGTAGGTAGACTATCTGCATCGCAAAATCTACAACATGAAAAAACGTCGTGCTGATATGGTCCACCTCCATTCAAAACTTACATCCCGATTGTATCACAGATTTATATTGTTCCAATATTATAATAATTATTGTCGCGGTATTTTATACATAGACGCTGTTATAAAAGGATTGTTTTTCCCCTAAATATCATTAAAATGTCACTTATGGATGGCCTCAAGGACCTGAATGTTAGCGTCAAGAAGATGTTCGGCTGTTATTGCCTATATTGCGATGGCCAGGCCGTTGGCTGGATCCATGACAGTGTTCTTAGCCTGCGTAAAGTCGGCCTGGACTATCTGCCGGACGATATAAAACGACCTGCGCCGGGAGATAAAATACAGGAACTTGTGATTCCGCTTGATTACGCCAAAACGGAATGGCTGCCCAGAGCGGTTCAGGATACCGCAATGATCCGTAAACGAGAGGCGTGATCTGGTTTCGATACCTAATTGGCAAGCAAAGCAGGTTAAGAGAAGTCATTGCCCAGCGGGCTCCTTTACTGCAGAGTATCTGGCTCATACACCCTTCGTACGTCTTTTTTTCTCCCCCAAATTAGAATCCAACAGGCCAGTATGGATACCGCACCGCAGATGGTAACACACAGACGATAATCCAGGATCTCACCGAGAGCACCGACGGCAAGCGCGGAAATCCCGCAAGCTGCTGTGATCATGGTTTCCAAAAGCGCATTGACGCGGGAGCGAAGATGCTCCGGGATGTACCTTTGGACGGCTGCCTCTCGCAGGATTGCGCTGTTGTTTCCCAGAAAACCGCATAGAGCCCGGTTTGCGAGCATCAGGGGGTACGGGATCCATAAAAGGATCATATCCATCAGGTCATAGGTCTGATAGACCAGAAACACAACGCCGAACTGCTTTTCCTTTGGAATCTTTACCTTGTATTGGACAGCGCTTCCAATTGTTCGTCCGGCGAATTCCGCGACGGAAAAGAAGGAATACATGGCGGCAGTCATGCCCGGCATTGTGCGAAAGAATGCGACCAGGATGGGGGCATAGCCGCTGGCCATACCGTTCGTCACAGACATGTATTCATAGATGCTGCGCATTCCGTGTTCTTCTTTCAGATACCGCAGGCCTTCCCGAATATCGTTCTTCCACATGGAGATCGTGTAACGTTCTTCCGGAAGCTGTCTGCCCTCATCCAGACGGATCAGACTTTCTGTCAGAGCAGCCAGGAGCGAAAGGCCGCCCTGAAGGAGAAGTAACAGCGGAACACCCAACGTGTCGAGGAGAAGTGCTGCCAGAGGCGTCATAATGACCTTCAGAATCGGATAGAGCATGGAGGAGACCGCATATCCCTTCTGCTCCGCACCCTTTGGGATCACATCCGGATAAATGCTGGTATAAGCCAGGCTATCCACGGATCCCAGACAGGAGAGCAGAATGGACAGGCCAAGATATCCAATATAAGAAAACTCTGAATTCAGAAGCCAGATGCCAAGTCCTGCGTAAAAGAGGCCGTTACAGATATCACCGGCGACCAGAAAGGCTTTGCGGGGCAGGCGGTCCATGATGGGTGCGACAAAGAAAGGGACAAAAATACCGGGAACCAGAGAGACCGCTAGAATGAGGGCGGAAGCAAGTGTGCTTCCGGTCTCGTCAAATACCAGAAAGGACAGCGCAAAGCTTCCGGCGATGCCGCCTGCAGCCCCAAGTGTGGTTGCCAGAGTCAGCAGTTTGAAATTATGTGTCCAAAGTGTTACCGGTTTGTTTTCCATGTCGATCCATCTCCCATTTACTCAGAAGTGTTTCCTGATATAAGGATAGCATTTGGGTAAGAGAATGAAAACATACCTGGCTGATATTGTGCGCTATGCAGAAAAGTTTGCCGCCAACAGAGGGATTATCTTAAGGGTACATTCAAAAGATTTGCAAACGAGAGACGTGACCTGGTTTTGATACCTAATTGGCAAGCAATGCCGACCTGTACAGGTTACGGCTTTTTCGCTTGTTGAGGCTACCGCCCCAATCCCCGGAACTGACACGAAGGCGTGCCAGGCGGCGCCCCGATTCCGGTGCTAAATGAAGACATCCGGTGGCGTGTTTCATGCCGGGTATTCTGCTACAAAAGAAACGGCCGGAGCAAACTGGGATTTTTGTCCCTCTTTGCTTCGGCCATTGTGACAATTTACAGAAACTCTGCAAAAGCTCCCAGCGCCTTACCATCTTTCTGCCGGAGCAGGAACTCCGCAATCTTCCGAATCGATTTGTCCGAAAGGAAAGGGGCGAGATCTTCCAGATCGGACACATTACCGGCTTGGAGAGCTCGGTCTGTGATACGGTCGAACGCTTCGTCCGACAGAAACGGCGCAAGATCTTCCAGCTTTCCGAAGTCACTCACATCCATGTTTTCAGCAAACCGGTCAAGTGCTTCGTCGGGAACAAAAGGTGCCAAAGAAACCAAAGTATCGATGTCACAGGGACCGGACAATCGTTCAAAGATTTTCATCATTACATCATCCGAAAGAAAAGGCGCCAGTTCCACCAGCTTTGCGAGATCGCTTACATCCAGTTTTTCCGCGTAGTCATCCAGAACATCATCCGGCAAAAAGGGTGCCAGTGCCACAAGATCTTCAATATCGCAGGGATCCGTTACTTTTTCAAACGCTATTCTCAGGGCGTTGTCCGAAAGAAATGGTGCAAGTTCTATAAGCTCACCAATCTGTGCAGCGTCTACACTCTCAACAAATGCATCCAGGTATTCATCATCCAGATAAGGAGCAAGCGGTGTCAGCGCACGAAAATCCAGTGTCTCACCGGCTGCAGTCTTTTCCATTTCCATTTTCAGTTCCTGAGGGGGAAGGATCGGTGCGATCTCCTGGATTTCTTCTTTTGTAAGCGGAACTTCCGGAGCTTCTGTGATCTTCTGCACTGCTGTCCCGGCGGTTCCGTCGCCTAACAGATCCGCAACATTCAGATCCAGCACCCTGGCGATCTCGGGGATCTTGGCAATGTCGGGCATCGACTGCCCTCTTTCCCAATTGGAAACGGCCTGATAGCTGACGCCGATCAGGTCTGCCAGACCCAGCTGTGTCATATTCTTGCTGACGCGGGCGGATTTGATCGCCCGGCCGATCTTGTTCATATCAATCATATTATTTTCCTCGATTTATTCAGATTTATGACATGGCCATATCGCGTTACAAGACCATCGTATCTGCCTTCTCCGAAAAAGTATATCAATTTGTGCTTGAGTTCGCAAAAAGCCATGTGGTTCGCCGACTCAAGCGTCCATTGAGTTCTTTGAGCCGGGCGGGTTTCTTTCTGCTATGTTGGATTCCAAGGGGGAATGATTTCACGCTGGTTCATTGCACTTGCGTATTGCAGTTGGCTATATATTGTATTACAGTCAAATCCTAAGGGGGGGAACAAACTATGGGAAAAAATGTTGAGCAACAGGGAGTTCCTTTTTCCATCACACTTCATAAAAAACCGGATTCGCTTGAAGAAATGTCCAAAGAAGATCTTGATCTCAAACTCTCTCATAGTCTCAAACAAGCGCAAAGCAGGCAAGGAAAGCCTATGAACGAAGTGTTTGAAGCCATTGAAAGGAAACATTCGTAAATGGATGATTTCAAGATTATCATCACTCCGGATGCAGTCGATACAGTGAGCCCATAGTGACTCGCACCGGTAGTCAGAAGATCCCAGGATGTGCCCTGCCCCAAAGTATAGTACCCTTGAGCAGCGGAATACGAGCATACTACGTAGGGATTTATATCAGCATCCTGTTTCAAGCCACACGCCACCATTGCGATACAGGTTTCATGATCTTACCTCGCAAAGAAAACCCGCAAACGGAAACCGGTACAGCAGCACCGGGGTTCCGAGCATATCCTTCGATTCTTCTCCTTCTGCTTCCCCACTGACGATCTTTTTTGCCGCGTCTTTCAGCTTTTCGATCAGATCCGGGGATACGGGAAAGGTTCCATGGGAGGGGTAGATCTCATCAAACCGGTCAGCATATCCCATCAGCTTTTCCATGCTTCGGATGTAGGATGTAAGGTCACGAAAGCGGCCAAACATGAAAATGTTCCCGTCCTGTACGGAATCGCCGGAAATCAGGAATCGGTTTTTTCTGTCCAGGAGTGCCACACTCCCGGGAGTATGTCCGGGAATCTCGATGATCTCTATCTCCCGCCCTCCCAGATCGATCACATCGCCGTCATGAAGAGGGACGATTCGGCCTGTCCCGCCCGCAGCACGGTAGTTTTCCTCTTCAGCAGGGCTCATGAAGGTACAGTCAAAAGCCCCGTTCCCGGAGATATGGTCCCGGTCCGCATGAGTGTTTAACATCTCCAGCGGTCTGTCCGTCACCTTTTTCGCCAGTTCTCCGGCATCCGGCGTATTCATCCCGCTGTCCACAAGGATCGCTCTTTCGGTTCCTTCAAGGACAAAAAAACGAACCCCGCCGTCTTCGATGCGCCAGGTATGGTCTGAAATCCGTATGGTTTCTGCCATGGTATTTTCCTCCCTTTGACAAATGCGGCTCTTTATCTTTGCGAGACGGCCAGATCCGCAACCAGCCTGTTTGCGTAATCTCCCAGGTCTTTTCGGTCCATGTCTCCAAGATCCGGCACTTCCTTCCCTTTCGATGCCTCATACCGCAGGAAGATGTTCAGGCTGTCCATGTAGGCATTGTGGGCGCTTGTCCGGTATCCGTCCTGCTCTATGCGCTTTTCCAGGTCGCAGAACACGGCATTCATCCGATATTCTGTGTACTTGAATGCCTTTTGGGCAAGTTCGCCTGCCAGCTCCCGGCCGGTTTCGTCTTCGGAAACCGCCGCCTTCAGGACCAGGTCCAGGATCCGTTCATATTTGTCCATTTTGTATCCCTCCAGAATCCTCTTTGTCATTTCCGTAATGGTACCGAAAAGCACTCCCAGTCATCGAGCCGCAAAAACAGCGCGCCGCAGAGGATCCCCCGGTCCGGTCCGAAGGCGCATCCCCCGTCCAGGTTCACCAGATTTCCCCTCTCCAGGATGGAAAAGTCCTCTTCCAGAAGGCCCAGGGTCTGTCTCGCCCGCATCACGGGGACATGCCCCGTCAGGAAGGTATACTGCGGGTACTCCGGATAGATATCCTGCGCGTGGGTCTCCGGCTCCTCCCGGTACACCGACTTCCAGACCATGTCCCACACATCGCGGTACTCCATCTCGCTGTATCTTTTGTTTTCAAAGGCCGGATCGTAATTAGAGTGGGTCAGGCAAAAAGTACGCTCCCCCACCGTGACGGTCTTTATCACATACCGGTCCGCCAGCCACTGATAAAGCTCTTTTCGCTCCTGCCTGGAAAGCTCGATGTACGGATCGTAAGTATGGTGTCCACCGTTATAGTACATCCAAAGGGTGGAATCCCGCCCCAGATCCACACTTCCGTAAGGGTCCACGGAGTTTAACATCATGAACTCATGGTTTCCGATGATCAGGTCCATGTTCTCCCGCTCTTTGATCTCCTGCAGAATCCGGATCCCGCCGTCCCCTCGGTCGATGGCATCCCCGATCACATACAACTGGTCCGTATCCCCGAATCCGATCCTTTCCAGACCTTCCCGAAAGGCTTCGTCTCTGCCGTGAAGGTCCGATACCGCATATACCGCCATGTTTTTTCTCCTGCTTTTTTGCCAAAAGGAACCGCAGCAAAGGTTCTGCTATGTATGATATGCTATGATGTACGCCGACAAGGAAAGGTACTACCGGGAAACCGGAAAGGACAGGAGGCGCTGAGCAGATGAGAAGGGGACATCCCGGTTACAGCGACCAGGGCAGATAGGCCGCTGCCACTGCCAGGATCAGTGCCGGGAGCATGTTTGCCACCCGGATCATCTTCCCCCAGACCAGATTGACCCCCACGCAGAAGATGAGGATGGCTCCCACCAGGGACAGATACGCGATCGCCGTATCCGTCATGACCGGCGCCACCAGCCGTGCCAGCAGCGTGATGCCGCCCTCAAACGCGATGATGGGGATGGCGGAAAAGGCACACCCCTTCCCCATGGAGGATGTCATGACCGCGATGATGATGAAGTCCAGCACAGACTTTACGGCCAGCGTGGAATAGTCCCCGGTCACACCGTCCTGGATGGCCCCCACGATGGCCATGGCCCCGATACAGACCGTCAGCGATGCCGTAACGAATGCGTTCACAAACTCTTTGTCTCCGCTGTTTCCGGTTTTTACCTTCAGCCATTCCCCGAAGCGTTCAAATCCCCGTTCAATCCCCAGAAGCTCTCCCGCAATGGTTCCGACGGACAGACTCAGCACGATCAGCATGGATTTTCCGCTGACCAGTGTTCCCGCATCCATGCGCAGCATTCCCTGCATGGCACCCGCAATGGCGATAAAAAGGACCGTGATCCCGCATGCCATGGTCACGGCCTTTTGCTGTTCCTGCCGAAACAGCTTGCCGGTAAAATGACCGACAATGCCGCCGGCTACCACAGCCGCACCGTTTATGATCGTTCCAAATCCCGGTATCATCCCAGTCTCACCTTTCAGCCGCGATGCTGTCAGCACACCGCGCACCCGACGAACAGCATAGCACATCGGAGAGAAACAATAAAGAATCTGACGAAGGATCCGCTGTTGTGGTAAAATGAAGGGGTATCCGGGAAGCCGGCACACCTTAGCCGTATCCGATAAAAGGGGGGAACCCATGAAAAGAGAAAACCTCGGAAGACGGATCTGTATGTCCCTTTTTGGCGTGATCATCTGCGCCATCAGCGTCGGCATCTTTAAGATCGCTGCGCTGGGGGTCGACCCGTTCCAGTCCTTTATGGCGGGGCTGGACGCCATGGTCCCCATCAAATTCGGCACCCTGTATGTCATCACCAATGCGGTGCTCCTGCTTTTCGCTCTGGCATTCGACCGGCACTACATCGGGATCGCCACTTTTATCAACCTGTTCCTGCTTGGGTATATCACCCAGTTTACCTATGCCTTTTTGCAGACCGTGATCGTGGATCCGTCCATGGCCACCAGAATCCTGTGCCTGGTGATCGGGGTCGTCATCATCTGCTTCGGCTCCGCCTTTTATATGACTGCGGACCTGGGGGTATCCACCTATGATGCGGTGGCTCTGATCATCTGCAACACCTGGAAGAAGGGAAAGTTTCAATACGTGCGGATCATCACGGATGTGGTGTGTGTGATCCTGGGCTGCGTCCTTTTCGTCCTCTCCGGTGGAGCGCTGTCGCAGATCCCCACCATCGCAGGCATCGGCACCATCATCACCGCCTTTTTCATGGGACCTCTCATCGAGGTCTTTCATGTCCATGTGGCAAGGCCGTTTTTAAACCGTCAAAAGTCCGGTTCCTGACAGAGTACCGCTGACTTAGGTCATGCATTCTTCCGGTTTTTCCGGAACATGAACTTTCGGACCACGGAGATGCCGACGCGGAAGGGCAGGGGACGGAGCGCTTTGTCCGCCTCCTTCAGCTTCTCCCGGATGGGAATGCTCTGCGGGCAGTGGGCTTCGCATTTTCCGCACTCGACGCACTGGGTGGAAAAAGCCGGCTCCTTGGTCAGGCCCACGGTCTGTGCGAACTGAAATCTCCCTTCGTATTTCGTCTCCGTGTACATGGCGTTGTAGCAGCGGAAGTACCCGGGGATGTCCACCCCCTTGGGGCAGGGCATGCAGTACCGACAGCCGGTGCAACCCACCTTCTCCTTTTCCCGGATCTTTTCCCTGACCAGCTCCAGGGTCGCAAAATCTTCCTGTGTCAGGTGTCCCGGCTTCGCCTCGGATGCGGTCCTGCAGTTTTCCTCCACCATCTGTACGGAGTTCATTCCCGAGAGGACCACCGTCACCCCGGGCTGGTTGTAGAGCCAGCGGAAGGCCCACTCCGCCGGGGACCAGCTGCGTCCGCTGTTCGCAAATGCCTGTTTCGCCCCTTCCGGCAGCATTCCCACCAGTTTTCCGCCCCGCAGAGGTTCCATGATGACCACCGGGATCCCCTTCTCGTAGGCGGCCTGCAGTCCCTCGGCCCCCGCCTGGGTGTGCTCGTCCAGGTAGTTGTACTGGATCTGGCAGAAATCCCAGTCATAGTCATTTAAGATCTTCAGGAACTGATCCGTGCTCCCGTGGTAGGAAAACCCGATGTTGCGGATCACGCCGGCCTTCTTTTTCTCCCGGATCCACTCCTCGATCCCCACGGCCTTGAGCTTTTCCCACATGGCCACATCCGTCAGATGATGCATCAGGTAGTAGTCCACATAGTCCGTGCGAAGGCGCTGCAGCTCCTCATTAAAGAACCGGTCCAGGGCAGCTCTGCTGCCGATGAGGTACTGGGGCAGCTTGGTGGCGATACGGATCTTGTCCCGGATCTGATTGCGCTCAAAGATCTCACCGATGGCGGCTTCGCTCCCGGGATAAATGTAGGCGGTGTCGAAATAGTTCACTCCCGCCCGGTAGGCGGCCATGATCTCCTGCTCCGCTTTATCCAGGTCGATGGCATTTCCGTTCTTCGTAAACCGCATACAGCCAAATCCCAGCTGCGACAGCTCATCCCCGTTTTTCCCGCTTCTGTACAGCATCTTTCACCTCCGGGCATACTCCCTTTTCCTTCCCGTTTTCGTTCCTGATGGCGCTTTTTACGCCCTTTTGCATTTTATCATATTATATTTTGCTAAATATATATTGTCAAGAACAATCCCCCTTTTGTGGCTATTTCACAAAAGAGGGATCATGTTACGGCGCAATCTCCCGGATGATCTCCATGATCTTTGCGATGGCGTCGGTCTGTTTGCTCTTCGCCATGGTATCGATGTATTCCTGCCGATGCTCGTAGAGGTGCCGGACCGCATCCACCAAAACGGAGGTGGTCAGATCGTCCTGATCGATGACCTCGGAGAAGCCCTGGCTCTTGTAGGACTGGGCATTTAACACCTGATCCCCGCGGCTGTTGCGGCCGGGCAGGGGGATGAGGATGTTGGGCTTTTGCAGCGTGAGGAGCTCGCAGATCGCGTTGGCTCCCGCCCGGGAGATGACCAGGTCCGCCATGGCAAACAGGTCCTTTAACTCCGTGGTCACGTACTCGAACTGCTTATATCCGGGCTTTGTAAGGAGCAGGTTGTCCATCTTGTCCTTGCCGCACAGGTGCACGATCTGGAACTGGGTCAGCAGCGCCGGCAGCGCATCCCGAACAGCCTGATTCACCGCAGAGGCACCCTGGCTTCCGCCGATGACCATCAGGACCGGCTTTTCCTTTGTAAATCCGCAAAGCTCCAGTCCCGCCTCCGCATTGCCGGAGAGAAGCTCCTGCCTGACGGGGGATCCGGTGAGGACGGCTTTCTTTGCGGGCAGCATCTCCAGGGTCTCGGGGAAGTTGCAACAGACCTTTGTGGCCACGGGGATGCAGAGCTTATTGGCCAGTCCGGGGGTAAAGTCGGACTCGTGGATGACGCAGGGGATCTTCAGGGACGCGGCGGCTCTCACCACGGGGACGCTGACAAAGCCTCCCTTGGAAAACACGATGTCCGGGCGGTTCTTGCGAAGATATGCCTTCGCTTCCCGGTATCCCTTCCACACCCGAAAAGGATCCGTGAAATTCCGGGGATCCATATATCTGCGGAACTTTCCGGTGGCTACCCCCGTGTAGGGGATCCCCAGATCCGTGATGAGCTTTTTTTCCATTCCCTCATAGGATCCGATGTAGGAGATCTCAAAGCCGGCCTCCCGCAGTGCGGGAAGCAGCGCAATATTCGGCGTGACATGTCCGGCGGTGCCGCCGCCGGTCAGGACGATCTGTTTCATGAGAGGTACCTCGCTGTCATAATCTGTTTTTCGTATTCTATCACAAACCCCGGTATTTCGCCATCCGGCCGGTTCTGCGCCGGATGCGCTGTTTAGCGTACGCTGTTTACGGAAGTTCGAAGGTCAGAAGACCGGATACCGCCGGGATGTCGGGCTTATCACCCGGGTACAGATACTGCCCCTCATCATCCACGGGCCGGATCTCCACCACATTCCCGCCGCTTCGAAGAAGCTCCGCCGGGATCTTTGCCGTAGCTGTCCCGTCCTTTGACAGGGGAAGCTCCATGCGCCCGGTGCCGCCTATCTGAAGCTCCGCGCTCTTCGCCCGGTCCCCGTAGGCGCCCAGGGATACCGTCACCCTGGCGTCTCCCTTCGCCGTCACTTCCAGAAGCTCTCCCGTGATCTCCCGGTCCGGGACATAGGCGCCCAGGGATGCCAGAAGCGTCTCATAGTCCGCAAACTGCCGGTCCATCCATGCGATGCGCTGTGTCAGGAATTCCTGCAGCCTCTCACAGCTCTCTCCGTAGTCCCCGGGGCGGACACCGCTGTAGTACCGCTCGGTGTAGGTATATCCCCACCGCTCGTCATTTTTCGCGCCGTCATAGGCCAGGTAACTTTCGTACCCTTCGGCGGCATCCAGCAGATCCTGCACCGAGGTTTCCCTGACGGCGTGATACAGCTCGTAAAAGCGCATCACGAAGTAGGGATCCCGGATGAGGTACCGGTTCCACTGCACCGACTGGTAATACTGCTCCCTGGTAAAATACCCGCAGGTGGTCTGCCATTTGGTGGGGATCCAGGTGTCGATGTTGTACATGTTGATATTGCCGAAGGCCCAGTCAAAATCCCAGGGGGGGCCCATATAGGCAGGTCCTTCGGTATCCTTGTACAGAAAGACGGAGTTCTTCATGCAGTCCCAGTTGGCACTGATCTCGCAGATCAGGAGGTTTTGCAGGAGGGAGTCCATGTCGAAGAGCTGGGTATAATGCATGCCGTCGAAGCGCTGGCTGTGATAGTCGGACTCGGTAACGGTGCTGCGCCAGACCCCGGCACTGTAGTCGTAATAATCCCCCCGTCCCTCATAATGGGTATCCGCTGCGTGATAGGTATGGTCCGAGGCGTGGAGGGCGTATTCGAAGGACTGGATGTAATCCTTTGTATACTGGTACAGTTCCGTATCGAACCGCACATATTCCGGCGTGTTGAAGTAGAAGGGCTGCTTGAAGGCCGTGATGAGATGGCTGAGCTTTGCATCGGAAGGAGAATAAAAATCTGCCTCCAGCAAAAAACCGCCGGTCTGCGGGACCCCGTCATCCTCCACCTCCTCCGCGGGCAGCGCCTTTCTCTCCCCGAAGGCATCCTCCCAGTCGTGGATTTCCACCCGGTGCTCCTCCACCCGGATCTGCTCCGTCAGCTGATACACGCCCTCGTAGCGCCCGTTGAGGTACAGACTCACCAGCACAGATCTGCTGGCGTTTTCCATTCCCACGGAGCGGGCGAAATCCAGGACCAGCTTGTTGCGGATCAAGGTGTGGTCGATGTCGTTTGCCAGAAGGACCCAATGCTTGCTGCCTCCCATGCCGAAAAGATCCGCCTTGTTGGCCAGCTTGATCTTGTATGGCTTTTTGTCCCGCCATCTGGTGGAATTGCCCCGGAGCTTGATCTGGGTCCCGCCTTCATAGACAGTGGCCTCCTCTCCGGAGAGATTCTCCGTGATGAGGATCCGGGCCGCGCCGTAGCTGTCACCGATCTCTCCCTCCGTCTCCAGATAGATGCAGGGCAGGACGGAGCTTTCGGACACCTGGGACGCATCCGGTACAAACATCCGAGGGCCGAAGTACTGCGCCTGCCCGCCGCCTTCGGATGTCACCCCGGATCTGCCCGCCAAAGTGCTGCCCGCTGCTGCCGCCTTGTTGGCCGGAATCCGGTCTCCCACCGCCTGCCGGATCACGGCGGCTGTCAGAAGTACAAAAAGAAGCAGCAGAAACACCAGGGGCGCGGCGGCCGCTCTCCCGGGAATCTTTCGGTGCACGGTATTTCTTTTCGGGGATGTACTCTTTTCCCTCTTCAAACCGCTATCCTTTGACGCTTTCTTTTGTTGCTTCTCTATGTTGCTTCTTGTTGCTGCTTTCCGGACCGGACTCCCGCCCTTTATCCCCGGCACTGCCGGGTTATCCTTCTTTGATCCGATAATCCCCGATCCCCAGGATCCCGGCTGCCCTTTCGAAATATCCTTCCCCGATGTGGGGCCAGTCGGCTTTTTCCCCGGTGTCCTCCTCCTGCAGCTTCATGGCAGTCTCAATGAGCTCCGGCGTGTAGTCCTCCCCGGTGCGCAGGATGTGGATATTGTTGCAGATAAACCACTGCCCCGTCTCCATAAGTCCCTTTTCGTACATGGCATCTATGACCGCATCCACATCGTAGGGAAGGTTCAGGAATTCCGCGCTCCAGGCAGGTCCCTCCGGTTCCTCCGCATCCGTCCCATGGAGGATCAGGCACTGGGCCAGCCCCGGCGCACCGATGGCGATACCGCAGGAGCCGGTATTAAAGTAGTGTTTTCCCTCGAATTCCAGCTCTCCCTGATAATGGGTGTGGGCTGCCAGAAGGTAATCCGCATCGATCCGGTGAAGCCATGCTTTCGTGTTTTCCCCTTCAAACTGCAGAAGCTCCCGGCTGTTTTCCGGGGAGCCATGGCAGCAGATGATATCCGGAAATCCCTTCCCTTCATACCGGAAGGTGATGGGGAGGTCCTCAAAAAAGTCCAGGTCCCCCTCCTTTAACAGCCGGTAGGTATAGAGGAGATTCCCGCTGGCGGAGCCGCAGATCCACTCCGGCGCATCCGAGAGTCCGCGCAGGACCTGTCTCTGCCCGATCATATACTCCTCCCGGTTTCCCCGGAGCACATAGACCTCATGCCGTCCGATGAGCCGGTAAAGGTATTTCAGTGTTTCCCTGGTGTCCGTGGTATCGGAGACGAAGTCCCCCAGAAGGAAAAACTCCGTGATGCCCCTTTTTTCCATATATTCCACCGCCGTCCGAAAGGCGATGAAATTGCTGTGGATATCCGCGATAACGCCGATCTGTTTTTTCATCTTTCTCCCTGCCCGTCCAACCCGCCCGGTCTTCCTGGTGCCCCGGGGGAGCTGCCTTATGTTCCGACGGATCTGCCTCGTATCCGGCGGATTTGCTTTGTTTACTATGGCAAAATCCGCCTCGTATGTCAATAACCGCGGGAATTCAGGGATGTGGGAACCGTCCCCAATCCCCACGAAATAGCACTTGGAACGGGGCTGGGGGTGGGATATAATAGGGGCATGGTAGAAGTCAGCGTCATCGTGCCGGTCTACAATATGGAGGCCGGCGGAAAACTGGAATACTGTCTGGACTCGCTGGTGGGACAGACCCTGCAGAGCCTGGAGATCATCGCCGTGGATGATGCGTCCCCGGACGGATCCGCGCAGATCATCAAACGCTACGAGGAGCGCTATCCCGGCCGGGTGGTGGGGATCTGCTCCCCGGAGAACCGCCGTCAGGGCGGGGCCCGGAATCTGGGACTGGCCCGGGCGCAGGGACGCTATATCGGCTTTATGGATGCGGACGACTGGGCCGCACCGGACATGTTCGAAAAGCTCCTGCGGAAGGCAGTGGAGACCGGAGCCGACGTGGTGGGGTGCGACCTGTGCCGCGTGAGCAGCCAGACCATGGTGCCCACGGAGCGTGAGGTGTGCAATCTCCCGGAGCAGACCGGGGTCACGGATGTGCAGCGGCGAAGGAGCCTTCTCCTGCTCCCCGGACCGGTGGTCACCAAGCTGTACGAACGCCGCATCTTCTTCGACCCGCCCTTCCGGTTCCAGGAGCACATCTCCTATGAGGACAATGCGGCCTTTCTGGACCTGGTCATGCGCTACAGGCATTATGAGCACGTCCCGGAGGCTCTGTATTTTTACTATCAAAACCCGGACTCCACCACCCACACCTACCGGATGAAATCCTATGAGGACCGGATGAGTGCCATGCGGGTGATGCTGCAGGATGCCGCCCGGACCGGTGCCCTGGATGCTTTCCGGGAGGAGGTGGAATACGCCTTCACGGATCTGTTCTACCGAAATACGCTTTTTTCCTACATGCTCAGCCCCCTGAAAAAAGACCTCCGGTTCCTGGGAGCCCTGGGACGGGAGATGCGGGAGACCTTCCCCGGCTTTCAGGAAAACCGGTATTACAAAGAGCGGGTGGTGGCGGAGGAGCAGGAGCTGATCCGGCTCCATCAAAAGTCGACAGCCGCCTTTCTCCTCTACTTTCAGACAAAGAAGCTCTACAGAAAAATACGGTACGGAAGATGGTGATCTTCCGTACCGTTTTCTTTGTCCGTGACGCCTTTTTCGTTTTGTCTATTCGTGATCCACTTCGTGATGATAATCGTATCCGTTTACCATGAAGCGGTTCCGGCCGTGCTTGATGCGGATGTGATCCTCCGGAGCCATGGTGTCCCGCTGCATGGCCGTGCTGACGTCCACCTCGGTATCGGAGTCCAGGATATCGATCCAGACCTCCTCCCCGTATCCGCCGAAGGCCAGCGCCTTGGCGCCGCTTCCGGTGACCCGGAGGGTCGCACGCTCCTGCCTGTAATAGGTGGCGCCCCCGAGAGAGCCGACACCGATGATGCATTCTCCCCGCAGGGTGCAATAGACCGCCGTGTCGAAGAAGTGGATATCCGCCCGCTTGCCGGTGATGGTTCCGTAAGCCACCACATCGGTCCCTTCCGCATCGCAGGTCACGGATGCCTGTGTGACAGCCAGCCGCACGTTCTCCTCCACGGAGCCGATGGCCACTCCTTTGGTCACTGCCAGATCCATGATCATCTCGCAGCCCTGGATCGCGATCTCTTCCTTGCTGTGGAAGGATCCAATTCCGACGCCGGTGTCACATTTCACGCCCAGCCGGAACTTTCCCCGGAGTATGGTGATCTTGCCGCCCATGCCGGAACCGATGCCGATGCCGTACCGGCCCTTGAGGTCGATGACAATCTCTCCGTTCTGGTCGAAGAAGAGATCTCCGTGGGCAGAGATCAGATCGTTTCCGATGCCGTAGGGTTCCTGGGTGTCCAGATCGATCTTCAGATTTCCCATGCCCTCAATGGTCAGGCGCGATCCGTTGGGTACCCGGATGCCGCCCTTGTCCAGCTGATTGCCGCCGGTAAGGACCAGAGTCACATCGCTGTTTTCGCCGATCTCGATGCAGGGCTTTCCGGGAGTGCCGGTGAGGAACACATTTTCCAGCGTGATCCGGCCCCGGTAGTTGGCTGCCACCTCAAGATGCGCATTACAGTGCTGGCTGCCTCTTCCGGCGATCACCACCTCATCCTGGATCCTCTCGCCCTTGCCCACCAGCAGGCAGCTGTGCTCGCCCTGCTGCAGGGATGCGAGGTTGATGCGGCCCGATTCATCCGGCATATAGACCTGCTGCTTGCGGCCGTCCCGGTATTCCTCCTGATAGCGCACGATCTCCCGCTTGATATCCGGGTCGATCTCTGAGATCAGCTCCGCGGAAGGCATGGCCGTGTAATAGCCCTGAATCAGGTCCGCGCCCATCCGGATCACGGCACGCAGCTCCTTCCAGGTCTCCACCCCCTCTGCCAGGGCCAGGATGGAGTTGTCATGACAAAAGTCGATGATCTCCCGGACAAAGCGCTGTTTTTTGGGATGTCTGTCGATATCCGCCAGCAGGGACCGGTCGATCTTCACGTAGGCCGGCATATACTGGAGCAGGTTCATGACATTCGAATAGCCCGTTCCGTAATCGTCCAGCGCGATCTGGATCCCCAGCTGCTCATAGCGTCTCTTGATGGCTCGGACTTCGTGCTCATCCGCCTCGGTCTGCTCCGTGATCTCCACCACCACATTCTTGGAGTGCTCCCAGAGGACGGACTCCAGTTCCACATAATCATCCGGAAGGAGCTGCACACCGGGCAGACTGTTGATAAAGACCAGATGAGAGCCGATCTCATCGGCATGCTCGTCGATCATGGCGGTGACGTTGAGGAAGGTGGCTTTTTCCACATCCCCCAGCCTTCCGGTCAGCTCCGCATATTTCAGGATCAGGTACGGGTTCAGCCCCTCCAGGCCGCTGTCCGGCCGGACGCGCATCAGTGCCTCGTAGGAATAGATCTCCCCGGATTCCGCACTGACGATGGGCTGGAAATGATAGGTAAAGAGATTCTCGTTCAGGAGCTTTTCCACCTTGCGAAGCTCTTCCTGCTCCTCCGGTGCCAGGGCCGCGATCCTTCTGGTGAGGGTCTTGTCCTCGCTGGCCTTTGCCAGGGCGTGGGTGGTCTCCTCCAGCTTTGAACGGACACTTCTGCCCAGCTCCCGCTCCTTCATCAGCTGGATCCCGATGGCCAGGAAGAGGATCCAGGTCCGGAAATCCTCCCCGGGGAAATACGCCTTGTCGTTTGCCAGCACGGAGTAGCTCTCCGCCCCCTTCAGCTCACTGAAAAAGTATACCGTCGGGCTCTCGGTCTCTTCCTTTAACTCCGGGAGCACCCCGTCCAGCATCAGCGTAAAACACGGCTTTCCGGCCACCTCCGCCGCAAAGTCCTCCGCCTTTGCCCGCAGCTCTTCGAAGGAATGCATCTTCTGGAGTTCCCTCAAAAAACCGTTAAAATTCCGGAAGATCGCGTCTCCGCCCTCACTGGCCAGACCGGCAAACAGATTCTCCGTTTTTTCGGGAGCCTCTTTGATCCGGATCAGACCCATGGTCTGAAGCAGCATGCCGACGCTTTCCTTCCCCAGCTCCGGTCCGCCGCAGATCATCGGGATCCTGGAATTGCGTTTCACAAAGGCTTCGCTCATCTCCGCGCTGGGGATGAGGAAGATTCCCCTGACACCCAGACGTTTTAAGAGCGGAAGCAGCTCAAATCCGGCGAAATCCTGCACGGACGGGAAGATCACCACATCGCAGTCATTCGCCCTCGCCTCCCGGAGAAAGACGGTGGCAAACTGCCTCATCTCCGGATCCGGAGCCCTTTGTATGAGTAAAGCCAGTATCTTACGTGACATTTGAGCCCTCTTTTACGGTTTCTTACGGCCTTGCTTTACATAAAATCACACACCACTTGGATTATATCATCAATCAGGGCACTTGTCGTGCCTTTTCACAGTTTTTTCTACCGTTTGCGCGGAAAATCTACGCCTGACGGTTTGCCTTCCGATAGGCGGAGGGCGTCATCCCCACATGCCGGCGGAACCTGGCGGAGAGGTAGTCTCCGTTGCAAAAGCCCGTCTCGATGGCGATCTCGGAGACGGTTTTTGAGGTCTGGGTCAGCAGCTCCTCCACATGCCGCATCCGCACATTGTTCAGATATTCGGAAAAGGGGAGCCCCAGCTGGGCCCGAAAGACCCTGGAAAAATATGCCGGGGAAAAGCCTGCCTCCGATGCCACCTCCTCCAGGGACAGGGGCCTGTCATAGTCCTGTTCGATCCGGTAGAGGGCCTCCAGAATCTCTCTGGAAAGCTCGCTGCGAAAGTGTCCGCCCCCCACGCTCTCCCGGTTTTCCCAGAGAAAGGTCAACAGGCGGAACAGCTCTCCCTTCATAATCTCCTCTTTGTACGGGACCTGCTTTTCGGATTCCTCCAGAAGGTCGGCGAAGAGCTGCATGGCTGCGGGGACACGGGATTTCGGGAGCCGCACGATCTTTTCCGCAAAAAGGGTCTCGGAGATGGTGCGGTCGATGGTCCGGGCAAACTCCTCCATGCACTCCGGTGAGATCTTCACCAGATAGCTTTTATAGGGCGCGTCGCTCTGGGGGATGGTCCGGTGGTAGACCAGGGGCGGCATGAGGGGCACGTCCCCGGGATGATAGTCGATATGCTGAAGGGGCGTGATCACCCGGCGGTCTCCGGACAGGATCAGCCCCAGGGAATAGTGCTCCTGGGCCATCTCCATCTGGGGCATCCGGTAGTCTGCGGGAAGCTCCCGCTTCTGGATGGTGATGAGACTCCCTTTCGGCATGTTTTTCGGCATGGCTTCTCCCCCTTCGTCCCGTTTTCTCCGGTCCTGTGCCTTCAGTATGTCATAATCTCACAGGTTCGTCCACCAATTACCACATCATTCATGAGGATTTATTTGTTTTTTTGCTCTATGATACAAATATGACAGGAAAGAACAGACAATTTACAAAAGATATGACCGCAGGGGATCCCGCACCCCTGCTGCTTCGCTTTATGCTGCCCATGCTCATCGGCAACATCTTCCAGCAGTTCTACAACCTGGTAGATACCATGGTGGTGGGGAAATTCGTGGATGCGGATGCTCTGGCGGCGGTGGGCTCCACCGGCTCCATCACCAACCTGTTCTTCTGCCTCTGCAACGGGCTCTCCGCCGGGATCGGGATCATCGTCTCCCAGTTCTTCGGCGCCGGCCGGGAGCAGAAGGTCCGCCGGGCCATCACCAATGCCTTTTACATCATGACCGTGACGGGGCTCGTCATGGGCGGGCTGGGGGCGCTGCTGGCCAGACCGGTGCTTTCGGCGCTGCACACACCGGAAAACATCTTAGGCAACGCGGTCCTGTATATGCAGATCACCTGCGCCGGGGTTCTGGGCACGGCGCTTTACAATGTCATGGCCGCCATCCTGCGGGGGATCGGAGACTCGAAGACCCCGCTGTATTTCCTCATCATCTCCAGCTTTCTCAACATCGGGATGGACCTTTTGTTCGTCATCGTCTTCGGGTGGGGCGTTCCGGGAGTCGCAGGCGCCACCGTGGTGGCACAGCTCCTGTCCGCGGCAGCCTCTGCAGGCTATGCGTTCCTGCGAAATCCCATGTTCCGCTTTTCCCGTGCGGAATGGCGCTTCGACCCGGAGATCACCGGAGAGTGCTTTCGCATCGGCCTTCCCATGGCGGTCCAGTCCGGCATGATGGCCTTTTCCTTCGTCATCCTGCAGCGGGTGATCAACGGCTTCGGATCCGTCATCGTGGCGGCCTTTACCACCACCAGCCGGATCGAGACGGTGGTCAATCAGCCCTTCCGCTCCCTGGGGGACAGCATGTCCACCTATGCGGGGCAGAACGTGGGGGCCGGCAAATACGACCGGGTGAGCGAGGGCTACCGGAAGGCCATGGTCATGATGGCGGTCTTTGCCTTTGTCATGCTCCCGGTGATGTGGTTCTTCGGCAGGTTCTTCATGACCCTGTTTGTCAATGAAGCCGAGGTCATCGCCCTGGGCGGCATCGCCCTGCGGATCCTGGCCCTGTTCTACATCCCTCTGGGGATGATCTATGTCTGCCGCGGGATCCTGAACGGCTCGGGGGATGCGAAGTTTTCCCTGATCTCCGGCATCGCGGAGATGTCCGGACGGATCCTCTTTCCCGGTCCTCTGTCCATGATCCCGGCCATCGGATTCTGGGGGATCTGGATCGGCACGGGGCTCACCTGGACCGTGGTGGGGCTCACCGCTTTCATCCGGTACCGGTCCGGCGTCTGGAGCCGCGCTGCCAAAAAGCGAAAGCTCCTGTCGGATGCGAAATAGCGGCTATACCAGCTTCAGCAGAAACTCCGTGATCTTTTCCATGGACTCCGCGCAGACATACTCGAAGCGCCCGTGGTAATTGTGCCCTCCGGTGCACAGGTTCGGGCAGGGCAGTCCCATAAAGGAGAGTCTGGCGCCGTCCGTGCCGCCGCGGATGGGCTGGATCTTCGGGGTGATCCCCAGCTCTTCCATGGCCTTTTTCGCCCGCTCCACCAGGAACAGATTCTCCGGCTCGATCTTCTCCCGCATGTTGTAATAGGAATCCTTCAGGGCGACCTCCACGGTGCCCTCCCCGTACTTTTCGTTCAGAAACCGGGCAGCGCTCCGGGCCAGCTCCTTCTTCGCCTCGAACTTCTCCCGGTCATGATCCCGGATGATATAGGAAAACCGGGCCTCTTCCGTACTTCCCGACATCTGTGTCAGATAGAAAAATCCTTCGTAGTTTTCGGTATACTGCGGCTTTTCCCAAGCGGGCAGCAGCGCGTCAAACTCCATGGCGATGCGGGCCGCATGCTTCATCTTGTTCTTCGCTTCCCCGGGATGCACCGTAACGCCCCGGACCGTCACCTCCAGAGATGCGGCGTTGAAGTTTTCATACTCCAGCTCTCCGATGCCGCCGCCGTCCACCGTATAGGCATAGTCCGCCCCGAGTCTGTCCAGATCGATATGGTCCACCCCCTCACCGATCTCCTCATCCGGCGTAAAGCATATCGCCAGGGCTCTGTGGGGATACTCCGGGTGCCGGGTGAGATACCGCACCGTGCTCATGATCTCCGCCACGCCGGCCTTGTCATCCGCCCCCAGGAGCGTGGTGCCGTCGGTGACGATGAGGCTCTGGCCGATGTAGGAGCTCAGCTCCGGGTACCGGGCCGGGGACAGGGTCAGGCCGCTCTCCTCTCCCAGAAAGATGTCTCCGCCGTCGTAATCTTCCACGATCCGGGGTTTTACATTGGTGCCGGAGCTTTCGGGAGAGGTGTCCATATGCGCGATGAGGGCCAGCACCTTTCCGGACAGCGGATCGGACTCATCCGCAGGCCCATTTGACGCCAGATGAGCGGGCTCTTCTGTCGGCGCTTGTGCCGGCAGATGAGCGGGCTCTTCTGTCGGCGCTTGTGCTAGCAGATGAGCGGGCTCTTCTGTCGGCGCTTGTGCCGGCAGATGAGCGGGCTCTTCTGTCGGCGCTTGTGCCGGCAGAT
>JAFYFY010000095.1 GCA_017543485.1 Lachnospiraceae bacterium | reverse complement strand
TTCATCGGATGACCCCGATGGAATATCATGCAGCATTTGCAGTAGCAGCATAAAGAATACCGCCAGCTGATTCATTCCTCAACTGACGGTATCCAATCACTTATTATTTTTCACTGTCCCCTTGACGGGTAGCACACCATTCGATCCCGGGTGTTTTTTCTCTTCCGGTCAGTGGTATTCCACGATGCCGAACACATTCTTGTGATACATCTTCAGGACCTGCAGGAGCTTTCTCAGGGTCATGCGGCTGCTCTTTCCGATGCGGACACAGAGGATGACGTAATCTGCCTCGTGCACCTTGTCGATGGACTCATAGCCCTCCCAGAACCGCTCCATGTAGTCAAACTCCATCCCCGGGAGATCATCCTTTGACAGGAAGTTCGTGAGGTTTTTCACCTCTCCGGGCTGGAGGCAGTCTCCCACCACCAGGAAATGCCGGCGGTTCATCTCCATCCCCTTTACCGCCTTTCGAACGGCGTCCAGATTCCCGGTCTCGTTAAAGACATTTCGCATCCTGGTCTCGGAGCCGGTCTCATCCTCCCGCAGGTCCTCCTTCAGGAAGCGGGTGAAGAGAAACTCCGCCAGCATGTCATAGATCTGCTGATCCGAGATCCCGTAGGAGACGCCCAGGATATTGTCGGCGATCCCGTCGATCCATCCCCTCTTTCGCCGTCCTCTTGTGTGGGGAAAACTGATGATGACCAGAGACCCGATGAGGCTCTCCGCAAAGCTCCCGGAGAGCAGGATCCCGGCAAAGAGGGCATAGGCAGACAGGGCAAAGACACCGGCAAAGATCCCCGCCAGACCGCCCAGCAGGACGTATTTTTTCTTGATCATGGTCTGCCTGTCCGTGATGTAGGACTGAAGCTGCTGGATGCGCTTTTCCGCAGCCAGGGCGTAGACATTCTTGAAGCTGTCATCGGAGATCACGGCCTTGTCCGAATCCATGGCTTCCAGCAGCGCACTGTCGGTCCGGGTGGTGACATTTTTGTCCTTCACCGTCAGGGTATGGCGCGGGACATTGATCCCGAAGGAAGTCCGCTGATTCTGCACCTGCTCCAGGACATAGTCCAGGATGGTCTCCGCCGCGGCTTCGCTGTAATGCCGCACGCTGATGGTAAAGTATCCGTTGGTATCATTCTGGGAAAAGCCCACCGTCTGCTGGATGTAGGAAGCCCGGGTCCCCAGGGTCTGGGTCAGACTGTCATAGGAGACACCGGTGCTTAAGAACCGCCCGTACTCCTGCATGATCTGACTGGCGATGGTATTGGAATAAGAGATGGTATTGTCCCCGCCGATGGAGAGGGAAAACCCTTCCTCGTCCACCTCCACCATCACATTTGCGGTGGCATAGGCCTCGGCGTATGGATCGATGTTGGTGAGGATGCTGTTCTCCAGGTAGTCCTGCTCCCGCTCCAGATTGCTCTGGGCTCTGGCGACGACCACCGCCGCGGACTCTCCGGAGCTCACCCGCTGCAGCTGATAGCGGACGACGGAGGCCAGTCCCCCCAGCACCATTCCCGCAATCATCATGATCAGGAGCAGCTTCCAGTGCCTGATGAGATAGGCCAGGAGGCCGGCCAGGTCGAGTTCGATCTCCTCGTCCCTGTACTCCTCCCGGATCTGTTCTTCCGCCATGTTATTTTCCCCCTGAAAACAAATCGAAAGTTACACTCCCGACACAAAGAATCAGCCGTCCGGTCTCTCAGACGCAGACGGCTGAAGCCTTTCTTCGTTTTATTGTATCAACTGCCGACAGTCCCGTCAACCGTAAGGACAAAAGCTTTCCCGTAGGTCTCCGGGATGCCGCAGATGGTCAGCTCCGGCTTTTGCAAAAGTTCGATCCCGAAGCCATGCATATCCGCGATCTTTTTTACGATGGAGAGTCCCAGCCCGGATCCTCCCTTGCTGTTTCGGGATTCATCCCCCATGACGAAGGGCTCGAACAGGGTCTTTGCCCGCTCCTTTTCGATGGGGGCTCCGCCGTCTGCCACGAAAAATCGCACCTTCTCCCCCTCCCGGAAACAGAACACCCCGATCTTCGTCCCCTCCGGATTGTGCCGCATGGCATTCATCAGAAGATT
Organism: Lachnospiraceae bacterium; assembly: GCA_017543485.1. Taxonomy (GTDB): domain Bacteria; phylum Bacillota; class Clostridia; order Lachnospirales; family Lachnospiraceae; genus AC2028. The sequence goes on along the minus strand of JAFYFY010000095.1, from coordinate 8,848 downwards.
GGTCACCACCCGGGAAAGCTGCAGGCGGTCCGCCAGGATGTAAACGGGCTCCTCCGGGACCTCGACCTGCGGATCCGCTCCCGCTGCCTCCAGCTCTTCGTACAGCCCTGCCACGCTCTCCCGCAAAAGCTCGCACAGATCCGTCTTCTCGGGTTTTAAGGAAAAGCCCTCGCTGCCCAGCCGCACATAGTCAAAGAGGAGATTTAACAGCTCGCTCATGCGCTGCGACTTTTTCTGGATGGCCTCCAGGTACTGCGTCTGCTGCTCCGGTGACACCATCCCGTCCGTGAGCGCCTTCGCGTAGCCGTTTACGGTGGTCAGAGGGGTGCGCAGATCATGGGCGATATCCGAAAGGAGCTTATTCTGCTTCCGCTCCGCCTCTAAGATCCGAAGTCTGTCCTCTTCCTCCATCTGCCGGATCTTCCGGACCACGGCTCCGGTGTAAAAGGCCGCCCCCGCCAGCACCGGCAGCAGGATCAGGAGCAGCATCCCCGTCAGCAAGAGCAGAAGCCCCGCCCACTCCATAGCAGAAAGATTTCCCAGCGTCCCTGCCGCATCTGCGCCCATCAGGGCATTTCCGATGTGCCGCTCCAGAGACTCCTGCGCCCCGGCAAAAAGATACCCCGCCTGTCCCGGGAGAAAGGACCGAAGAAGCCGCAGGACCACCAGTCCCAATGCCGAAAGGACCGCGCCGGTGAGCTTCCCCGCACCGATCCCTGCGGGATCGAATCCCGCAAAGTAGGTCTGTGCCAGAAAGGGCAGCATCGTGCGATTGATCAGGGAGGTGAGGACCGTCTCCAGCACCGCCACCGCCACCAGGGTGATCAGAAAGCACAGGATCAGATAGATTTTTAAGTCTTTTCGCTCTCTCATGCTTCCAACCGGTACCCCAGTCCCCGAAGGGTCTTGATATACGCCGACGGATCCTCCGAAAGCTTCGCCCGGAGCTTACTGATGCAGACCATGATGTTATTGTCCGCCACGATATACTCCTCACCCCAGGCGTATTCATAAATCTGCTGCTTGGTGTAGACCTTGCCGGGATGGGTCATGAGAAGCTCCATGATCTTATATTCCACGGAGGTCAGATCGATGACCTCCTCTCCCCGGCGCAGGGTGCACCCTTCGCTGTCCAGCTCCAGGTCCTTCACCCGAACCGCCGCCTTTGCCGCCTCGCTGCTGCCTCCCAGGGTGCAGAATCTCCGGATCAGGGACTGCACCCGGGCCACTGCCTCCAGGGGATTAAAGGGCTTTGTCAGATAATCGTCCGCTCCCAGCTTCAGTCCCAGGATCTTCTCCGAATCCGCATCCTTGGCCGAGAGGATGAGGACCGGGATATTGCTGTCCTCCCGGAGTTTCTTCAGGACCTGATATCCGTCCAGCTCCGGCATCATGATGTCCAGGATGCAAAGATCCGGCTTTTCACTCAGAAGGAGCGATACCGCGCGCTTTCCGTCCGGCGCTTCCACCACTTCATATCCTTCATTTTCCAGATAGAGCCGGAGAAGCTGTCTGATCTCCGCCTCATCATCCGCGATCAAAATCTTTCCTGCCATGCCAGCTCCTTTGCTCGAAGGCTGCGACTGTTTCCCTGCTTGATATTACCATGTTTCGAATGATTGGGAAAGCCGGGGAGCCACCCGCTCCCCGGCCCGAAAGTCGATCCGTGAATCTGTCTTACACGTTCTGCTCACCCTTTAATGCCTCATACAGGGCAGCATTGGTGGATTTTTTGTAGGGGCTGACAAAGAAGAGATTCAGCAGCCCGAAGGTGAAGACCGACAGGATATACCATCCCAGGAAGGACAGATCCAGGACGAAGGCATTCCACTTCTGGCCCTTCATCATGGCCTTGCTGCGTGCGAAGACTTCCGCGGTGTCCAGTGCCGGATTCTCTGCCAGGATATAGGGCATCATGCGGTACTCGTATGCCTTGATGATGCCGGGGATGATAAAGAGCAGGCTCCACAGGAAGGTGAAGATGTCTCTCTGGAACAGGGTCTTTACGATGCCCTTGTAGTGGCCATCCGCATCAAAGCCGTAAGCCACATTGGCGACCTGCGCCTTCTCCCCCAGGTTCCTCCGGAAGAACCGGTTGCACCCCATCTCGATGGGATTCATCACAAAGGCATCGATCACCAGGCCGATGCAGACTGCGATGAGGACGATGAGCAAAACGGTGATCCCTGCGATGCCCATGGCGATCTTCGCTGCGGGGCTTTCCATGGCATTTCCCACATGCCCCATCACATCACTGATCTGAGAAGAGAGTTTCTCGGGATCCGCGCTGGGATCGTTCTGGGCGATGAGGCTTCCCAGATCCTGGGAAAGACTCGTATCCGCGCTCTGCGCATCCTCACTGCTCTGGGTGCGATTCCGAAATCCGCTTCCGCCAAAGGACCCTGCGGATCCGGCCGTCACCAGCGCCAGCAGCATAGCCACCAGCACACACTTCCAATAGTTCGCCTGAAAGCTCTCTTTTCCTTTCGCCTTGAGTTCTTTTCTGGTCCACATATCCGTATCCTCCTTTTGTGTCCATGTGCGGGGATCTGTGCTCCCCGCGTTTGTTATGAGCACATTCTAACAGGAGAATCTTTCCGGTAAACTCGGTGAACCTTAACCTTACCTTAACAATGACATCGGCTTGTCTTACACATCCGCCGGGATCTCCGAGACGGAGGGCATGACCTTCAGGGCACCCTTTCTTCCGATGATCACGGAGGCTGCCGCATTGGCAAAGCGGAGCATCTCCCCAAGGTCCGCATCCGACAGTCCCTCCAGTCCGTGCTGCAGCACGAAATGCAGCACGCATCCGCAGAAGGTATCCCCCGCGCCGGTGGTATCCACCACCCGGTCCGTCCGCACCACGGGCCGAGACACCTTTCTGCCCTGGTAATAGGAAAAGCTTCCGGCGCTGCCCGCGGTCACGTTCAAAAGCCGGATGTTCGGACAGTTCTTTTGCAGGATCTCCGCTCCCCGGTCGATGTCCCCGGTGCCGGTGACAAAGGCCAGCTCATTTTCGGAGATCTTCAGGATCTCACACTGTGACAGTCCCCAGGCGATCTGCTCCCTGGCTGTCCCCAGATCCGGCCAGAGGGACTCTCTGAGATTGGGGTCAAAGCTGATGAGACACCCTGCGCGCTTTGCGGCCGCCACCGCCTTCACCGTGGCACTTCTGCAGGGCTCATCCGTCAGGGACAGGGACCCGAAGTGAAAGATCCTGCTGCGGGCGATGAGGTCCTCGTCCACCTCCGCCTCACTGAGGCGCATATCCGCTCCCGGATTTCGGTAGAAGGAAAAGCTCCTGTCCCCGTCCGGGGCCGTGTGCACAAAGGCCAGCGTGGTGTGGACTTCTCCGTCCCGCACCAGTCCCCTGGTATCGATCTCCAGCTGCTTTAGGGTGTCCTCCAGCAGATCCCCGAAGGAATCCCTGCCCACCTTGCCGATGAACGCACAGCTGTGGCCCAGATTGTTCAGCATGGCCAGCACATTACAGGGTGCTCCGCCGGGGGCAGCTTCCATCACCGGATTCCCGGCCTCGCTGACCCCGTTTTGCACAAAATCGATCAGAAGCTCTCCCAGCGCCGTCACATCCATGGACTTTTCCATGATCATTCCTCCGTAAACAGGTCGTACTTTACCAGATCCATCACGGCTTTTCCGTCGCAGTCAAAGGAGATCAGCGCCGCCGAAGGGTCCGTCAGGATCACCGTGGTCATGGCCTGCTCCCCGCCGTTTACAAAAACCTCCGCGGAGAATCTGTCCAGAACGATGCGAAGCTCGATCTCCCCGCCCAGGTCTCTCACATGGCAGCGCCGCTGACTCAGAGCCGCTCTGCGGGAGCCGGAATTGCTGCGGTCGGTTTCAAGGACGTTTTCTCCCGGATAGTAGACCAGCCGCGAACTGTGGTCCCCATCCTTTGCAAAGATCATCTCGAAGCGGTGATAGCACGCCGCAGGGTCCCCGGGGCGCACCTTCAGGATCAGGTCCAGACACCTGCCCTCCACCTTCGGAAGGGTCAGGGGGCCGGCCACCTCCACCTGACGGTATTCTACTCTGTTTCTACGATGGCTTTCAAGCTCTCTTACCGGGACCTGGATCAGCTTTCCGTCTTTTAAGGAGAGTTCTCTGGGCACCGTCATCTGGCCAAACCAGGGGCGGTGCGGGAATCCCGCGGTATCGCAGGTATCCCAGTTCTGCATCCAGGCGATCATGACCCGCCGTCCGTCCGGGGTGAGGGTGGTCTGGGGCGCATAAAAGTCGATGCCGTGATCGATGGTCTGGGCAGCGCCCCTTACGAATACACCCTTTTCCCGGTCAAAGGATCCGAGCTGGCACAAGGTCCCGTTTCCGCTATGGTAGTCCAGGCCCCTGGCCTCCATATCCTGGGGACTGGTGAGCAGCACGGCGGTCTCTCCCAGGAAGAAAAAGTCCGGGCACTCCCACATGCATCCGTATCTTCCGTCATTTGCCATCAGTACCGACTGGAAATGCCAGTCAAAGCCGTCCGGACTCTCAAACAGCAGCAGTTCTCCCAGCCCTTTTTCGTTCTTTCCTCCCACGACGCAGCGGTATCTGCCGTCCGCATCCAAAAAGGCCTTGGGATCCCGGAAGTCCACGGGGCTGAGCCCCTCCGGAAGATCCGCCGCCGTCAGGACGGGGTTCTTTTCATACTTCCGATATTCCAGTCCGTCACCCACAGCCACGCACTGGGTCTGATATTCTTTTCCGTCCTCTGCCTTCCGGACGCCGGTGTAGAGAAGAAGGTGTCTTCCGTCCGGGAGCTCCAGCGCACTTCCGGAGAAGCATCCGAAAGAATCATATTCCCGATCCGGCGCCAGCGCGGCGGGGAGGTACTCCCACTTCACCAGATCCGTGCTCACCGCATGTCCCCAGTGCATGGAATCCCATCTGGTATCATAGGGATTGTACTGATAGAACAGATGGTATTTCCCGTCATAGAAGGAAAATCCGTTGGGATCGTTGGTCCATCCCACACGGGGCGTCAGATGAAAAACGGGACGCTCCGATGCAGGGATCTTTGCGCCTTTTTCCGCTTCGTAGGTTCTTGCTTGTTCCAGGGTTTTCTTTTCCATACTCTTATCTCGTATACTCTCTCAGATCCGTAAAAAGGACCGTGTTGTTCCCGGCAAAGAGCCGGATGGATTTTCCCGTGACGCCGTAGATCCGCACCGTCAGGGAGGTTTCGCCGTCGATAAAAAAGGTTCCCACCGAGCCTTCCTGGATGTAGGTAAAAGAATACATCTCTCCCTCCCGCAGGGCAGCCTGCGCGGAGGCGATGGGGGTGGTGCCTTCGTTGAAGAGCAGATCCAGGCTCTGCCCCGCCGGGTCGATGCTGATGAGCTTGTATTTTGCCGGGTCTCCGTTGTAGTCAAAGGCCAGTCCGAAGCTGCCGCTGCCGGTATAGGAAAACTTTCCCGTGAGCATATACGCTTCCCGGCAGGTAAAGTATTCCGTGTAGGCGTACCGGGAGCCGGCGGACACCGTCACATCATCCTGTGCCAGAAGGGGCTTTCTCCTTTTGGCAAACTGTTCCCGCAGACCCGGAACAGGTGCCAGGTACAGGTCTCCGTCGTCCTTCGCGCAAAGCTTCATGGCGACGAGATTCCCGCCCCAGGCAGACACCTCCGAGGTGGAGGAAGGAGACTCGCTGCGCCTGGCCCAGCCCACCATATAGGGGCCTTCCGGGCCTTCCACATGTTTGGCCGCATAGAACAGGGGGCCGTCCATCCGACGCGCATTCAGGTACGGACCCTCCGGCGTATCCGAAACCGCATACCAGAGGGTGTCATCCTGGGCGGAGTAGGTGAGGTAGTACCGTTCTCCCATCCGGAAGGTGTCCGTGCACTCCAGGTTCCAGAACTCCCCTGTGGGATCATCGTAAAGGATCCCCTCATAGGTCACTGTCTCCAGATCAGGGCTGACGCTGTATTTCAGCACCCTGGCCACATTGTCCTTGGACGCCGTCACGGTGAGGATGATCCGGTCTTCCTCCGGGTCATAATAGGCCTGGGGGTCCCGGAAGTCGTTTTTCTGATTCAGCTCCCCCGGAGGCGTGATCTCAAAGCCTTCCACTTTCTCAAAGGAGGTAAGACTGCTTCCCGCCGCCACCCGGATCTTCTCCGCATACTCACAGTCCGTGTGGGATCCGTGGCCGGTGTAGAAAAAGAGATATTTCCCTCCCGCTTTGACGACGGATCCGGTACCGATCCAGGCATCCTGGCCACCGGAGCGGTCCGCCTCCAGAACCGGTCCCTCCGCCTCCTCATAGGTGACAAAGTCGGTGGTCTTTGTCAGAAAGACCGAGTGGTTGTAAGAGTCTCCCCCGTCCTTCAGATAGTACAGGTAGTAGACCCCGTCCTCGTAATAGGGCATCACATCCCCCACATAGGGCTGCGAGATGCCGCATACCGCCGGGAGAAAAAAGCTCCGGTACGCATAGGCTGCCTCCTGGCTTCCGGGGGTGCGCAGCGCGGAAAAATCCCGCTCATCCTCCCCTTCCGCAAAGGGCTCTCCCTCGTCGTCAAAGGTCATTTCTTCCGGCTGTCCGGACTGCGGGGTACTCCCGCAGCCCGTGGCCGCCAGACAAAGGACCAGCAGTGCTCCTGTCAGTTTCAGGATCTGTTTTTTCATCTTTCCCACTCCACTTCCGGGACCTTACATGGCGCTCATTTTATAGATGGTGATCTCCGAAAACTCGATGGTGTTTTCTCCCATCTGCGCGGTATCCTCGGAGCCGAACTGGAACAGCATCTCAGAGTCCATATCCGTGATGAAGGTGTCCGTGGTGGTAAACCGGAAGGTCTGAAACTCCGTGGTCAGGTCCATGCCCTCCGAGATCCGGGGATCCCATCCCCCCATGGGATTCAGGAAGAATCCGCAGGATATGGGCTTTTCTGCCCGGGCCGTGATCTCGATGGTATAGTAGGCATCGGACTCCAGGGTCAGCGGATTTCCGGTGTAGCCGCAGATCAGTTTGTTGTGCCAGTCCACGGTGCCGCCGTTGTCGATGCGGTAGAAAAAGCTGCCGTTCTCCGCCCAGATGGTGCCGACACCCTTTTCATTATCCTCATCGGTGCCGTTAAAGGTCTCCCAGGGAAGGTCGGGATTTTGGGCATTGGCGCTGCCGCGGCCGAAGGCCATAAAGGAATCGATGGTCTTGGCCACCTCCTTATCCCCCGTCACCTCGCCGAACTCGATGTCGCTGATCAGGATCTCGTTGGAAGCCGCACCCTCCGGTGCATTGCCGATCTGCAGACGGATCACGGGATCCTCCACATCCGCCTCTGCAGTGAAGGAACCGGTGAAGGTGATCTCCTCCCCCGCAGGTGCTGCCAGAGCGTTAAAGTTTGCTCTGCACTCCCAGCCGCGTTCCCTGCTCTCCACCAGCACTTCGCCGGTCTGACCGTTCAGGGCGTTCACCCGGAAGCTGTAATAGTACTTTTTGTCCTTTTCGATCTTCACGTCCCCGATGGACAGGTCTGCCCTGACGCTCCACACGCCGCCGTCCGCTCCGGGATAGGCTGCGATCTCGGTCTTTGCCTGATCCCCGTCAAAGCTGACAGATGCCTCCGCGCCGTCCCCTGCGCTCACTTCCAGATTCTCCTGCGCGGGTGCCGCCGCATAGACCGGCACCAGGGTCTCCTCTCCGGAGATCTCATAAATCTCGATCTTGTCGATGGTCACGGTGAAGTCCTCGGGCGTGGTATCCTCCGCATTGTCCGGGTTGGGTGTGATCTTTCCCAGATTGATCATCAGCTCGCAGCTTCCCTCCTCCTCGCAGACAAAGCGCAGCTCCAGGGGTGCGATTTCCTCGCCGATGACCACATTGTAGCTTCCGCCGAAGGTGCTCCATCCTTCCGCATTTTCGTCTCTGGCCAGCAGATGCGCATAGGTGGGTCTGGTGGACTTCGCCCAGACCTTCACCAGATAGTCCGCTTCCTTCACGGCAAATCCGCTCTTCGTCAGGGCCACATCCCCGTCGGAGGTTCCGGGATCCGCGATGTCAAAGACATACGCGCCCTGCTTCATCTCTCCGTTTGCGGAAGCGTTCTCCCCGATCCGGGCTTCCCATCCATGGGCGTCCACGGTCTGTGTGCCGGAAAAATCAAAGGCTTTATAGACCTCCTCTTCCCCGGTCTGTCTGGTGACCGTCAGGGTGGCGTAGCTTTCTGCCGTCAGGCCTCCCTGATCCGTCACGGAGTAGACCAGCTCATAGGTACCGGCATTTTCCGGCGTGGCCTTTCCGTTCACGAAATTCAGGGAAGGTGTGGCCTCCACCAGGATCATCCCGGTGAGATCCCCGTCCTGTGCGTCGCCGGCGCTGATCCCGGAAAGGGCATCAAATTCCGTTCCTGCCATCAGCACCTGGTCGGAGGTTCCCTCAATGACCGGGGCAGTGTTTTCCGCATCCGCCGCCTGGGCCGGCGCAGCCCCCGCGCCGCAGCCCGTCATGGACACGGCGCAGCTTCCCGCAAGTAATACTGCCATCAGTTTCTTTTTCATCTTTTTTCTCCCTCTCTTTTTTATTCTCACTGGCCTGCGTATCTGTCATACGCGTCCTGGTATACCTGCTGGATCTCCGGGAGCTTCACCTTCCCGTAGAGGTCCTTCTGGAAGGCCTCCCAGTCCTCTTTGGACACACCGCCCTTCATCAGCCAGGCGATGAGGTTGGTCCGGATATAGTCATTCATGTTGCTCTCATAATTGCTTAAGGTGTTGAGCTCCTCCAGGGTAAACTGCAGATTCGGGCAGGGCTCCACTCCGGCGCGGACATAAGGTCTGGCCACCGCTTCGAGTCTCTCAAGACGGAGCTGCGCTCTGGGCT
>JAFYFY010000094.1 GCA_017543485.1 Lachnospiraceae bacterium | reverse complement strand
TTCCTGGTGGAGAACCAGTGGTGGCCCGGCTTCACCTTCACGGAGCCGGAAAAGACGGAGTATCTCCTCTCCGGGATCAAATATCCCCGGGTGGGGATCATGCTGGATACCGGGCACCTGATGAACGCCGACTGATCCATCCGCAGCCAGGGGGACGGGATCCGGTATATCCTCTCCATGATCGACAAGCACGGGGATCTGGCCAAGCGCATTTACGGCGTCCACTTCCACCAGTCCGTCAGCGGAGCCTACTGCCGGAAGACCGTGGGGAAAATGCCCGACGACTTTCCCAAGGAGTACTTCTCCGCTTTCGGCTATTCCTATTCCCATATCCAGAGCATCGACCGGCACCGCCCCTGGACGGATCCCGACTGTGTGCGGATCCTGGACCGGGCCGAGCCGAAGTATCTCACCCACGAGATCAGCACCAGCCTGAAGCGGCCCCAGCTGAAAGCCGTGGGGGATCAGCTCCGGGTGATCGCAAAGGGACGCGGCGGAAAATGAGGAATCGGGACGCCTTCTCCGGCTGCCATCCTCTGGTGAATTTCTTGTATTTTGCCCTGGTGCTGGTATTCGGCATGTGCTTCATGCACCCGGTCTGCCTGGCCGTTTCCCTGGGCAGCGCCACGGCATACCATCTCTATCTCAAGGGGAGGAAAGGTTTGGGCTTTTCTCTCCGGATCCTGCTGCCCATGATGATCCTGGCGGCGGTGCTGAACCCCGCTTTCAACCACGAAGGGGTCACCATCCTGGCCTACACCCCCAACGGCAACCCCATCACCCTGGAAAGCCTGGTTTACGGGGCGGCCTCCGCCTGTATGCTGGCCTCGGTCATCCAGTGGTTCGCCTGCTACAACGAGGTCATGACCTCGGACAAATTCGTCTATCTCTTCGGGCGGATCATCCCCGCCCTGAGCCTGGTGCTGAGCATGACCCTCCGCTTCGTGCCGAAGTTCAACGCCCAGCTGAAGACCATCCGCACCGCCCAGCAGTGCGTGGGTCGGGACGTGTCCGACGGGAGCATCCCCCAGCGGATCCGGAACGGGATCACCATTCTCTCCATCCTGATCACCTGGAGCCTGGAGAACGCCATCGAGACCGCGGACAGCATGAAGAGCCGGGGCTATGGCCTGCCCGGGCGCAGCGCCTTTTCCCTCTATCGGTTCGACAGCCGGGACAAGGCCATCCTGCTCTGGCTGGGCTTCTGCTTCTGGTATATCCTCTTCGGCTGGATCAGCGGCGCCTTGGCCTTCCGGTACTACCCTTCCGTCAAATGGGCGGCCTTCGGGCCTTTCCCCTTCAGCTTTTTCCTGGTCTATCTCGCTTTGTGCCTGACCCCGTTGATCCTGAACGGAAGGGAGGATGCGAAATGGAAGCGTTTGCGGTCCGGGACCTGAGCTTCGCCTATCCGGAGCAGTGGCAGGATACCCTTTCCCATCTCTCCTTTTCCGTCCCCCGGGGACAGTTCGTCACCCTCTGCGGACCCTCCGGCTGCGGGAAAAGCACCCTGCTGCGGCAGTTCAAGTCCGTCCTCGCCCCTGCGGGAGCTCTCCGGGGGGAGATCTTCTTCGAGGGCAGGCCTCTGGGGGCGCTGGACCAGCGCGAGCAGAGCGAGCGCATCGGCTTTGTGCAGCAGAGCCCGGAGAACCAGATCGTCACGGATAAGGTC
>JAFYFY010000093.1 GCA_017543485.1 Lachnospiraceae bacterium | reverse complement strand
GGCTCGTAGTGGATGCCCTTTTCATCTGCCAGCTTTTTCGCTTCTTCGGTGTCCTTGACCTGTGTGAAGTCCACACCCGCGTACTTCTTCACGGCGTCCACCATGGTCATGCGCTCGAAAGGCTTGCCCAGGTCAATCTCATGATCTCCGTAGGTAATGGTGGTGGTGCCGCAGACCTTTTCCGCCAGATAGCGGAACATATTCTCGGTCAGGTCCATCATCCCGTGGTAATCGGTGTAGGCCTGATAGAGCTCCATCAGGGTGAACTCGGGATTGTGTCTGGTATCGATGCCCTCGTTGCGGAACACCCGGCCGATCTCATAGACTCTCTCCAGACCGCCCACGATGAGTCTCTTCAGGTACAGCTCCAGGGAAATGCGAAGCTTTACATCCTCGTCCAGGGAGTTGTAATGGGTCTCGAAGGGTCTGGCTGCCGCGCCGCCTGCATTGGAGACCAGCATCGGGGTCTCCACTTCCATAAAGCCCTGTGCATCCAGGAACTTACGGATCTCGCTGATCATCCTTGAACGCTTTACGAAGGTGTCCCGAACCTCGGGATTCATGATCAGGTCCACATATCTCTGGCGATACCTGGTATCGGTATCGGTGAGGCCATGGAACTTCTCCGGGAGGATCTGGAGGCTTTTCGACTGGAGTGTCATTTCTTCCGCATGAATGGAGATCTCACCGGTCATGGTCCGGAAGATATAGCCCTTCACACCGTAAATATCGCCGATATCCGACTTCTTAAAGTCGGTATAAACCTCTTCCCCCAAAGCATCCTTGGAGACATAAACCTGGATATCTCCCTTCAGGTCCCGTAGATTTGCAAAGGACGCCTTGCCCATCACGCGCTTAAACATCATGCGCCCGGCGATGGCGACCTGAACCGGCTGCGCATCCAGAAGCGCACGTCTCTCATTGTAGGCTTCCTTTTTGGCCTGGCGATACGCCGCCACTGCAGCATCGTCCGCACCCTCTGCAGGTTCTTCGATCACAGGCTCCGTATAGTCCTTCAGGACTTCTTTTTCATGCGCCTCGTAGATCGCCTTCACCTCGTCGGTGTGGTGTGTCTGGTCAAAACTGGTGATCCGGAAGGGATCTCTGCCCGCTTCCTGAAGCGCCGCCAGCTTTTCTCTGCGGACCTTTAAGAGCTGGTTGACATCCTGCTCCTGTACCTGTTGATTCTTTGTCTGTTCTTCAGCCATATCTATTCTCCGGAACTCATGGGAGGCGAAACCGCCCCATATCAGTGCATTGTGATTACTTGGATCTCTGGATGTCCAGGATCTTGTAGGTGAATACGCCTGCAGGAGTACATACATCCACTGCCTCCCCCACCTTGTGACCGATGAGGGCCTTGCCCACAGGGCTCTCATTGGAGATCTTGCCCTGAAGGCTGTCCGCCTCGGTGGAGCCTACGATCTTGTACTCCATCTCCTCGGACTCTTCCATATCCAGAAGCCGGACGACACAGCCGATGTTGATCTTTCCAAGGTCGACCTCGTCCTCGTCCACGATCTCGGCATTCTTCAGGATCTTTTCCAGCTCTTCGATCCGGGCTTCGATGTCGCGCTGCTCATCCTTGGCTGCATCGTACTCGGCATTCTCGGAAAGGTCTCCCTGTTCACGCGCTTCTTTGATCTTCTGCGCCACTTCCTGTCTGCGAACGACCTTCAGCTCGTGAAGCTCTTTTTCATACTGGGTGAGGCCTTCGTAGGTCAGGATGTTCTTTTTTCCTTCCATGTCCTTTTGCTCCTTTGGATTTATGGGTTTGCATGCTTTTTTTCTATATTATGCGCTACGCGCAAAGACGATTTTACTATGGAAGGGCCAGTCTGTCAATTCATTTCGCCCTATGCTACAATAGGAAATCAAGGAAACGGAAAGGAGTGCATCCCGTGAACAAGATCCTGATCGTGGAGGACGACGGCGTACTGTGTGAGGAGCTGTCGATCCTTTTGCAAAACTCCGGCTATCAGACGGAGACCATAGCGGATTTCGGACAGGTCCTGGCGCAGATGAAACAATCCGATGCGGACCTCATCCTGCTGGATATCACGCTCCCCGGGGTAAACGGCGAGGTGCTGCTGCAGGAGTACCGAAAGGAAAAGGATACTCCCGTCATCATGCTCACCAGCCGCACCGGCGAGATCGATGAGGTGCTGTCCATGAGCTACGGCGCGGATGATTATATCACCAAGCCCTATCACCCTGCGATCCTGCTCCTTCGCATCTCCGCGGTCCTGCGGCGCGGGGCCAAAACGGGAGCCGTCATCAGCTATCATGACATCCGGGTCCACACGGCCAGAGGCAGTCTCTCCGCCGGTGAACGGGAAGAGATGCTGACGAAAAACGAGATGCTGATCTTTCGGGTGCTGCTGGACCGCCAGGGGGAGATCGTCTCCCGGGATGAGCTGATGACAGCCCTCTGGGACAATGATGAGTATCTGAACGATAATGCACTTTCCGTCAACATCAGCCGGCTCCGGGCCAAACTGGCTTCTCTCGGGCTGCCGGATGCCATCGAAACGCGCAAAAAACAGGGGTATCTGCTGCAATGACGATTCGGGATTATCTGTGGGACAGGCGCGCCGGGTATGGAACCCTGGCCGCTGCACTTTCGCTTTCTCTTCTTTTTCTGGCGGCATTTCGCACCGCCGCCGCGGCCATGTGGCTGCTGTCCGGGATCTTTCTGATCTCGGTGACGCTCCACAGTATATGGGACTATACGCGAAAAAAAGCATACTACAACCGGGTCCTGACCTCTCTGAAGGATCTGGATCAAAAATTCCTGCTCCCGGAAATGCTCCCGGAGCCTTTGTTTTATGAAGGCACGCTTCTGGGGCAGGTGCTGTCCGAATGCTGCAAATCCATGACGGAGCATGTGGCGGAGCACCGGCGTCAAAACAGGGAGTTTCGGGAATACATCGAGCTCTGGGTCCATGAGGTGAAGATCCCCGTGGCCAGTCTGCAGCTGATGGTCCACAATCTGGCGGACCCTTCGGAAAAGATGTCGGTGCAGCTTCGGCGCATCGATGATGACATCGAGCAGGTGCTGTACTATGCCCGTGCGGAGAATGCGGAAAAAGACTACCTCATCCAGGAGACTCCGCTCCAGAAGATCTTCGGCAGCACGGCCGTGAAAAACCGGGAGGCCCTGCAGATGGCGGGCGCACAGCTGGAAACCGCCGGGTTGGAGGCCCGGGTACTGACAGACGCGAAATGGATGGAATTCATCCTGGGACAGCTCCTGGACAACAGTCTCAAGTACCGTTCTCCGGACCGGCCTTTGCAGATCCGGGTATGGGCGGAGGAGCAAAAGGACGGCGTCTCCCTCCACTACCGGGACAATGGCATCGGGATCCCGGCTGAGGACCTTCCGTACATCTTTGAAAAGACCTTTACCGGCTCAAACGGCCGTCTGGCAAACCGCTCCACGGGGATGGGGCTGTATCTGGTAAAGAATCTGTGCCGGCGGCTGGAGCACCGGATCGAAGCAGTCTCCGCCCCGGGGGAGTATGCGGAGTTTACCATCGTCTTTTCCCGAAACACGCTTTTCGGAGAATGATCCCCAAGGTTACAATTTTGTAAGACAGGGAAAGATTGCGCAAACGACTGCCTCTTTTTTTCGCGGTATCATAAGGCAGACAAACAGAAAGGAGCTGCTTTATGGAATTACTGAAGGTTGATCAGATCGAAAAGTATTACGGAAACAAATCCAGTCTCACCAAAGCCATCGATGATCTGTCTTTTCAGGTGGAGCAGGGAGAGTTCGTGGCCATCATGGGGGCCTCCGGCAGCGGCAAGACGACGCTGCTCAACTGCATCTCCACCATCGACCGGGTGACGGCGGGACACATCTATCTGGAAGGAGAGGATGTGACGCTGCTCCGGGGAAAGGCGCTGAACCGGTTTCGCCGGGAAAAGCTGGGCTTTATCTTCCAGGACTTTAACCTCCTGGACACGCTCACGGCCTATGAGAATATCTCTCTGGCGCTGTCCATCCAGAAAAAGCCGGCTGCCGAGATCGAGGAAGCGGTAAAGACCGTGGCAGAGCAGCTGGGAATCACGGATGTGCTGCAAAAGTATCCCTATCAGATGTCCGGCGGTCAGAAGCAGCGCGTGGCTTCCGCCCGTGCCATTGTCACCAGACCGCGTCTGGTTCTGGCGGACGAGCCTACGGGAGCGCTGGATTCCAAGTCCTCCCGGATGCTGCTGGAGCGTTTCTCCTATCTGAACAAGGAGTGCGGCGCCACCATCATGATGGTGACACACGACAGCTTCTCCGCCAGTTTCGCGGAGCGGGTGATCTTCATCAAGGACGGAAAGATCTTCCACGAGCTCTCCCGCGGAGAGGATGGACGAAAGGTCTTCTTTGACCGGATCATGAATGTGATCATGCTGCTGGGAGGTGATGCGAACGATGCTCATTAAACTCTCCCTCCGAAATATCCGCAGAAGCATGCGGGATTATGCGATCTATTTTTTCACCCTGATTATCGGCGTCTCGATCTTTTACGTCTTTAATGCCGTGGGCGGTCAGGCCGCCATGCTGCAGGTATCAGCCAGCGCCAACGCGATGGTAAAGCTCCTGCGGGATATCCTCTCCGGTGTCAGCGTCTTCGTCGCCTTCGTGCTGGCGCTGCTCATCGTCTATGCCAGCCGTTTCCTGATGAAGCGCAGAAACCGGGAATTTGCCCTCTACATGCTGCTGGGCATGAGCAAGGGAAAGATTTCCCGGATTCTGCTGACAGAGACGATCCTCATCGGTGCCGTCTCCCTGGGCGTGGGACTTCTGGTGGGCCTGGGGGCCTCCCAGGTGATGAGTGCCATCGTGGTCCGGATGTTTGACGCGGACATGAGCGCGTATCGGCTCAGCATCTCTCCGGAAGCCATGGGCAAGACCGTCCTGTATTTCGCCATCATGTATCTGGCCGTGGTGCTGTTTAACAGTACCTCCGTCACCCGCATGAAGCTCATCGATCTCATCCAGAGCGAGCGAAAGTCGGAACAGATCCGGCTGAGGAATCCCATTCTGTGTGTGGTACTCTTTGTGATCTCCGTGTGCGTTCTGGGAGCCGCTTATTATGCCGTAGGCATCCGCTATGAATCCTTAAGCCGCAACAAGCTCCTGCTGTCGATCCTGGCGGGTGTGGTCTGCACCTTCGTGATCTTCTGGTCCGTGTCGGGGATGTTCCTCCGGGTGATCATGTCTCTGAAGGGGGTATACTACAAGGGCCTGAACGTCTTTACCTTCCGGCAGGTGAGCAGCAAGGTAAACACCATGGTCACCTCCATGTCGGTAATCTGCCTGATGCTTTTTTTGACGATCTGCCTGCTGTCCTCCGCCTTCTCCGTCCGCAATTCCATGAATTCGAATCTGCGGGAGCTCTGCCCCGCTGACGCCCAGTACCGGATGGCGCTCTTTGCGGACTATGACGATCCGGATGCCCTTGGGGATTTCGCGGAAATCTACCGGGAATACGGGTATGATCTGACGGAGGATTTCAGAGATTACGTACACTTCCGGCTCTACGGAGATCCTTCCTTTACCCTGGGCATTTTTCTCGGCCCCCATTTGGACGCCCTGAAGAGCCAGTTCCGCTTTATGGACTATGATACCCCGCAGCAGCTCATCGCCGTCAGCGATTACAACGCGCTGCGCACGCTCTATGGAAAAGAGACCCTCACGCTGGGGGCGGATGAATATCTCCTCCTGTGTGATTACAAAAACATGCTGCAGATCCTGAACCTGCGGATGGCGGACAGCCCTGACATCACGGTCTGCGGACATACCCTGCACAGCGCATATCCCGAATGCCGGGACGGCTTTATCGACCTGAGTACGCAGCACATGAATCCCGGATTTTTCGTGGTTCCGGACGAAGTGGTAAAAGGGGAAGGATCCTCTGCCATCCCCCATGTGGAAGAGTTCATCGGTCATTACAACGCAGAGACCAAGGCAGAGAAACAGGAGATCGAAGAACGGGTCAAGGCCGTGTTTACACAGGTCCGCGCCGACCGGGAAGCCTCTCAGCCGGATCAGGTAGCCAGCATCGGCCTGAACACGAAGTTCGATATCTTCGACGCCGTGGTGGGTCTCGGTGCGATCCTGACCTTCCTGGGCATGTATATCGGTCTGGTATTCCTGATGGCCTGCGGTGCCATCCTGGCACTGAAGGAGCTCTCCGAGAGCATCGACAGTCTGCCCCGCTATGAAATGCTGCGAAAGATCGGGGCCGAGGAATCGGAGATCTCACACTCTCTCCTCATCCAGACCGGCTTGTTCTTCCTTCTGCCGCTGGTGCTGGCTGTGATCCATTCCATCTTCGGCATGCGGTTCGCATCGGAGCTGATGATTGCCATCGGAACCCAAAAGGTGCAAAGCTCCTCCCTCATCACGGCAGGAGTGCTGCTGGTGATCTACGGCGGGTACTTCCTGATCACGTATTTTAACAGCAGGATGATCATCCGGGAGAGACGGTAAAAGAAAAAAGAGACTCGAACCATACAAAAAAGCCTCGGGCGTTGACCGCTCGGGGCTTTTGGTATCTGTTCACAGTTGCGGAGCAACTGTAAGGAATTTAGAGCCTGTCCGCGAAGCATCCATTGATGCGAGCGGTTACAGGATCTTAATTCCTAAGCTCCCCGAGTAGGGCTCGAACCTACAACAACTCGGTTAACAGCCGAGTGCTCTACCATTGAGCTATCGAGGATTAGCCGATTTGATAAATCAAATCGCCTTGAAGAAGCTTCGCTTCTTCGTGAGGGATTTGCTCCCTGAAAACCGAAATCGAATCATAGCCGAATGTCTGCGCCATTCGCCTTCAAGTTTGCTTCGCAAACTTGCATCAGAGTTTCTGCTATTGTTGGATAAGCCTTCGACCGATTAGTAAATGTCAGCTGAACGCATTACTGCGCTTACACCTCATTCCTATCAACCTCATACTCTCTAAGGGGTCTTATCACCTTGTGGTGGGGATATCTCATCTTGAGGGGGGCTTCACGCTTAGATGCCTTCAGCGTTTATCCCTGCCGGACTTGGCTACGCTGCCATGGGACTGCTTCCCAACAGCTGCACCAGCGGTCCGTCCATC
>JAFYFY010000092.1 GCA_017543485.1 Lachnospiraceae bacterium | reverse complement strand
TCTCAGCGTCCTTCTTGGTGATACCAGCCTGGTCAGCGATCGCTGCAACCAATTCAGTCTTGTTCATGATGATACTCCTCCTATATGATAATCATTTGATAATCGGCGGCTTCGGAAACCGCTAATAATACTTATATAGACTCGCCCCCGATTTGTCAAGGATTTTTGCGGATTTTCGGCCAAAAAACCCCGATTTTTTGTGCATTTCAGCCGTTTTCCGCCGGCGCGATGGCGGAATTCAGCGCCTGCAGCGCATCCCCCGGGGTCTGAGAGGCGTTTTCACCGCTCTGAGAGCCGGTATCCGTGCCGGCTGCGGAGGTGCCGCCCTGCCCTGCCTGAGCACCGTCGGGACTCACCGCATCCCCCGGGGTCCGGTTGGCATTTCCGGGTTCCGTTCCGGTACCGGTTCCCGTCCCCGCATCCGGGGAGGCTCCGCCCCCTGCTGCCGCCTGCTCCTCGGTGATGAGCTCCACGAAGGAGAAGGACACATCCTTGTCCTCCCCGTCCACGGAGATGGTGTAGCTTCTGGTGAGATACCCCTGTCTGGCCAGGGTGATGGTGTGGGTCCCCTCCGTCTTTCGGAAGCTGCAGGGGACGATGCCCACATAGCTTCCGTCCAGATAGCAGCTGGCTCCCTCCGGGGCTCCGATATGGACCTGATAATAGGAGGTGGTGGTATCCGCCGGAACCTGCGTCTCCTCCTCCTGGGCCCCGGCATCCGCCGTCTCCAGAACGATGTTGATCCCTGCGGACTCCTGCCCCACGCTGATATACTGGGTGAGAGACCGGTACCCGGATGCCCGGCAGATGATCTGATGGAGGCCGTAGCTCATCTCCACCGCCCCGGAGGGGTCCGTCTTCTCCCCGTCCACGTACAGCTCCGCATCGGATGGTGTCAGGGAAAAGAGCACCATTCCGATCTTCGGCTTTTCGATCTCCACATCGCTCAGATCCAGCTCGCTCTCCTCCCCCCGGCGGACCTGGACCGTCCGCTCCGCGCTGGTCCCCGCATTGCTGACGATGACCTGATACCGACCCTCGGGCACGGTGAGCAGCATGTCCTCCGTCACCTTCCGGAAGATCCTGGATCCCACCTCGATCCAGCCCCCCACGAAATACTCCTGCCCCTTCAGCCGCAGATATCCGTGGCCGTTTTCCACCAGCACCGAGTACACCGTGCTGCCGATGCCGGAAAAGCTTAAGGTATCGGCCTCGTTTAACTCCGCGTCCGGAATCTCCTCTCCCCCGGAAAAATACCGGGCCTCCCGGCTGATCTTCAGAACCTCCGAGCCGATGGTCACCTCCTGCTTCACGGGGTCGAACCGGTACTCATCCGTGGCATCCCGGAGCCATGCATCCTTTGAAAGCGACATGCTTGTCAGGTGTTTGCTTCCCTTGACGAACTTCAGATCCACCAGCGTTCCCGGAGTAAACTGGGAAACGGACATGGTCTGGCCGTATTTGTCATAGAACCCGCTGGTGCCGTCGTAGGAGAGGGTATAGCGCTTTGCCACCGTCAGATTGAAAAAGGTCAGGGTCCCGGCCTCGGCGTCTGCGGAGACAAACACCGGGGTATCCGCGCTGTCGTAATCATAGATCCCGAACAGGACAAATCCCGTATCCGCCCGCTCATCCGGCAGAACCGGACTCTGCCCGGTCTCTTCTCCGCACCCCGAAAGGCAAAGGAGAAGCAGACAGATATATGCGATTGTGAGGGCTCTTTTTCTCACGCCTTCGCTTCCCATTCCCTTGCTTTTTCCAGCAGATAGTCCCTGGTATTTCGCCCGGGATCCTCCAGCACTTCCTCCAGAAGGCGCTGGAGCACCTCCCCCAGGTGTTTTCCCGGCTGGAGGCCTTCCGCCATCAGATCCCGTCCGCTGACCGCCAGGCTTTTCAGGCTGGTGCAGTCCCCCCGCTCCGTCACCTCCCGGAAGGTCTCCTCCCAGAGTCTCAGGGCCTCCAGCTTTTCCGCCCTCCGATAGTCGCTCTGGGCCAGCAGGTCCGCCCTGCGCACCAGGAGATATTTCGGGAACAGCTCCGCCCCGATGCGGCTGACGGCCTTCCGGACTCCCTTTTCCGTCACGGGCATGCCGTTTCCGTAATCGTGGTACAGCACCAGGGTGGTCACGGTTTTGATGGTCTCATTGTCGAATTTGAGTCTTCGCAGGATCTCTTCCGTCATCCGGGCGCTGACCTCCGGATGGCCGAAAAAGTGGGTGATCCCCTCCGCATCCACGGTGATGGTCTCGCTCTTTCCGATGTCATGCAGCAGCATGGCGATCCGAAGGTCCGGCTCCGCAGGCACCCCTTCCAGAGAGTGGAGAAGATGCTCCCCCACGTCATAGCAGTGATGGATATGTCTCTGGGGCGTCTCCATGGCCCGGTCAAACTCCGGCAGAAAGACCCTTGTCAGCCCCGTCTCCCAGGCCTTTTTCAGGGTATAGGGATGGTCCGACACCAGGAGCTTTACCAGCTCCTCCCGGATCCGCTCCGCGCTGACTTTTTCGATGGTGGGGGCCAGCTCCCGGATGGCGGAAAAGGTTTCATCCTCGATCCGGTATCCCAGCTGCGCGGAAAAACGAAGCGCCCGCAGCATCCGAAGCGCATCCTCTCCAAAGCGCTTTTTCGCATCCCCCACGCAGCGGATGATCCCCGCCTGCAGATCAGCCAGGCCGCCGAAGCAGTCCACAAGGCCCCGCTTCTCATTGTAGGCCATAGCGTTGATGGTAAAGTCCCGTCTGGCCAGATCCTCCTCCAGATTGGCGGTGAAGGTGACCTCTTTGGGGTGTCTGCCGTCCTCGTACTCCCCGTCGATCCGGAAGGTGGTGACCTCGAACTGCTCCTCCCCGGAGAGCACCGTCACCGTCCCGTGCTGCAGTCCCGTATCCACGGTCCGACGAAACAGCGCCTTTACCTCTTCAGGGGAAGCGGAGGTGGTGATGTCCCAGTCGTTTGGCTCCTTTCCCAGGAGCCTGTCCCGGACGCAGCCTCCCACGGCATACCCCTCAAAGCCCGCCTGCGCCAGCTTCTTCAGGATCTTCCGTACCGCTTCCGGCAGGATGATGTTTTCCGCATATCTGTGCTCTTCCATCCGTCCTCGTCAAAAAAAACCGGTCCACGACCTGCGCCAGGCCGTCCTCGTCATTGCTCCCCGTCACAAAATCCGCAGCCGCCTTCACGCTCTCCCTGGCGTTGCCCATGGCCACGCCCACGCCTGCGTACCGGATCATGGGGATATCGTTCTCCCCGTCCCCGCAGCACACCAGCGCTTCCGGCCCCATCCCCAGATAGTCAAGGACCATGGCCAGTCCCGCCGCCTTGGAGGTACCCGCCGGCATCACTTCCAGAAAATAGCTCTCCGACCGGCAGATGCTCAGGGTCTCGCCGTAAACTTCCTTCAGCTTTCGCTCCAGCCGCGCGGCGGTCTCCTCCGGCGCCGTGATCATGCATTTGTGCACGGGAAAATCGACATAGGTGTCAAAATCCGGCACCACCCGCACGGGCATTGCATTGTTCCGGGAAGTCCGGGCCGTGAATTCATTTTCCGGGAAGGCGGAGAGGATCTCCGTATCCAGATAGGTGATAAGCCCGGGCAGGGGGCGCTCCTGTCGCAGCAGCCGAAACAGCTCCCCCGGAACGGACGCCGGCAGCGTCTTGTCAAACAGGACCTCTCCGGTGCCGCAGTCCTGCACGTAGGCGCCGTTGTAGGTGACCATGCAGCACCCGGGGCGGTGAAATCCCAGGTCCTTTACCACGAACCGCATCCCGGGGGTGGGTCTTCCCGATGCCAGGATCAGCACATGCCCGGCCCCCAGAAGGGCCTCCAGTTTTTCCCTGGTCAGAGGGGAGATCTTCTTGTCCGATGTCAGGAGCGTTCCGTCCAGATCCAGCGCCAGAGCCTTCTTTTTGCCTGTATTCATATGCGTATTTTAGCAAAAACGGCCCGGAATGAAAAGAGGACGAAAAGAAGCGGCCCGGACCGCTTCCTCTGCGATCCCGACCGCTTCGTTATGTTCCTTATGTTCCTCAGCTTGCTGAGGTTTCTCAGCTTGCTGAGGTTTCTTAACCTGCGCTCTCTTCTTTCGTCGCCGGCTCGATCACGGTCTCTTCCTTCTCAGCCAGCTTCTTCAGGTACTCCAGATTGCCCTTGGGATCCTGTACCTCCACCTGCTCGGTGATGCCGTCCAGATACTCCGTCATCCGGTCGGACTGGATGGTGTCGCGGATGGTGTAGTACCAGGAGGGCCTTCCGGTGCCCACATAGTACAGGACATAGGTCACACCGTAATCTTCCACAAAGGCGCTGAAGGTGTCTCCCGCCGCGGGGCTGCTCTCCAGCCATTCCTTTGCCGCATCGCCGTAGGAATCCGCGGATACGCCTTCCCGCAGTCCGTCCCCGAGACCGGAGCCGGAATACTTCTTCACCATCTGGATGAAGGCATCCTCATTGCCGCCTGCTGCCCTGTACTCCGCCAGGATCGCTTCCCCGTTGTCCTCCTGGGTGGCGATGAGGCGCACATTGTAGGTGGGTTTCGTATCCTGATAGCGGCTCAGGAATTCCGCCGCATAATAGCTGTGGCTGACATCGGAAGAGGCGACAGTCGTGTCACCTTCCTTGCGGCCCTCCTCAAAGAGCCAGTCGCTGACATAGCTGTTGCTCTGGATCTTCGTCCGTCCTTCGTAGAGGGTTCCGTCCGTGTCCACGGTCTTCACCGCTTCATCCGCTTCGGCCGCCGCATCCGCCATGGCCTTCTCGATCTCGGCCTCCGATGCGGTGTAGCTTCCGTCCTCTCCCACCACGGCGCCTTCATCCGCCAGCTCGGTGGGCTCGGTAGGGATCTGCGCGGAGACGGTGGTCATCCGGTAATCCACAAAGTCGTAGTCGTCCGGATGCTCTGCGTAGTAGGTATCGATCTCCCCGTCAGTGGGCAGGAAACCGGCATTCTTCTCATCATAGTAAGCCGTCACCAGCAGGCTGTTCTTCACGGTCTGCTCCAGCCGGGCCTCGGTGGCGTAGGGGCCGAAGTTGCTCTGGTAATAGGCCTTGACGGTCTGGCCGGATTCCTTGATGGTTTTTCCCAGGGCGTCAATGTAGTCCGCGTAGTCCTGGGTGACATCGTGGGTAAATCCCACTGCAGCGATCTCCTTGCGAAGGGCTGCGTTCTGGCGAAGCTGCTCCACGGCGCTCTGCTCGAAGAAATCATGGAAGGACAGGGTGTCATCGTACATGATGTCCTTCATGTCCCCGTTCATGTCCATGCCGTAGTAGTACTGCAGGTAGTACCCGTAATTGTTCAGGTAATTGGTCTTGACGCTATTGTAGTAATAATCGAATTCCACCCGGGACACCGGCTCCCCG
Source organism: Lachnospiraceae bacterium (assembly GCA_017543485.1). Lineage (GTDB taxonomy): Bacteria > Bacillota > Clostridia > Lachnospirales > Lachnospiraceae > AC2028. The sequence goes on along the minus strand of JAFYFY010000092.1, from coordinate 23,126 downwards.
TCCAGGGTGAGCACCGTGCCGTGCACCGCCAGGTAGGACCGGATGGGGAAGGATGCGATGAGCGCCACCAGGGCGATGATCACGCAGACGCCCACGATGCTGAAGATCTTTTCATCCCGCTCCGCCTTCTTCCGCTCTTCTTCCCGGCGCTGGATCTTCAGGTCATATTTGGTCAGCTTCTTTTCGGCAGCTGCCGTCTCCTGTGCCTCTTTGGCTGTTTCGTTCTCCTGTGCCATGAAACCAAAACTCTCCTTTTCTGACATTGCTTTCGAAAAACGCGCCTCCCTGCGCATTTTCCGCTTCTTCTTCATACAAGGCTCTATTCTATCTCATTTTTTGCAAAAGGGAAAGAAGTTTCACCGAATTTTCACGAATTCCGGCCTCCGCGGGCAAAAACTCCCGCACCCGGGGCGTCATTCGTACCGCAGCGCCTCGATGGGATTCATCTTGGCAGCCTTGTTCGCCGGATAGAATCCGAAGAACACCCCGATGGCCAGGGAAAACAGCAGGGACCCCAAAATGCTGGACAGGGTGGGCCTGGCGGGAAATTCCATCGCCTTCGCGGCCAGACTTCCCCCGGCGATCCCCAGCGCCACGCCGATGGCGCCGCCGATGAGGCAGATGATCATGGATTCGGTGATGAACTGGATCCGGATGGAGGCGTTGGTGGCTCCCAGGGCCTTACGAGTCCCGATCTCTCTCGTCCGCTCCGTGACGGAGACCAGCATGATGTTCATGACCCCGATCCCCCCCACTAAAAGGGCGATGCCGGCAATGATGGAGATGCCCATGGTGATGGAGGACATCATTTTTTCCAGGCTCCCCGCCACATCCTTCATGTTGAAGGCGTCCACCGTGACCCGGTCATTGGTCCGGTAATAGCCGTTCATGAATTCCTTGATCTTCCGGGTGGCATCGTTTGCATCCACCCCGAGCTTTGTCACCACATCAAAGTGAGTGTAGCTCTTGTTATGCGTGATCTCATTGGATGCGGAAAGCGGAACATAGCAGGTATAGCTGGCCTCGGAGCCGAAGGAAAAAACCTGTCCCTGGGCGTTCTCATACACTCCCGACACACCGAATTCCAGCACCCGGTCGTAGGTCTTCACCGTGACGGTCCGGCCGATGGCCTGGGCCGGATCCTCCCCGAAGAGCTTTTTCGCCAGCTTGTCCTCGATAAGGCAGACCCGTCTGGCCTCCTCGAATTCCCGCTCGCCGAAGGACTGCCCGGCCACGATATGGATGGGATTGGCCTCCAGATACCCGGAACTGATACCCTCCACGGAGACGGCGAAGGTCTTTTTCCCCTGTTCGATGGCGCCGCTGCCGATCTGTGCGCCGTTTAGCGAGATGGTCTCGATGAGATCCGGGTATTCCCGGACCAGTTCCTGCAGCATCTCCGCAGTGATGAAGTCATCCTCGGTGATCTTCCCGGTGGGCAGACCGCCGAAGGACACACCGTCCTCCCGGTCATCCTTTTCCGCCTCCCTCACATCCAGATACACAGAGATGTTGTTGGCCCCCACGGACTGCATCTCCGAGGAGACCGAGCTGGAGAGAGAGTTCCCCACCGTCATGATGGCGATGACGGAGGCGATGCCGATGATGATGCCCAGCATGGTCAGAAGCGCTCTGGACTTGTTGGCCAGAAGGCTGGTGAAAGCCATGCGGATGTTTTCTGCCAGTAACATGTCACCCCTCCTTCGGCCCGCGGCCGGCGCCTGCATGCTCTCCCGTGATCATCCCGTCCCGGATGGAGACGATGCGCTCCGTCTCGTCCGAGAGCTCTGTGGAATGAGTGATGAGGAGAATGGTGGTCCCCCGCTCATGCAGCTCGTGGAACAGATCCATCACCTGCCGCCCCGTCACGGAATCCAGTGCGCCGGTGGGCTCGTCCGCCAGAAGGATGGACGGGTCGTTGGCCAGGGCTCTGGCGATGGCCACCCGCTGCTTTTGTCCGCCGGAGAGCTCCTCGGGCATATGCTTCATCCGGTCGCTCATCCCCACCAGCTCCAGCAGTCGTTCGGCCTTTTCCCTGCGCTGCTTCGCCGGCATGTGGGCATAGAGCATGGGAAGCTCCACGTTTTTCAGGGCATTGGTCTTGGGCACCAGGTTGTAGGTCTGAAACACAAACCCGATCTCCTGATTCCGGATATAGGACAGGTCATTGTCGTCCGCATCGTCGATGTCGATGCCGTTGATGACATATTTTCCTTCCGTGGGGCGGTCCAGCAGCCCGATGAGGTTCATGAGGGTGGTCTTCCCGGAGCCGGAGGCCCCGACGATGGACACAAACTGACCGGCACTCACCCGCAGATCGATGCCGTGGAGGATCTCCAGCTCGTTGGGCTGCCCGATATAAAAGCGCTTGACGATCCCGGTCAGCTCCAGGAGATGCTCCGGAGCGGGGGCGCCCTGCGTATCTTTGATTTTCTCTTCCAGGTCCTGCATCTTCTCTTTGTCTTTCCGCATCAGAACATCGTCAGCTGATCCAGCAGACTGTTGATCTCCGTGTTGGAGATGAGCTTTACTTCCTCGCCCTCCTTCACGGGTCCGGGAGCGATCTCGGTGTAGTAATTGCTCTCTAAGCGCACCTCCACATCCACCCGGACAAACTCGTCCTCGCCTTTTTTCACCTCCACGAAGGTCTGTCCGTTTTCATCCTCCTGAACGGCGTTATAGGGAACGGTCAGCGCTCCCGGATGCTCCTCGATGAGGATGGACAGGGAGGCACTCATATCCAGTCGCAGTCTGTCGCAGGGCTCATCCATGGCGACCCGCACCGTGTAGGTGACACCCCCGGATCCGGCGGTGGCCACGGGTGCGATCTTTATGATGTGTCCCGGAAGCTCCTCATCCCCGGTGGCGGGAGTCTTGATCAGCACCTTCTGACCCTCTGCGACGTCACTGATATCATATTCGCTGATCTGGGTCTCGATCTCGTATTCGGAGTCATCCTGGATGGTGAGGACAGGTCCCTGGGCATAGGTATCCCCCGCATGATACAGCACCGCGGTGACGATGCCGGAGATGGGGGCGGTGACCTGTGCCTTCTCCATCTGCTGTTCGTAGCTTTCCACCAGATCCTCCTCCGCAGCGGTATTTAACCCCAGCTCCGCGGAGGTGCGGCTGCTGCGGGCTCCCGCCACGGCCGAATTCTGGGAATCCACCGTGTTCTGGTAGCTCTTTAACGCGTCCTGATAGCTGTACATGCTCTGGTTGTATGCATTCATCAGGGAAGTGGTGGCTGCATCTCCCCCGTCTGCCTGATAGGTCGCCGCCGCGGAAGAAGCCGCCGTCCGGGCCTGGGCGATGGCGGGCAGAAGCCGCGCCGCCTCCGGGGACAGGTCATTGCCCGACAGATCCGTATCCTCCGTACCCGTCAGGGCTTTGTACTGGGCCAGGAGGCTTTCGTAATTGTACTGCAGATTGTTTTTCTGATCCCGCAGGGCGATATGGTCTTCATATGCCTTCCGGGCCTGATCCGCGGACTGCAGCAGCCTGGCGATGGTTTCCTGTGCGGCGTCCACGGCATAGTCCCTGTTTCTCCCGGCGTCGCTGACGCTTCGCGCCAGATCCGACTCCGTCAGGGCATTGCGGGTCTGGGCCGTAGTCAGGGATTCCTGTGCCCGGACGAGATTTTTCATGATCTGGGTGGTGTCATAGGAAAAGAGCAGATCTCCCTCCCGGACCCGGTCCCCCACTTCCACTTCCAGGGATGCGATCTGGGTCCCTGTCAGGGTCCCGGGGACCTCCTTGCTCTCCAGGCTCACCACGGTTCCCGTGGCGGGAATGCTGCGCAGCAGGTCCCGGACGGAAACCGCCTGGGTCTCCACGCTGGTCAGGGCGGCCAGCGCTTCCTCTGCCCTTTTTTTCACATTCCGGACCCAGAGCGCGATGAGCAGGGCGATCACGGCGATGATCACCAGCCGGACGATCCACTTGCGCTTCTTTTTCCTTCCGTTATCAAAGGTCTTCGCCTTTTTAACGGGCTTCTCCTTTTTCTGTTCCGGGGTCTTTTTCTGTTCCGAAGTTTCTGTCCCTTCCGGGGTGTCTTTTACTTCCGTCTCGTTTGCCATCGATCCACCTCTGTCCTTTGTGCCTCACTGCCTCGGGAAACCAAAACGGGATTATTATACCATATTCCGGGAAAAACTCAAAAAAAACGGAAACCGCCGGATCCCTCCGCCGGTTTTGACGGATCCCGAAAAAAAGGCTGTCGCCGTATTTCATCCTTGGTTTGCATGGATTTTCGCGCACGCAAAAACAGGATCATGCATCATTTTACGGACAGATTTTTAACTGTTTGCCCGTGCAATTTTGCTCTGTATTTCCCGTACTTTCGCCATCATCCCTTTTTTGACGCGGAATCTGCAAGCTTTCCCCTGTGATCATTTTCAAATTCCTTCTTGATTTATTTTAATATCTGTGATAGATTTTCCTTGCGTCATGAATTGACGAAAAGAAAGGGATCAGAACATGAGAAAACCGAAGATCAGTGAAAAATACCGGAAGACCTACCATCTGCCCCCCGTCCCCTGCTATGACTGGGTCCGGAAGGACACCATCACCGCGCCTCCCATCTGGTGCAGCGTGGACCTGCGGGATGGCAACCAGGCCCTCATCGACCCCATGAGCCTGGAAACCAAGCTGGAATTTTTTAAGATCCTGGTGGATGTGGGGTTCAAGGAGATCGAGGTGGGCTTCCCCGCCTCCTCCGATACCGAGTATGAATTTATCCGTGCCCTCATCGAGCGGGATATGATCCCGGAGGACGTGACGATCCAGGTCCTCACCCAGGCCAGAGAGCACATCATCCGCAAGACCTTCGAGGCGGTAAAGGGCGCGCCCAAGGCGGTGGTCCATCTGTATAACTCCACCTCCGTGGAGCAGCGGGAGCAGGTTTTTAAAAAGGACAAAAAGGACATCAAGAAGCTGGCGGTGGACGGCGCGAAGCTTTTAAAGAAGCTGGCAGACGAGACCGAGGGGAATTTCATGTTCGAGTACAGCCCCGAGAGCTTCTCCCAGACGGAGCCGGAATTTGCCCTGGAGGTGTGCAATGCGGTGCTGGATGTCTGGAAGCCCACGAAGACCAAAAAGGCCATCATCAACCTTCCCTCCACGGTTCAGGTGGCCATGCCCCACGTCTTTGCCAGCCAGATCGAATACCTGCACAAGAACCTGAAGTACCGCGAGGGTGTGGTCCTGAGCGTCCATCCCCACAATGACCGGGGCACCGGCGTCGGGGATGCGGAGCTGGGGGTGCTGGCCGGCGCGGACCGGGTGGAAGGGACCCTCTTCGGAAACGGCGAGCGTACCGGAAATGTGGACATCGTCACGGTGGCCCTCAATATGATGACCCACGGCGTGGACAGCGGACTGGATTTTTCCAACATCATGGAGATCCGGGAAGCCTATGAGCGCTTTACCAACATGAAGGTCCACGAGCGGACCCCTTATGCCGGAGACCTGGTCTTTACCGCCTTCTCCGGCTCCCACCAGGATGCCATCAGCAAGGGCATGGCATGGCGCGACGAGGGAAAGACCGGCAAGCGCTGGGATATCCCCTACCTGCCCATCGACCCCTCCGATGTGGGCCGAGAGTACGAATCCGACGTGATCCGGATCAATTCCACCTCCGGAAAGGGCGGCGTCGCCTTCGTGCTGAAGCAGCAGTTCGGCTTCAGTCTGCCAGCTGCCATGAAGGAAGAGGTGGGATACCTGATGAAGGGCGTCTCGGACCGGAAGCATCAGGAGTTAAAGCCCCAGGAGATCTTCGAGGTCTTCGAGGACGAATACATCCGTCCCCGGGGGATCTTCACCATCCCGGAGTGCCACTTCCGTCAGGAAAACGGCATCGTGGCGGATGTCACCATCTGCCAGGGAGAGGACCGCAGAGTCGTCACGGCCCAGGGGAACGGCCGTCTGGACGCCGTGAGCAATGCCATCAAGATGTGCTTCGGCATCGACTATGAGGTGAGCACCTACGAGGAGCATGCCGTTTCCCATTCTTCCTCCTCAAAGGCCGCCGCATACTTCGGCATCACGGTCCACGGCGCCAAGGGAGACCAGCTTTACTGGGGCGTGGGAGTGGATGAGGATATCATCAAGGCTTCCATCGCCGCCCTGGCCTCCAGCGTGAACAAGATCGCCGCCGCTCTCCATGTTACCCGGATGCGGGAGGAGCGCCTGGTGGAGATCCTGTGCTACATCCAGAGAAACTACCAGACCGTCACCCTGGACGGGCTGGCGGAGGCCTTCCACCTCTCCAAGCCCTATCTGTCCAAGTATATCAAGGAAAAGGCCGGCGAGACCTTCCAGGACGTGGTCCGGCTGGAGCGCATGAAGCGGGCCCGGGCCCTGTTAAAGGAGTCGGGACGCAGTGTGGAGAGCGTGGCTGCCGAGGTGGGATACGAAAATGTGGAGCACTTTAACCGGCTCTTTAGAAAGACCTACGACATGACCCCGGTCCAGTACCGCAGAAGCTAGCAGGCTGCGGGACCCTGCCCTGTTACAGTTTTGGAGCTCCGCCCTTTTTTTCCGGTGCTTTTTCTTCCGGCGCCGGTGCCAGGGGCTCCTTCATCTTCGGCGCAGGAACACTGGCGGACCGCTTTCTCTCCGGGGCTTTCTCCTTCGGGACCAGCGCCTCCGGACTCGGATGCTGGCTTGCGATGGGGGCATCCTGGTCCAGTCTGGTCATAAAGCCATGCAGATTGACTTGACGGCCTGTGGCGAAGCTCTGATACTCCTTGGAGGCCTCCAGACGCTTTCCTCCGTATCCGCTGTTGGCGACAAAAAGACCGGTGTGGGTCCGCTGATACTCCGCAGCGGCGTCCTTTAATTCTTCCAGCGCTTCTTCCACCTGACGGGGTGACACCTTCTTCGGATCCAGCGCGCTGACGGCCTTTAACGCATCGTGCATCCGGATGTACTCATCGTTGTTGACATGCCCCTTTTTGGTCATGGTCTCCAGCTCCCGGAGCCGTGTCCCGGCATCCTCTGCCAGATGTCCCACAAGCGATTCCAGGGACGAAACCGTGCCGTCCAGTTCCACTGCCTGCCGGTAATCCCGGAGCTCCTCATTCTGCTTTTTTCGCTCCTCCCGAAGCCGCCTGTCCTCCTTCAGGATCTCATCACTCTTTTGGATCCCCCGGAGCACGATCTGTGCGTTCCCCTGATGATCCACGGGAGCGCCCAGGCTCTTCGCCTTTCCGCTCCTCTCCTTCAAGGGCGTATGAGGCGGGAGTCCGAAGGACTGCAGAATGGTATCCGTGAACATCCGGCAGGTGCGGCCGTTGGTATCCGCAAATACATGCTCGGAGATCAGAAGATCGTCGGACAGGGTGGCCAGCTCCACGGCTCTGGTCTTTTGCAGGTTCGGGTCCTGAACCGCTTTGACCTCGTTCATGTAGCCGGCGATGATACTCAGCGTCCTGTACAGCACCGCCGGCGCCCGCCCGGCACTGACTCCGTTGATGGCTCCCGCATGGATATCCGACCCCCTGAGTTTCCCACCCAGGTCTTCATCCGGCCGGTTGGCCCGGTTCAGCTCGGACAGCGCACGAAACAGATCCGCGGCCGTGACCTGCGGCTTTTCGGCGATCTTCTGGGCATGGCTTCTTGCCACCTCTCCGGCCACGTCGATGCCGAAACGTCCCTTGACATACGCATCGATGGCCTGATCCAGTTTGGCCATCCTTCTCTCTTTCTCACGATCGTTCAGATCCGTTCGTCTTCGGAGCTCTTCCTTTTCCCGCTCCAGCTCTTCCACATTCTTTGACAGCGTGGTGGAGTTCCCGGTGCGAAGGGTATAGAGCGCCTTCACGCTATCCGTTCCGGGATGATAGGTTTCGATCTTCTCGATCCCCGGAGCGGGTTCATCCGAAAACCGGAAGTCGCCGATGGAGGCCTGAAGCGATTCCTCCCTGTCCTGCTCCGGTTCCGGGAGCGGTCCCTGCGCTCCTCCGATGAGAGCCCGGTACGCCGGGTTCCCCCATCCCGTTGCCACGAAAAAGAGAAAGTCCCGGAAAGCCGGACTGTTTGGATCCACCTTTTTGACGGCGGCCGCAGCCACCGCATCCAGATATCCCGACAGAAAATCCGTCACCGTGATAGCCGATTTGCCGGAGGCCACCTCCCGGCATTTGGAAGCCAGGTCCTTTCTGGCCTTCACATAGATCTCCAGGAGCGGTCGGTAGAATTTCTCCGCTTCCGCCCGGTTCCTTTGCCTCTGAGCGATCACCCGGAGCCGGTCGATATGGCTGTCCAGGGAACCCGCCAGGAGCTCCTCTGCGAGCTCCAGTTCTTCCGCGCCGATGGGCTGTCCGTTTGTGTCCAGAATGGGCATGGCTGTCCTCCCTTCGCTGTGATCCCACTGTGAGGCAGTCCCTCACAGATGATCCGTCCTTGTAAAAAACCCGCTCTGTCCCAAAAAAGTTGCATTTTCGGACAGAGCGGGTTTTCGATGCTGCACTGCTTTACCAGCGTTCCCCCTGATACTCTCCGCTTCCCTCATGCTCTCCGAAGATGTCCAGGTCGTCCCGGAGGGACTGCCGTTCCTCGGCCCGCTCCTCCAGCGCATCCTGCTTGTTCTCTTCGATCTTGTCCCGGATCTGGTTTTCCCGCTGGGAGCCGGAGCCCCCATCGCCGCCGGAATCCTCGTCCTCGTTGCCGCTTCCGTCCTGCTGCTGCTGATCGTCGCTGGGGGGAGGCGGCATCTGGTCGGAGGCGAACTTCTTCAGGATCTCATCGATCTCGTCCTTGAGCTGCTGGGCCTCGGCGTTGTGGCCCTTTTCGTCGTTTTCGTGGGCACATCCCTTCTCCACCAGGATCTGTCTGGCGGTGAGGAGCTTTGTCACCACCCCCTGGACCGTCTCCTCCTCCAGAAGGTCCTCGAACCGGCAGGGCTTTAAGATCGCCAGGGCCAGATTGATCCGGATCTTACACTCCTCCTGCTCCGGGATCTGGTCGGTGCTCAGGGCGTTGTAGTAGGCGTTTACGGCTTCCTGGTACTCTCCCTGCTGAAAATACGCATTCCCCAGGTTATACCAGGGGACATATCCCTCGGGCTTGTTGAGCCACAGAAGCGTCCGCTCCAGCCCAGCAGCATAATGCCCGCTGCGGTATAACAGACCAAAGAGCCCGTTGGTCCCCACCCGCAGGATAAAGAACAGTCCCAGCACGGCCAGGGCAACCCCCAGGCACAGAAGGAGCCCCCGGACGATGGCGGGAAGCTCGCTCTTTTTCCGCGGCTTTTTCTCCTTTTTGATTTTCTCTCCAAACAGTTTTTTCATGAATGCCTATGCGCGTTCCTTCTTCCGAAACGGAAGTCTCCCCCGGACTCCCGGCAGATCCCACAGGACCTCGATGAGCTCCCAGAGCAGCAGGCCTGCCAGCCAGGGAACATAGTAATAATACGTATCCTGATAGGTCACGATATCCTTCCGGTTCCCGGCGACCATCCGGCTCTGGGACTGGACCCTGGTGAGGATGGGGCCCAGAGAGGCGCCAGGCTCCCGGTGGAGGTACTCGATCCCCATCTCCTGAGCCATCTCCTGCAGGTTCTCTTCATCGATCTTCGAGAGCCCCGTGTTAAAGTGGCTGTCGTAGACATAGCCGTAGTACTCGTCCCTCATCTTGCCGCCTTCTTCGGTGCCGTAGCCCAGGACCGCGCCGCCGGAGATGTAATAGGCCAGGTTTTCATAGGTCTCCCGCTCACTCCCGTCCGTGATCTCTCCGTCGCTGAAGTAAAAGACCACCGCCTGACGGTTTTCCTTTTTGGAGGAGGAGATAAGAAGGGACTCCAGATCGTGAAGGGGGGTGTTCAGGTTCGTGCCCTTCGCCGTGTAGCTTCCCGGTCTGGACACCGTCCCCAGCACGGCCTTCAGGGTATCCGTGTCCTGGGTAAAGGGGCTCTGGACCTCCGAGTGATCCGCAAAGGTGATGAGCCCGTAATTGGCCCCCGGGAGCATCATCATGATGTAGGCGATATCCTCCCGCACGCCGTTCATCCGCTCTCCGCCGTCATAGTCCTCCGCCCACATGCTGATGGTGGAATCCACCACAAAGAGGATATCCAGATTGCTGAGCTTCACGTCCGCGTCGTGGGACTCCCGCATAGGCCGCAGGCTGATGACAAAGACCAGCACCAGCGCGGCCACCACCCGAAGAAGCCGAAGAAGCCCCCGGACCTCAAATGATTTTGTTTTCACCAGCTCCCGCGCGTAGATGGCGCCTGCTGCCAGCAGTGACACCGCCAGCAGGGCAGCTCCCACGGGAACCGGGATCAGTGGCTGCAGCTTCATCTTCGTAACTCCACTCCCGCCATCACCGCGATGGCAAATCCCGCAAACATCACCCAAAAAGGGGCTTCCGGCAGATCCGTGGTCTGCTCCGTCACAATGGTATCCACGGTCATGGCTTCATGCCGTCTCACCTGGTCCACGATCTCCGCCACGGTCCCGTCCTGACTCTGCACATAGAACTCTCCCCCGGTGCGCTCCACGCACTGCTTCAGCTCCTTCGCAAAGCCCGCATAGTCATCCTTCGTATAGTCCGCGTAGTAATGCTCTTCCTCCGGGAAGATCCCGAAGACCGTCACCTTGTTCTTGGCGCACAGCTGGGCCGCCTCCGGAAGCTCCACCAGCTCTTTTTCCAGGGCGGCATTGGCGTTGTCCGTGGCAAAGATGATGGCCCTGGTGCGGGTGCTGTCCCCGATGGAGGGGAAGCTGTACAGGCAGGAGGCCAGTCCCTCCCCGATGAGGCTGCTCCCCCGGACCTCATTGTTCACCAGGGTCCCGGCCTCGAAATAGTCCGTCTGATAGATCAGCTCCAGATACCGCTCGTACTGCTCGTCCGTGGCATTGTAGAGATTGTAGTCCAGCTCCGCCGCCAGCTCCTCATACTCCTTCTGGAGCACGAAATATTCCTTCAGCTCCTCCAGCCGCTGGATGACGTAATCATAATCATCCGTCATGGGAACATAGACCACGGAGGAGGTGTTAAAGATGGTGATGCCGAAGCGGTCCCCCTCCAGCTGCCGCACGATGGTCTCCAGATACTCCGTCAGATCGTAGTTTAACGCATAGAGGGAATAGCTCACATCCATGCACAGGAAGATATCCCGCTTCTGGACTCCGTTTGTCACCTTCCGCACCTGATAGGGGCGGGCCATGAGCACCGCACTGCCGATCAGGGAGAGTACCAGGCCGAAGATCAGAAGCCCTCTGCAGATCCACATCCGAAGAAAGAGCCTCCGGTAGTAGGGAAGGCGCTTCACCGCCTGGGTGTTGGCCGCCCGGACCCCGCCGTGGTACCCGTGGTCATGATCGGGGCGAAAGATATACCAGATGGCTGCTGCCAGGATCAAAAGCAGGACGACCGCGATGATCCAGGAGTGCAGATAACTTACCGCCATGTTTGGATCATCCTCCTCGTCTCCGCGCAGGAATGCGCAAAATCTGCCTCCGACCGGAGGGCAAACTCCGGCTCATAAAACTCTCCGATGAGCTCCGTCAGGAGTCTCACCGAGTCCACCGGAGCCATGGAGGCCTGGGGCATCATCCCGTTCCCCGGTGCCCGCTCCGGATTGTTCCCGGAAGAGACCGCGCTCTGAAAGCTGTCGGAATAAAGCTGCAGCTCCGTCAGGGTCATCTTGTCCGCGTCCCGCCCCGTGGCATCCCGCACGAAGCCCCTGGCGATGCCGCTAAGGAGCAGGTAGGAATCCCGCATGGGCAGATTCCCGGCGATGCGTCTTTGAAACAGCATATCCAGATCCCGCAGATACTTTCTCTGGATCTGCCACAGTGCAGGCTTTGGCTTTTCGGGCTCGGGTACCGGCTCCGGCTCTGGCGCGGGCTTGTTCACCGACCGGAAAAAGAGCCAGAAAAACAGCCCGCAGAGCGCAGCAAACACAAGCCCCAGAAGGAGCCAGGAGATGCTGATGTGCATAAGCTGTTGCAGTTTAACCGTAAATTCCATGCCGCCCTTTCTCAAACAGATCCAGGATCCTGTCCACCACCGTATCCGCTTTGGAGATCCGCGCAAAGCCCACCCGGTTTCTCCGGGCGATCTTTAAGAAGGTCTCCAGGATCTCCTCCCGTCTGTCCAGCTCCAGATCCCGGAGCTTTGCGGAGCGCGCCATGATCCGGTCCACATAGGACCTGACGCCCGTGTCATATACCTGATCCCCCGTAAAATACGCATCCTCCAGGCAAAAGACGATGAGATCATTTCGCTCCGTAAGGCGCTTTACCAGCTCCTCATCCAGCTGCAAAAGCCCTTCCGAATCCGTGATCACCGCCAGGATCATCCGCCGCTTTTCCCGCTCCGCGGCGCCCTCTAAAAGATCATGGAGGGAAACCTTGGGCTCCCGGTACATGGTTTCCCCGTACTCCGCCAGGAGATTTTGCAGATGATCCGTTCCGCAGCGGAAAAAGCTCCGCCGCTCCCCTTCGGGGCATCCGTACACATAGCCGAAATCCGCGCCCTGTTTTCCCAGGATATAGCAAAGGGACCCCAGGATCAGGAGCGCCAGCTCCCCCTTGGATTCCCCTTCATCCGTGTCCGCATCCATCTTCAGACCGGTATCCAGCGCAAAGAGGAGGTTGTGCTTTTTTTCCGCGATGTAGCGCCTGATGAGGAGCTTGTCCGTCCGGGAGGAGGATTTCCAGTCGATGGCCTGGACATCATCCCCGGGAGAATACTCCTTCAGGTCGTCAAACTCCAGGCTCCGTCCCCGGTAGACGCTGGGAAAGCTCCCCTCTAACACGTTCGAGGTCTTTCGCGTCGTATACAGCACCATCTCTCTGCTGATTTTTTCCAGAAGATCATAATCAAACTGCATGGCCGCCAGAGTCCTCCCGCGCATCTTTTTCCGGTGCCCCCTGCGGGGCCGTCCTCTACGGTGTGGGAAGTCCCTGGACGATCCGGTCGATGACCTGCTCCACCGTCACATGATCCGCCACGGCGGAATAGTTTAAGCCGATGCGGTGGCGAAGCACCGCGTGGCGCATGATCTTCACATCATCCGGCACCACATAGGTCCGCCCCTGCAAAAGCGCCACGGCCTTGGCGGTGCGAAGGAAAGCGATGGAGGCTCTGGGGCTGGCTCCCATCCGCACGTAGCCTGCCATCTCGGCGGGCAGGGATCTCTCGGGATGTCTCGTCGCCGTCACGATGGAGGAGATGTAATACTTGATGCTCTCATCCGCGTAGACCTGCTCCGCGATGTCCTGCACCCGGTCGATGTCCTTGATGGTGAGCACCGCGGGCTTTTTCTGGAAGGCCCCCGCCTCGATGCGGTTTAAGACCTCCACTTCCTCTCCCGCCGTGGGATAGGAGATGATCTCCTTTAACATGAAGCGGTCCGTCTGGGCCTCGGAAAGGGGATAGGTCCCCTCCTGCTCGATGGGGTTCTGGGTGGCGATGACGATGAAGATGTCCTCCGGCATGGAATAGGAGGTCCCGCCGATGGTCACCTGGTGCTCCTGCATGGCCTCCAGCATGGCGCTCTGGGTCTTGGCGCTGGAGCGGTTGATCTCATCCAGCAGAACGAAATTCGCAAAGACGGGACCGAAGACCGTATCGAAGTTCCCGGTGGCCCGGTTGTAGATCTGTGTCCCGATGATATCGCTGGGCAAAAGGTCCGGGGTGCACTGGATCCGGGAAAACTTCCCGTCCACGGCATCGGAGATGGCCTTGGCCGCCGTGGTCTTGGCCAGGCCCGGCACGGATTCGATGAGGATATGCCCGTCCGCCAGGATCGCCGTGATCAGGGAGTTTTTCAGGGCGTTCTGCCCCACCACCACACTCTCAAAATAGGCCGAGAGCTTGCCGATCACCTCCCTGGCGTAGGCAAAATCCTCCGGGGAGACCTCCGACTTTCCTTCATATTTGGATCCTCCGGCTACCATAGCGGGCGCTGACGCGGCCGCGGCGGGCGCCGCAGCGGGCGCGGGGACCGGTGCTGAAGGAGCTGCCTGGGGCGCGCCGTATGCCGGCTGTCCCTGGGGCGGGATCGGCTGTCCGTACGGAGAGGGGGCGTTCTGATTCATCCCTTGATTGTCCATAACCTGATTTCCTTTCTGCGCTGTGAATCGTTTCCAATCCTTCAAATCATATCACATTTTCCCGGAAAACGGGAAGAAAAAAGGGCGGCCCCGAAACGGGCCGCCCCGAAACAAATCCCTTTATGCCTCTTTTTTGGTGAGGGCTGCCCGTACGGCACCCCTCGGATCCGTGACAAGGAGCCGCACGATCCAGATCACCAGACCAAGCGCCACCACGGAGAGCCCCAGGAAGGCATCGTTTGCCATATCCTCCAGCGCCGGGGTGAAGTACTCCGCCTGCAGCTCCACATACTCAAAGATCGCGTCCACAAACCACATGATGGAAGCGCCCCAGTACAGGAAGCACAGGATCCCCAGCTTCATGGAATCGTCCTTGCGGGTATACCATTTCACCGTGGCAATGACTGCCGCAAATACCGTGATGAGAAGAGTCATATTCTGCCCTCCTTATGCTGCAGCGTGCTGCTTATTCTCAGCAGCCGGACGCTTTACGATGGAATCCGCCACCTTGCACATCACGGCCCAGACCGCCGTCACCAGAACCGCCATGCACACGCCCACGGTGGCCATTTCGTGGAACATCTCCGCCATATCCGCGGGATCCGACATTGCTGTCAGGAACGGGAACCACATCACCACCTCACCGTGCCAGATATGCTCAAAGGCCAGCAGCACCGCGCCGCCCCAAAGCATCCAAGTGAGCCATTTCAGCTTTCTGCTTAAGGGGATGGAGACCTGCGCCTCTTTTCCCTCCACAGTCGCCGCAGCGCTGTGCTCTCTCTTCTCCTCCGCCTTCTCCGCCGCGGTCACCACCACGGCCTCCGTTACCGACACCAGAAAACATGCCATAATCCGTACCTCCCGTAAATGTATTTTTTGGAACAATAAAAGCATACCCTTCCCGTTCCCGGGAACTGTATGCCTTCCTGACGTACCTTGTGAATAAACCCTTTGTACCGCCGCGCTTCAGCGCGTTCCAAGTGACTTACCGCCACCAAAAACAGGGTATCGGATACCGGTGGCTTTGTCAAGTGCAAGTTCGGAGGGTGTACAGATCTCAAAAAAAATATTTCATAATGAGCGCACGCTTTTCGAAACTCGTCCGTTATACCTGATGTATCCCCGCGCATTGTGCATGATCCTGCTTACGGGCAGTGACAATCCCGCCCCATTCGGGTATCATCTAGATAAAGCCTGTCTGCAGGGCATCTCCACACGCCGGAGAGCCCGCATTCTCCGAAACGGATACCCGGCGGCAGGCCATTCTACGCTCCGTAGGTAGCAAAGATCCGAGCTGTGCCACATACTGGACTTGTAACAGCAGACAGCGGCAGGAGGACGAACCATGGATCAGAACAAAACCGGAAAATTCATCGCACAGATCCGAAAGGAACAGAGCATGACGC
This sequence comes from Lachnospiraceae bacterium, assembly GCA_017543485.1. Lineage (GTDB taxonomy): Bacteria > Bacillota > Clostridia > Lachnospirales > Lachnospiraceae > AC2028. The sequence continues at coordinate 7,651 of JAFYFY010000092.1, read as the reverse complement.
AAAAGGAGCTGGCGGACCGTCTCGGGATCAGCGACAAGACCGTCTCCAAATGGGAGACCGGAAACGGGATGCCGGACGTCTCCATGCTGCAGCCGCTCTGCGAGATCTTGGGCGTCAATCTGAACGAACTCCTGTCCGGGCAACGGCTTTCTGCGGAAAGCTACAACGGAAAGGCGGAGGAAAATATGATGAATCTGGCAAAGGATGTACAGGAGGGACAAAAAAACGCGAGAAGGGCCAATCTGTTCCAGACCATTGCGGGGATCGTCCTGCTGTTGGGAATCCTGGAGTTTACGCTGCTTTGCACCAGCGGCATCGGCGGACTCGGCATGTATCTGGACTGGCCCACGGTATTTATCCTGGTGTGGTTTTCCTTTGGCCTGACCCTTCTGGGCGGGCGGCTAAAGAGCATCGGGAGGGCGATCGTTTCCGCCTTTCAAAAGGGGGAAAATCTGCTGGAGGAAGAACGCTCGGAGGCTGAGGAGAGTCTGTCCTTTGCCATCCGCGCAGTGATCTTCTCTGCCGGCTTTTCCATTGTCATCGGTATGGTCGGTCTGTTGACCAACCTCTATGATCTCCACAGCCTCGGCCCTTCCCTGGCCGTGCTGCTGATCTCGGCATTTTACGCCCTGATCCTGTGCTCCTTTCTGTACGCGATGAAAGAGCGGCTGCGCTGACAGGATATATGTCTATAGCCTTTTATCCACCGAAGTGCGCTGCGAGGCAGCGCACTTTTTTGTGGCAGAGGAGCCACCCCAAAACAGGCGGCGCTGACCAGGGTATACAGACAGAAAAAAATATTTTATCATGGGCGCACACCTTTTGGGGCTCATCCGTTATACCTGATGAAAGGAGGACAACCCGTCACCATGGATTTGGAGCTTGCATATGACCGGATCTACCGGTACGCATACTTTCGGCTGGGCGAGCGGGCGGCAGCGGAAGACATCACACAGGAAGCCTTCCTGCGGTTTTTGGGCAAGTACGGACAGCTGCGGGAATACGACATGCGGATCCTGTACACCATCGCGCGAAACCTCTGCATCGATGAGTACAGGCGCATCAAGCCGGAAGCCCTTCCGGAGGAGACCGCGGAGGTGCCCGGACTGTCGGTTGACGGGCAGGAGGAGCGGATCCTGGTGCGGGACGCCCTCTCGAAGCTTCCGGCGGAGGAACGGGAGCTTCTGCTGCTACGGTATGTGAACGACGAATCACCGGGCACCATCGGCAAACTGCTGAAGCTGTCGCGCTTTGCGGTATACAGGAGACTGAAGACTGCGGAGGAACATTTACGGAAAGAAATGGAGGCAGAGGGATGAAGAGGAAAAAAGATGATCTGGATACCCTGCTGCGGGAAGCCTTTGCGGCGCCGGAGCCTGCAGGCAGGGAAGCCTTTTTGAAAACCTTACGGCCCCGGGAGGTCTCTACGATGCAGATGCTCCGGCAGCAAGCGGCCTACATCCGGGTTCCGGTATGGCTGTTTGCGGCCCTGACGGTGGGGCTGACCATAGCGGGAGCGTCGGTGCATCTGGAGGAAACCGTGAGGCTGATGGTGATGCTCATGCCCTTTACCGCGGCGGTGTGCGTGCTGGAAACAAAGCGTTCGGAGCGCTTCGGGATGTCGGAGCTGGAGATGGCAACCCGGTATTCCCTGCGAAGCGTGATCCTTTCGCGGATGATCGTCCTGGGCATCCTGTCGGCTCTGGTGCTGTGTATCTGTGCGCCGGTGCTGGCCGCGGCCTTCGGGGGCGGTGTCCTTCCGGTGGGGACCCGGATCCTGATCCCGTACCTGGTGACCATGAGCGCCTCGCTGGCGGTGGAGAGAAGCCCCCTGGGACGCAAAAACGGACTGCTCTCTCCCGGCATCGCGCTGGTGGTGGCATCCCTTTCCTTCCTGTTTGGAAGCTACAACCCACTGCTGGTCCTTCGCTATCTGGAGGTCCTTCGGAGCTTTGGGCTGCCCATCGCTGCATTTTTCCTGCTGCTGACGGTTTATGAGCAGTGGAAGACCATCAAATCTGTGGAGGCATTCGCATGAAATTATCTGTAGACAGGATCACAAAGCAATATAAAAACAAGATCGCGGTGGACCGGATCTCCTTTGCCCTCACGGAGGGCGTCACCGGGCTTCTGGGAGCAAACGGGGCCGGAAAGACCACCTTGATGCGGATGATGGCCGGGATTCTGGACCCCACGGGGGGAGAGATCACCGCGGACGGGGTCCCGGTGCAGACGGAAGGGTACCGGGCGCTGCTGGGATATCTCCCACAGGATTTCGGCTATTATCCGGAGTTCACCGCAAGGGAATTTGTCCGCTATATCGCGGCTTTGAAGGGCCTGGAGAAAAAACATGCAAAGGAAAAGACCGAAGAGCTCCTGGAGCTGGTGGGGCTCTCGGATGTGGCCGGTAAAAAGATCCGGACCTTTTCCGGGGGCATGAAACAGCGGGTGGGCATCGCGCAGGCTCTGGTAAACGACCCGAAGCTCCTGATCCTGGACGAGCCCACGGCGGGACTGGACCCAAAGGAGCGGGTGCGCTTCCGCAATCTCATCGCGGAGGTGGGGAAGGAAACCATCGTCCTGTTTTCCACCCATATCGTGTCCGATGTGGAGCACATCGCCGGGAATCTTCTGATGATGCGGGACGGGCAGCTGATCTACGAAGGCCCCTGGGACGAAAGCCGGGGCGATCTGGAGCAGTTCTACATGGAGGAATTTGAGTGACATGAACAATCTCGGAACGCTGATCTTCTTTGAACTGAAAAAGATCCTGAAAAGCAGACTCACCACCTCAATGCTGATCATCCTGTTTGCGGTGGTCCTGATAGAGGCCTTTACCCCGGGACTGATCAAAGGCTTTGATGCCACCCGGGCGGAAAAAGCGGCGATACAGGAACTGGACGGACGCCTCATCGATGATGCCCTGCTGCAGGAGATGTACCCGAAGCTCATAGAAAACGGGACCGTCTGGAACGAAGACAATCTGAAGTACCAGGGCATCCTGCATGCGGCGCTCTCCATGGTGGGGGACCGGGACCTTCTCCCGGGGATGCCCGTGGAAGAGATGTACCGCCTGCGGGAAGCGCGGGTTTTCCAAAGCATGGCAGAGGATGGCATGACGGAGGGAGAGATCGCCTGGTGGCGGGAACGCGCGGATGCCGTGGAGACGCCCCTCACCAGCAGGTACTACGGCGGAGCCATCATCTATTCCCAGAACCTCTCCGGCATCCTGCTAGTCCTTCTGCTCATTGCGGCGCTTTGTCTCTCTACGGTCTTTACCGTGGAACACCGGCAAAAAACGGACCAGATCATCCTAGGATGCAAAAACGGACGAAAAGAAACCTATCTGGCAAAGCTCATCGCAGGCTTCTCCGTCATTCTAGGGTGCTCTGTCTGCGCCTGCGGCGCCCTGGCGCTCCTGGATCTGGCGCTCTACGGCATGGACGGCCTGAGTGCCCCGGTTCAGCTGGAGATTGCGGGCAGCGCATATGCCCTTACCATGGGAGGCTTTCTCCTTCGTCAGTTGGTGATCATGATCACCGCCCCGATCTTTTTTGCCGCATTTGCCATGGCAGTCTCCAAACTGATCAAGAATCCCCTGGCCGTCATGGGGCTGATGGTGGCTGCGGACATCTTCGGGCAGCTGGACGCCATCCCGCCGTCCTTCCGTTTGCTGGCACAAATCAATGCCATGCTCCCCTCGAACCAGATCGCTGTCTGGTCGCTTCTGGAACACCGCCTGGTCCGGATCGGAAGCCTGTACCTCACCGGATTTACAGCCGCTCCTTTGATCTATGTGCTGCTCTCCGCTTTGTTTGTGATGGCGGGGTGGCTCTCCTATCGCCGCTTTCAGGTGACGGGGCGATAAAAACGGGGAGATCCTTTTCCCAAAAGCCTAATATCCCGGGGCGCCTTTGCCGATATACAGATTGGAGAATTCTCTTTTTCGGGGGAAAGGAGCCTTTATGAACAGACTGCCAGCCATCGGAAACCAGGAACAGCCCTTTGGTCTGCCCGCTCTCGGGAATCTGTCCGTGGGAGATGCAAAAGGGGAGACGGACCGGAAGGGCGGAAGTGTCTTTGCCGGGGATCTGGAGCTTTTAAGCGAGATCGATCAGCGAAAGCAGCGGGGCCGGAAGGAAGCCATGCGCATTGTTTCGGATGCCTTTGACCGGGAAAAAGCCATCGACAAAAAGGTGGAGCAGATGCGGGGCCGGGTGTCCGAGATCAAAGGCGAGATCCGGGACTATCAGAAGGAACTGGACGGGTACCGATCCAATCTGGAGTCCATCAAAAAGGATCACGGCTTTGACGATGAGGATCAGCTGGAAGCGGATCTGGAGCTGTATGAGAAATATAAGACCGTAAAGGAAGGTGGCACCGCCGAGTTTACGGAGGAAGAGACGGAGCGCCTGAAGGACCTGGATCTGAAGGGTCTGGAGGCCTACACAGACATGTCGGACCGCATTCGAAAGACGGAGGAGCGCTTAAATCACGCGAAGGACGAGCTGACCGCCAACATATCCGGTATTGAAGCCATCCACATCGAGCGGTTAAAGACCCATGGGATGGTGGATGCCACCCTGGAAAAGGATGCGAAGATGGATGCCCTGGGCCGGGAGGTCATGGGAATGGCGGCGAGCGCTGCCAAGGAGCAGGTGGACTAAGACCTGCAGGAAGTGGTGGAGGCCGCCAAGGAGAAAGAGAAGGAAAAGGACGAAGAGGAAGAGAAGAAGGCCGAGCAGGAGGAGCGGGAAGCCCAGCTCCAGGCACTGACCCAGGAGATCCGGGATCAGTCGGACGAGATCGAGGAGGAGAACAGGCGGATCCGCCGGATGACGGAAGACCTCTTGGAGGGGGAGGCCGAAACCCACCGGTTAGAGACCGTGGCTGCGCCGGATGATGCCACCGAGGCCGCCGATATGGCCGTCGCCGAGATCGGCTACCGGGTCATCGCCGCCGGGGCGGAGGAAGTCCCCGCGGAGTCTGCAAAATCCCCGGAGGAGGTCCACCGGGAGCTGCAGGCCATGATGGACAAGATGAAGCTCCTGGCGGAGGACATCAAGGGCGCCGCCGTGGATTCGGTGATCTGAACGCCCGGATCTTGCGGCACATCGGATGTTCCAGACGGACAGCATGCATCAAAAATACCCGGGGCAAATGCCTCGGGTATTTTTATGCGCTTCCTTACTTTCTGCCGTCGGGGGCTCTCCCCGACGGACCGATTAACCGCACTTTCTCACCGGCAGATCCACTGCCACGATCTCGTCCATGGTGACCCCCAAAATGGCGGCCAGGATGATCAGGTTGTCTATGGTGGGCATGGCAGTGCCGTGGATCCACTTGTAGATGGCCTGGGGCGTGGCAAAGCCGAATACGGACTGGATGTCCCTTACGGACAGGCCTGCCTCGATCCGCATTCTGTTGATATTCTGTCCCGTTGCGGTGGTATTGATAAAGGGAAGTTCCATGTTTACACCTCCTATGACTCGGCAGCCCGGCATAGGATGAGCCGTTCATGCTGCCACTTCAGTCTTTGTCCTGTTACAAATTGTGTCTCTGTTTTCTGATGCTGAATTCGTTTTTTTGATCTTCATTGCCTGCGGCAGGATCCTGTCTTGCAAAATGTCGGTCATGGTTTTTCCTCCCGTGCCTCAACGCACAAAAAAACCGCTCATCCCTCGGACAAGCGGTGGGTTTCGCAGCGATCTGCTTCCTTCATCTGAACCTGTCAGGTGCTTACAACCGCACCCTCCTTCAGATGTCCACTTGATCCGGTCTTTGCAAGGCATACTGCGTCACGTACCGCTGCGAGGTTCGCAGAAGGCACAAAGATCCCCTGGAGATCATACAGACGGTATGTCATTGCGGATTTCATCTTATGATTCAGCAGCATTGCCTTTCCTTTCCGGACCTGTGGCCCTTTTTTCTGACAACTACTATAACATGTCTTTTATCGTTTGTCATTATACCTGGAGTATAAAAGCGTCCACGAGGTGATTCGAACACCCGACCTACCGCTTAGGAGGCGGTCGCTCTATCCAGCTGAGCTACGCGGACTTTTTACGGAGGAGCCGGAATCTCCGGATTTCGGCCCCTTCCGTTCTTTTGTATTTGTGGTGGGCTTACAGATCGGGGAAATTGATCTTTCCCTGCAGCCAGATGACGCCCTTAAAACGCCTTCCGATCTGGGGTTCGCCCAACAGGTCCATTATATTGATCGCCACATCAAAAGTCAATTCGTTGCACCGAAGGGTCAGGACCTCGATCTGTTCCTCCGTGATGTGGTTGGTGGCATGGCGCATCCCCACGATCTCCCCGATGACGGTATACTGGTCGCACTCCACGCCGTAGGGCATCACGCTGGTATCCACCAGGGAGTACACATCCTCATACTGGATGCGCTGAGAGATCTCCGAGTACAGATCCATGTCCTCCAAGGTGAGGAGCTCGATGGCATCCTCGTCCCCGTCCCTGGCCTGGGTCATGAGCTTTGTCCGGTAGGCCCGGTGCCTGGAGGCCCGGTCCTCGTCCTCCGGAAGCTTCTGGAGGGGCAGCAGGATGGCACCCTGCACGGACAGAGCAGAGAGGGTCAGGGAGGTGCCCCGCACCGGGAGCAGTCCCGTGGTCTGTGCCCGCACATAGGGGATCTTGTTTTGCAGATAGAAGATGAGGGAGATCCCCATCCGCATATCGTCGCAGATTCCGGCGTAGGAGTCCCCCGCCGCATGGCGCTCCACCGTCAGGTCCTCGTAAGAGGTGATGCCGGTGCCCTTCAGGTAAGGGTAGTAATAATCCGCGTGAAACACCTCGTCGTCGTCAAAGGTGCCGGCTGCGCAGATCCCGAGTCCGTCGGCGTAGTCCCTGCAAAACTCCGCCAGCATCACGTCTTCGCTGTTTAAGGTGCAGCCTCTGGAATCCGCTTTTCGCACGCTGTCCAGAACAAGCTCTTTCATCTCGTCCCGGGTCACCTTGGAAAAGCCGATGGCTCTTAGATATCGGTGCATGAACCCGCCTCCTTTCTCGACTGTCTGTCGTCTGATATCGCCCAGGCCAAAGCTGCCCGGGGCGTATTCTGCGCTGCAGGAATCCCCACGGCGCAGATAAAAGTCATTACTCCACGGGCAGGATCACTTCCTTGCCTCCCATGTATGGCTGCAGCGCCTTGGGGATCCGGATGCTCCCGTCCTCGTTCACATTGTTCTCCAGCACGGCGATGAGGCCTCTGGGAGTCGCCAGTACCGTGTTGTTCAGGGTGTGGACGAAGTAAGTGCCCTCCCGTCCGGTCTCGGGGTCCTTCCCCTTGGTGCGGATGCCCAGACGTCTGGCCTGCGCATCTCCCAGGGTGGAGCAGGAACCCACCTCGAAATACTTCTGCTGACGGGGGCTCCAGGCCTCCACATCGCAGGATTTCACCTTCAGGTCCGCCAGATCACCGGAGCAGCACTCCAGGGTGCGCACCGGCACATCCATGCTGCGGAAGAATTCCACGGTGTAGGACCACATTTTATTGTACCAGTCCATGGAGTCTTCGGGCTTGCACAGCACTACCATCTCCTGCTTCTCGAACTGGTGGACGCGGTAGACGCCCCTCTCCTCGATGCCGTGGGATCCCACTTCCTTCCGGAAGCAGGGGGAATAGGAGGTCAGT
>JAFYFY010000091.1 GCA_017543485.1 Lachnospiraceae bacterium | reverse complement strand
TTTGAGCATACAAACGATTGGAAGATCAAGGAGGGTACGAAATATGGATTTCAGAGAAATGCTTCAGGATCTGGTGAATCAGGACGATGAGACCAAGATCAATATCGCGGCAAAATGCTATGCGGAGCTGCTTCCCACTTTCAAGAAGCTGGATCCGGACAGTGACGGTATGATGATCACCTACGCGCTTCTGAGCACCACTGCCGCGGCAGACGGGGAGCTTACCGCAGCGGAATTTCGTTTCATCGATGCGCTTTTGGAGGCCCGCGGCGTCTCCCTTTCTCAGGAGCAGATCGTGCAGCTGGTGGGAAAAGCCGCCGGCAACAGAACCGCTTACAGCCTGGTCCGGGAGATCCGGGATCAGTTAAACGATGACGGCATGGTGATCCTGATCAATTTCCTGGCTGCGCTTTGCTCCATCGATGACCGCATCTCCAAGGAAGAGATCGCCTTCCTGGAAGATATGATCTAAGCCAGAGCGAAAGATTTCCGCACAAAACAAAACCTCCCTGCGGGATTCCCCACCGGGAGGTTTTTGATTGCTTTGGTCAGCTTTCAGATCTTCAGCTCCATCATGGTCTCTCTGGGCTTCATCCCCAGTTTTTCGTAAAACCGTCTGGCATTCTCATTCCCTTCCCAGACATTCAGCGTGACATCGCTGCATCCCAGATTTTTGGCCTCTTTGGTCAGAAACACAAAGAGCCTTCGCCCGATCCCCTCTCCTCTTCTTTTCTGATCCACACACAGATCATCGATAAAAAGGGTCTGGTGCGGTACCATGGTATTGGAAAAGGGCACCTCCTTCAGCACGCAGAAAGCATATCCCGTCACCGTATACTCCTCATCCCGCGCCACATAAATGGGTCTTGCATCATCCCGGATCATCTCCAGAAGCTCTTCTTCCGTATATTTCGTGGTCCCCATTCGAAACAGGTCGGGCCGGATGGATGCATGCAGCTCCAGGATCTGCCCCAGAAGCTCTATGATCTTTTCAATATCCTGTTCTTTCGCTCTTTCAATGATCATTTTTGTTCTATTGCCCTCCGCTTCCCTTGAAATCCTTGATCCCGCTTCCGATCTGGGAGGACACATGCCCGCAGTGAGGGCAGGTCCAGCGTCCCGATCCGTCATAACATCCGAACTTTCCGCAGGATCCGCAGCGGATCACTTCCCGGCCGCTCTGACAATGCGGGCATCCGTTGTAATCGGAGGAAAGCTTCAGGCCACCCCGATAATCCACATCCTCATCGCCGCCGTTCTTTTTTCCGGAGGGACCAAGGGGATAAGCCCTCATCACACACCAGTCTCCGCCCTGCTCCTGCTGAAGGGCGATGCCGAAATCCTTCTTTGTGGCTGTGCATCTTGCATAGATCACACCGGTATTCATACAGTCTCCTCCTTAAAATCCAAAGTATTTAAACAGTCCGTATGTACAAAGGAAAATGGATGCGATCACCGTAAAGGCCATATCTCTTTGGATCCTCTCCCGCCCGGTTTCATAACTATCCGCAAACGCCTGCTGATAGAGCACAGGACAGAACAGACTGTCGGGCAGAAGATACCCGCCTCTCTTCCACCTGTCCGCTGTGGACCAAAGGTAATTTCTCCACTTCCGGAACGTGACGGAGGAAAAAGCATCTTCGATCCGGATCCCTTTGCTCAGAAGAAAAAGAGTCACATAAGAAAAAAAGATGATCAGCAAAGCACCTCTGGCCTCCGCAAACCCCATCATCCCATGGATCATACCGGAGAAAAGCAGCGGCGCAAAGGTCTTCCCCAGGCTGATCTCAAACTCTCTGACTCCAGCTTTTGCAGCCTCCCCCAGGAGCTTTTGCCGCTCTTCCTCCAGCTTTGCGAAGGTATCATAATGGGAAAAGAGCCTCATTCTGGTCACATCAAAGAGATACACCTGCTGATCGGCCGGTACGCTCTCATACCAGATATACACGGCGATGGTCAGAGCGTGAACCATCAACATCAACACGCCGAATCCGAAACCGGAAAACAGCTTCAGATCAAAGATCAGATAACAGACAAAGGCCAGAATCGGCAGTCCGAACCCGATCAATGTTCCGGCAAAGGACAGGAGCTTCAGCCCGGACATACAGGATTCCAGCTTCACCCGAAATTCGGAAAAGCAAAAGGACCATACCTGTGTCAGCATCTCTGTGGATGGAAGCTTTTCCGTCCCCGTCTTTCCGTCAGACGGCAAGTCCCCGGCGTCAAGGATTATCACCGGTTCCGTTTTTGCTCCGATAGGATCCGGCACCGCTTTTTCAGGCCTGCGTGCGCCGCAGACATAGCATTCCGCCGCATCCGCACTGTTTGCGCTGCTGCACTCCGGGCAGATCCAAACAGACTCTCTTTCCATACTCATCTGAAGAAAAGAAGCTTCGAAAGCACCAATGCGATCAGCATAGCCACCAGGGTCTTCGGAACCAGGTGCATCAGCTTTATCACCGCCATGTGCTTCAGGCTAAGACTCTTCGCATAATACAGTGCCTTGATAAACAAAAAAGCGGATACGATCATCCAGGCGATGCCATAATAGCGATATTGCATGCTCATCCGGGTAATCGCCACCTCTACGGTTTCCCGGTACCGAAGGAGATACGGGATCAGCGGACTGAGCATCCCGAACCACAGGCTGCGGCGCCAGATTCCGTAATACTCAATGTACGCTGAGGAGGAAACCACCTCCATGGCAGATACCTGAAAGATCAGAAACACCGAAAAGATCATCAGGATCCATGTGGCAAAAGCTAAAATGCTGCTCATAATACCTCCGAAAACAAAGGCCTCCGGCCTGTCAGTGTAGTAGCTGTTCGATCAGATATCCGAGATTCGATGCCATAAGCTTCAGCAGGTTCCAGATAGAATACCAGATCCCGCCCAGGATCCCCTTCATCTCTCCTGCATAGATGTGGCTTCGCATGACACGCACAAGGTATGCTGCCCCATCAACCAGATCATCCCAAAATACAGACATGCCGCCGCGGAAAAAGATCTGGGTCACCGCGAACAGAAGGAGCTGCGCGATAAAGATCCCCGTGACAGCTTTTCCGAAGGTCTGTATGGTATGACCGGCCACTTCGGCGCTGATCTCGTGGAACCGGCCTGTGGCGGGTTTCGTTACGGGGCGACCTCCCGGACTACTGCCCCCGAGCACGCCTCCTTTCAGAGGAGCCGGACTTCCGGAGGATTCTTTTTCCTTGGCTTCTTCTCTCCTCGCCGCTTCCTCTTCCAGCCTGTGTAATTCCCGAAACTCAGAAGCTTTCTTGCGTGCTTTGCCCATGATTCGCTCGCGAGCTTCCTTCGTCAGTGCGGGTTCTTTATCGTACCAGTCCACGGGAGCCGACCTTTTTTCTTTTTCCGGTTTCGGGGGCTTCGGCGCGATCTTCGGTTTGGCGGCTCCGCATACATCGCAGGTTCCGTTCCCGTCATCATTATAGGTATCACATTCCGGACATTGCCACATGTGTATTTTCCCTTACATCAGCAAACTTACAGCTTTCTGGCCAGTTTCTGAATCAGTACCATTTCCACCCGGAGGAACTGTTTCGTTCCGTCCTTGCGGACAAAGGAGTATCCCTTGACTCCGCCCATGGTATCCCGTCCGAAGGCGGTATATCCCTTGGCGCGGATGGCTTCGGGGTCAAATTCGATGGCGTGTTCCGGCCAGGGCTCGGAGGCTCCCGCCATTCCCTCTTCCCGTTTTACAGGCTTCGGTTCTTCCTTCGGAGCCGGCGCCGGCGCGGGCTTCGGTGCAGGGGATGCACCGGAGGGCGAGGAACCGGAAGGCTTTCCGGAACCGGGAATCGCATATTTCATGGCCAGCAGCATCTCCTTCTTAAAGAAGGTGGAGGTGGAATCCGGCCGGAAGAATTTGTATCCCTTGATCCCGCCCATGACTTTTCTGGAGACGGATACGAAGCCGCGGCTTCTGATCCGCTCTTCATCAAAAGTAAACCCGTCTTCCTCCCAGGGGGTGCAGAAACCGGCAATGGCACGGAGCATTCCCATGCTCTCCAGTTCTTCTTTGGTAACGGTCTTCTTTTTGCCGTCCTTGTAGGTCAGGCCATATACCTTCCCACCGTCGCTGATCTTTTTCAGGCCGATGATCCCGGCGGCGCTCAGCTCCTCGGAATCCAGCATGATCTCATGCTCCGGCCAGGGCTCTTCGATGCAGGCTTCCTCCTCCCGCAGGCGCTTTAACACATCGATGGCGGAGGGCCTTTTCTCGGGATCGATATTCAGCATATCCTCGATGAGAGAACGATACTTGATGCTGGTGATGGAAGGATCCACAGCCAGGGTCGCACCGCCGTTTAAGGCTGCCCAGCAATAGATCTTTTTGCCTTTTTCCTTGCGCTTTTTCAGCCGGTCCGTGAGGTTGGCCGGCTCCGGCATCTTCCCGCTCAGATAGATATGGAAGATCAGTCCCAGGGAAAAGATATCGGACTTGGCGGTGAGCTTTTTCCCCGCCTCCGCGCGCTCGTCGTCATCCTCCACATCCGCATAGGCTCCCAGCTCCGGGGAGTAATAATTGATATCCCCAACGATCTCATCGGGCTTATCATCCAGGGGGTAGCTGCTGTCAAAGTCGATGAGCTTCGCCACATAGTTGCCTGCGGCATTACGAACCAGCAGCACATTCTTTAACTTCAGGTCACTGTGAACGATTCCCAGCTTATGGACACTGGAAAGCGCTCCCGCCGCTGTCTGCATCAGCAGCTTTTTCACATCCACGGACAGACTGGCCAGCACGCCCTCCAGCTCTTCCTCGGATACCACACCGTCCACAAATTCCGCGGCTTCCATGTAATGATTCTCATACACGAATTCCGCGTCCGGAATGATGATATTCCCGCCGGCCCCGGTGATGGTGCGGATCTTGGAGTTTACGGTCTTCCGTGTCTTCAGGAAGTGCTCGAAAAGCTCCCTGTTGTGCGCAAAGGTCCTGGCATCCAACGTCCCATTGTCAATGGGGGCTACGGGGGTCTGGTATTTTTTCAGGAAAAACTTTCTGCCGCCTTTTTTTGCGGTAGCGGTCTCGCCGCACTGGCTGGCTTTCCATTCACTGGTCAGTTCATATCCGTTGATCTGAGGCATGGTTCTATCCCTTTTCTGTTATTTTTTTTCATCCGTTTTGGCGGACGGACTGCCGACGATGCCGCTTCCGCTCCCTGCGCTTCCCGCGCCGAAGATCACGGTCCCCCTTCCGGGCGTCAGATATCCGCTTGGCAGAGCGTGCTCCGAGGTTTTGGTCACCCGGGGCGGTGTGACGGGTGTGATCTGTTTTCCGGAGGGTGTCATCTCCCCGGGAACCGGTGCATCCGCAAAAGGTGACTCCTGCGGCATGTATTTTCCGTATCCCGACTCATAAGCATCAAAGAGCTTTTGCTGCAGATCCGCTTTGGCCGCGAGTTCCGGCGTTTCTTGCAGCGCGCCCTTTCGCTCCGCTTCCTTCGCCTGTGCGATGAAGTCTTCTTCCAGAAGATCCGGCATCTTATCCAGATACGTCTCCTGCAGGGTGCGCAGTCTGCGGGACATGGCCGCCTTCAGATCCGTAAAGCTGTCATACCCGAACATCCCCATGGCGATGGTGCTGGAGTCGTCATGTCTCCCGGCTTCCATGAAAAATTCCTTCAGCCTTCCGCTCATCTCCTCCGGGTTCGCAGAGGCACAGGCACTCTCCTCCAGAAGCTTTTCAAAGGCCATGGGAGACAGGAAATATCCGGAATCAAAGCATCCGTCGCTGGCGCCAAAGAGGATGCAGGGCTTTGCAAAGGTGAAATAATGGCAGTTGATGTGGAAGAAGGCATCTTCGTTCGCGCGGATGTAATTGGTCATTCCGCCGTCCGCCCCCTCCTCATCCGGAAGGATCTGACACAGCCCTTCCTTTTCTGTCCAGACATAGGGCCTGGAGTCTCCTGCCGTAAACAGGATCGTCTGGACACAGTCTTCCTTTTCCCGATACAGGATCAGGGTCAGAGTCGTCCCCAGAAGGGACAGTCCTTCATAGGCGGATTCATAGGTCAGGCCGGCCTTTTTCCCCACAAAGCGCAGGTGATCCTGCACCAGCATCGCACAGGACTCCCCGTAGGATGCCAGCGCCGCCTCCAGCTGCGCACCGCCCAGTTTTTCCACATGGTCGAAAAGCTTCTCCACGGGGAAGGGCTTCTCACTCAGCAGAAACCGGTGCAGCAAAATGGAGGATACGATGCGGGATCCGAAATAACCGCTTTTTTTGATATTGTTGACATTCTCCGTGTAGATATCCCGGACTGCGGAAAGCTCAAAAAAAGAATCCCGGACATATCTGTCAAAATCGGGATGATCCGCATCCTGATAAAGTTCCCCGAAGAGGGTCCGGGTCACGGCATCCGGGTCAAACAGTTCCGGTTTGAAATTCTGATGACGGATGGCACTGGCACCGCCCAGCCCGTCCGCCACCAGTAGGATATGATCCCCTGCAAAGGGGAGGGCATCCTCCCCTTTGTACACGGTATCGCCGTTGGGGCGTTTCTTCACAGCCTGTCTGTATACCGTAAGCTTCATGTTTCAAACTCCGATCGTTTTGTCAGAAAGATCCCACCATCAGATCAATGGCAGACTGGATATCCACATCGGCCAGACCGGTTCCCGCAGGGGAGAATGCCGGCCAATACCGGTTCCACGCCTGCATCTCGGTCCAGGGCTCCGCATTGGGCACAAATGCCACCAGTCTTCCGGCCTTTGCCTGATAGGTGCTGCTCAGGGTCTGATCGGTGCCTTCCCACCAGGAACCCAGGGTTGCAATATCCGCGGGCATATCGGTGGGATAGTTTGCACAGCCGGCTCTCTCGCCAAGAGGCAGTGCGGGTGCATCGGAGAATACCAGGATCGCGTGTCTGCGCTTGGATCCGCCGGTGGTCCAGTCGGACTTTAAGGCCAGTGCGATGGCTTCCAGAGCGTTCTCGGGCTTGTCTCCGCCGCCGGTGGCCTCGATGCTGCTGACAAAGGAGCGGAATGCCTCGTTCTGATCAGGAAGCACAAAGAACTCGGACTCCACCATCGGCTCAGCATCTGCGCCGTAATCACGGAACACGATCACCTTGATCCGAAGCTGCTCGACTTCCTTGTCATTCTCGTCCATTGCATCGATGAAGCGCTGGTAAAAAGAAAGAGCATTGCCCTTGACCTCCTCGATGATCGGAGCCATACTTCCGGTTGCGTCGATGCACATGACAATGTCAACGCAATACTCTCCCATTCCCTGTCCTGCCATTCTTTTTTCCTCCTTATGATTTGCTTTCAGATAATCTTCTTTTGAAGATCAACTTGTCTCATATTTTACCATACTTCGATAAAATTTTAACTTCTTTTTGTGCAAATTGTAAGAATATTTGACGGAATTTCCGGCGGATTACGGATGGAAAATCCGCTTTTGCAGCAAAATATGCAAATAAAAAAGAGCGGTCCTTTCGAACCGCTCTTTCACGTATTCTCGTCATCCTTCGATGGCGATCATGCGCTTCTCGGGAGCCTTAGGCTCCTCCTTCTTGGGAATCTGGAGCTTCAGGACGCCGTCTTCGAATTTCGCCTTGATGTCCTCTTCCGTGAGATGCTCTCCCACATAGAAGCTTCTCTGCATGGAGCCCGCATAACGTTCCTGACGGATCAGCTTGCCTTGCTTGTCCTTTTCGTCCTCATCCAGACCCTTCGCAGCGCTGACAGTGAGATACCCGTTCTCCAGTGCCAGGCCGATCTCATCCTTCTTAAAGCCCGGGAGATCGATGTCCACTTCGAATCCGGTTTCAAGCTCATGCACATCCGTCTTCATCAGCTGGGATGCATGCTTCCCGTAGAGCCTTCTGTCCACGTCCGGGAATTCCATTCTCGGGAAATCCATAAGATCATCCAGTAAACTCTCTCCAAAAATACTCGGCAGTAACATGATGCGCACCTCCTTCTTTTGCATGGCCTTTCGGCAATGTCACTGTTTCTTTCCGAGCAAGGGATGGAGGGTTCGGATCCTTTCGGATCCACTCTTTTCCTTTGTTCTATAACTGTTATAGCACTGATTATTAGCACTGTCAACAGGTGAGTGCTAATTCATTTCTTAATTATCTATAAACAGAATGGGTTGCATGCAAAGTGACAGAATGGGGACGGTTTCGGATTACCGCCCTCTGGCAATCCGGAACCGTCCCCTTCTGTCACAAATACAAAGAGACGATGTCCAAAGACACCGTCCCTTCTGTCATTCGTATCAGATCACTAATTTGCCAGGCCCTTTTCTTCCACCAGCTTGTCCACGATCTTCACCAGATTTCCGATCTCCGGCTTGGAGAGCTGTGCATCCGCGCCCAAGGCCTCGCCTTTGCGCTTCATCTCTTCATTCACCAGGGAGGAGAAGATGATCACCGGAATATCCTTGGTGACTTCATCGCTCTTGATCAGCTTCGTCAGACGGTGTCCGTCCATCTCCGGCATCTCGATATCCGTGATCACCAGACGCACATGGTCTCTGAGGCTTCCGTCCGCCTTGCACTGTGCGATGACGTCATAGGCCTTCTGGCCGTTCTCGGTGTGGATCAGATTGCTGTATCCGGCGGCGGTGAGGGAATCCACGATCAGCTTGTTCAGCAGCACGGAATCCTCGGCGATGAGGATGGGGATATCACTGTTTTTCCGGGCACCCAGTGCCGTGATCTCGCTCATCTTCAGACCGGTCTCGGGATTGATATCGCTGATGATCTTCTCGAAATCCAGAATGATGATCAGCTTGCCCTCCTGCTTGATAAAGCCGGTGGAGACACTCTGCTCTGCGGTGGAGATGGTGGAATCGGGCTTGATGATGTTTCTCCAGGATACTCTGTGGATCCCGCGAACCTCTTCCACATGGAAAGCAATATTCAGATTGTTGAAATTGGTGATGATGAACAGACCGCTGGGATCCGAGGTGCCTCTTCCCAGGCAGTTCTTCAGATCGATGGCAGTGATCATCACATCACGCGGCATAAAGATCCCTTCAATACTGGGATGGGAATTCGGAACGGGAGTGACTGCCTGATAAGGGATGATCTCTTTGATCTTTGCCACATTGATGCCATAAGAGAACTCGCCAAGGGTAAACTCAAGGACTTCCAGCTCATTGGTGCCGTTTTCAAGCAAAATCTTTGTATCCATTCTTCCCTCGCATTCCGCCCTGAATTCGGGCATAAATAGATGTATTGATTATAACATAATTTACAGAAAATAAAAGGAAATTCCCAAAAATTTCTATAAACTCTGTCATACCGGGAGCATCTTACAGCCTTTCAAAATAGAACAGTATCTGCGCACCACTCCGCTCATCTTTCGCAAGACGCAGTCCGGATGCTTCTCTGTTTTCACCGGACCATGCTCTGATCTTTGCGGTCAGGAAACGGACCATGGCACCAATCTGCGCATCCCTTGTCATTTCCGGCAGATTCAGTTCCTCAAAGCGGATGAAAGTCTCCTCCGTCATCTCCGCGCCGGATGCTTCGCCTGCGGAAAGCCCCACTTCATTCAGGAATACCCGGACCCCCACCACAGACTTTCCGTTTGGATCGCGAAGCGCATTTTCCGCCCTGGTGCGGATTTCCTCCAGAAGAGGGCTCAGATCCGCGCCCATGGTCTGGAGCATCTCCAGATAGGCCTGCTCTTCTTTCTTTTCGGCTCCCTGCACCGCTCCCACTTTTTTCTTTGCTTCCTCCAGCAGGCTTGCAGACTCCAGGCTGAATGCGGAATCGGGCCCCAGATAGCGATCCTTCAGTTGTTCCTCCCTGGCCTGATAGTCCTCCCGAATGGTTTTCAGTTGCTCCTCATACCAGGTCTCATCATTCAGACCGTATTTTGCATCGGTCGCTTTTTTCATTTTCGAGGCGTCCATGGTCACCTTGACCCCGAGGAGGAATACGATGAGCCCGACGAAAAAGAGAGGCTCTGCCACTGCCGTCAGCATTGCAATGAGAAGAAGCCCTAAAAAGATCAGAAAGATCCCGCCTCCTTTCTTTCCCTTTACATCGATCATCTCCCTGTCCACAGCCTCTTTGCTGGGGCCCATCTTGGATTTCAGGTCCTGGATCCTTTGCTGTTTTTCCGCTTCCAGCTTTTGCAGCTCCCGGTCAAGTTCCTGCTGCACTTGGGCTTTTCTTTCCCGGATCTGTTTTTCCACTTCCTGCATGGCAATTTCGCTCATATACTCTCTCCTTTTCCCTTGATCCGATCCCGTGGACCGTTTTTTACTTCAGTTTCTCGCAAAAGCCCCGGATCCAGCTCTCTCCCGGTTCATCGTAGATCCGCATGAGAGTGGTCTTTTCCGTGCTCTCCTGGTACCTTAGAGCGCTGTGCCCGTTCAGAGTCTCTTTTCCGGTACTGTTTACCAGGCGGTACATCAGGTCCTCCCCCAGATTGGAGGCGATCCGGTGGTCAAATGCCGCCTCAAACTCTTCTCCCAGGACGTTTTTGACCTTCGTATAGTCCGAAAAGCTTCCGATGACGTGGATCCTTGCTTTTGGTCCGTCCCGCAGGATCTTTTTCAGCTGATCCAGCGCCGAGAGATCTCCTGATCCACCGGAGCCGGCATCCATATCGTCATCCGCATACAGGGAAGTCTTCTTCGCCAGAGCCCGCATGCAGTCCAGCCCCTTTAACATCAAAAACTTCGGGTGTTTCGGAGCTCCGCCCTGACGGGCCAGCACTTCCCGGTACAGCGCTTCGATCCGGTTTCGAACACTCTCATATGGAATGTCCTCCGACAGGATCTCTTCATGATCGAGATAGGTGATCCGATCCGGGACGCAGGCTGAAAGCCCGGCCATTCCTCCTCCCAGATCATAGAAATCATCCTCCCTGTTTGTCAGGTCGATGCAGGTGATTAAAGCCTCCTTTGCGCCCTCCGGGTCCAGCCCGCTGTCATACAGAAGGCTCAGGGCAGTATGGGTCAGGATCGTCTCCGTCAGCACCGGATCCGTCAGCGCGATGAGCAGGTGGCTTCCCGGGGCAGCCGCAAAGGTGATGGGGCGCTCCGGCTCATAGGCACTGTTTTCCCCGATGGAGATCGCGTATTTTGTCGGATCCCCGGACAGAGGCACAAAGCGATCCGGTGAAGTGTTAAAGGGATGGGAGGCAAACTCCTCGATCCCTGCGTGCAGGATTTTTTTCGGCATCTTCAGATAGGCGGAAGGATCGATCCCGGCTTCCATCTCGCTGATCTTTCGCAGGGTCTCCCGAAGCTGCCCCTCCGCATAGGTGACCTGGAAGATGTGATCGTTGGCCTTTTCGCCGCAATTGTCATTGAGGACTGCCTGATTTCTCTTTAACAGATCCAGGCTCTCACTCCCGGAGAGCAGGTGTCTGGATCCGTCCAGGGCAATGCGGACCGCCATCTGGGACAGGATATCATCCGGCAGGGAGATGCTCTGACTGGCCAGGATCACATGAATGCCCACGGCCCTTCCCTGCTTTACCAATGTGCCCAGATCCCGCAGTACACTCCGGGCGATGTCGTCTTCTCCGCCCCGGATCAGACTCTCGAATTCATCCACCAGAAAGAGGATGTAGGGCATGATCTTTCCGGTCTTTTTCCTGTAGGCATTGATCCCTGGCACCTGTTCATTCGGCAGTTCTCTTTTGAACAGCGCTGCACGGTACTCCAGCTCCTTTACCAGCTGCCGGAAGGTGCTCTGGCCAAACTCCCGCTCCGAGCCGGTAGAGACCACCCGCACCCCGGGCAGATCATAATCCGCATAGGCCTTAAACTCCACCCCTTCCTTGTAATCCAGCAGCACCAGCTGCAGCTCCTGGGGCCCATAGCAGAGCAGGGCGGAGGTGATGATGGCATGCATCAATACGGATTTCCCGGATCCGGTGGTTCCTTCGATGAGGGCGTGCTGTCTTTTATCCGTGGTCTCTCCTCTTCCCAGGATCAGATTCTGCTGGTCCGAAACCCCCACGATCCCGATGGGCAGTACGATCCCGTCCAGAGTGGATTTGGAGATCCATTCGTTTTTCTCCGCCATCTTCTCATGAACCTCCTCCAGTGTCACCACTCTGGAGGGCAGATCATCCACATGGGCGCAGAGCTCATCAAGGATCTGTTCATCAAATCCGTTTGCCAGGGAAACGGCGCGGTATTGCAACAGGCATCTGTTCCCCGTGGAGGTGATCCGCTCTGTCACCATGCCGTCCCGATAAACCGTCATCTTGCTCCGGATGCGTTCGATCCGGTCC
Organism: Lachnospiraceae bacterium; assembly: GCA_017543485.1. Lineage (GTDB taxonomy): Bacteria > Bacillota > Clostridia > Lachnospirales > Lachnospiraceae > AC2028. The sequence continues at coordinate 3,255 of JAFYFY010000091.1, read as the reverse complement.
CTCAGTTCCGGCTTTCCGAAATATTCCCGCAAAACCTCACTGTTTTCACAGATCAGCACGTGGGTACCGTAGTCCGTGGCGGAATCCAAGATGATATCCAGATCGTCCAGCATCGCCTCATCAAATCCGTAAGGAAAGTCCGCGATGGCGATGAGGTGATGGGTTTCTGTCTTCAGATAGACATCCTTCTGTGCATAGAAGCTGCTGCTGATATCATTCAGGGAGGACCGGAATCTGGAGAGCTGTGCGGCGATATCCGGCTTTGCATCCCATACTCTGGTATTGACGATGGAATGGTCATTGATCCCCAGCCGTACGAGGCCTCCGAAACAGTCATTCTTTCTGGGAGCGATCATCAAAAGATGCAGCCGGCCGGCAGGATATTGCATCAGGGTCTCAAATGTGATGGACCGGATCATCTCCATGTTTTCTTCCGTATTCATCTGAAGGTACCAGGTCTGCGCTTTTTCCAGAGAGGCATAGGTGGAAAACCAGATGGCATCCTCCGACAAAGCCCCGATCCCGAGCTGCAGGATCGCATTCCAGACCTGATCCGCCATGGTTTCCGGCAGACCGCTCACCACCTGATCCCTGCGAAAAGACAGCTGTCCGCAGCTTAATACGGAGGGCGTTTCTAAGGCCGCATGGAAGGGATGATAGGAACTGCGTCTGCTCCGTTCTTTTTCCACTGCGGATGCCAGTTTCTCATCCATCAGAAAAGACAGGAATACTTCCTGCGCGGCTTCATCCAGTTTCTGACAGGTTTCCTCAATAAGAGCCATGGCGGATAAACGAAGCTCTTCCTGAATCCGTCGGCATGCCTCCATGTCTTTTTTTTGCATGTCGTCATAATTCTTGATGACGACTTCCCGTTCCTTTTCCTGTTCCTGATGCTTTTCTTCGACGAAAGAATCTACGATCCGGCGTTTGCTCTGAAATTTCTCCTGAATCTGCTTTTTCTGCGCTTCCGCCTTCTGCTTTGTTTCCGACTGCCTGTTCTTACAGTGAAGGCTGATCCGTTCCAGTTCTTTTTCCAGATTCTGCATCCTCTTGAACTTGAAGATCTCGCCGAACGCGCTGCTGTTGATCTGCTCCAGTTCCCGAAGAAGGGGCGCGCGTTCTGTCCGTTCCGCTTCCGCCAGGGAGTAGAGTTCTTTCCGGCAGCTCTCATCGATCCTGTCCAGCTCCGCTTCTTCCTGCACTTTCAGTTCCTGCAGTTTTTCGCGTCTCACTTCCTCGTAAACGGATCTCTGTTCTGCATAGGATAAGGCATCAGAAGCGGATCCAGCTTCCGCACTGCTCAGTTTTCCGTAGGCATCCATAAGCTGTGCAGCAGTTACCCGGCTGTAGGTTTCCACCGCTGTGACGGAAGCGGTTTCCTGCTTTCGGATGCTGTCAAGGCCTTTCAGATATCCGTCCCGAAAAGCATCCAGTGTATCCAGGATCGTCAGGGCGATGGGCTGCACAGGCTCCCGTGCCCCTTCAAAAAGGGCGAGGGTTTCCTCCTTTTTCAAGGTGAGGGCCCTTCGGGTCTTTTCAAAAAGGGCAGAGTTCTCCTGGCTGTCCACATACCCCTTGGAGATCAGGTACTGCATTCTGGCCGTTTCGGCGGGCCCGGATCCGCTCAGGCGTTCCGCTCGGATCTTCTCAATATTCTTCAGTTCGATTTCAACCTGATCGCTCATGCTTTCCCTCTTTCCTGCCGGAACATTTCAAAGTATTTTCGCTCTTCGGGCTTCACCTGCAGGAGCACCCGCTCCAGATAGGTCTCATACGCGCTCCCGTCAAAGTCCGTTTCCCGAAGCAGAGCGTCAAATTCCTCCAGCAATCCTCCCGTCAGCTGCGGATCCGGTGCAGCCTTCTGCGAAGGGGCTTCATCCGGCTTTTTCATTGTCTCCCGGACAGGCAGACCGAACACCGTTTCCGCCTCCCGGTTGGTCACCAGCCCCGCCGCATCCGCTGCGATATCATAAAAAGCATATCCGTCCGGGATGGGTTCCTCCACGAAATGCACGATGAACACCACATAGGATCTTTGCGCCTTTCGGTAGCACAGGGGCAGGGACAGTTTTCCCTCACTGCCTTTTAAGTAGGGGGACAGCTCCGAGATCCGGTGTACGACATCATAAATATGCTGTAGCCTGTTCATTTTCTTCTCTCCCTGACCATGATCACACTGCTGTTACGGACGTCAAACTCGTCATCCCCGGCGATGGCACGCATAAAGTGAGAAAGAGGGACCTCCTTCATCTGCTGGGAGGGGTCCTGGCGCCCGGTATCCTTTATATGTACGTAGATCCCGCCGTCCTCATGCCGGGAGACCCCATCCGCCGCATAGAAATGATCAGCGGAGCAACAGCCGATGGACCATAGATAGGCAATATCCTCCCCTTGCTGCACCGCAACGCGTTCCAGAAACCCGTCGCGTTCTCTGGGATCCCCTTCAAACCAGAACAGGTCAGAGACGCCCCCCACCTGCAGGATCCCGCCGTTTTCCAGCACGGATACCACCTCCGACGCATCCGGAAGCGTTCCGTTTTTCTGCTCCCGTACCTCGCAGGGAACCCCATAGGCCTTATACAATACTCTCATGGAATTTTCCGTGGTACCACCGGAAGCGTTGGGGACAAAGGATTCATCATAGATCAGATCGCCCCATTCATTCCGGTCCGCATGCACCCCGTCCGTGCTCTGCGGCTTGCGGGTCACAAAGGCCAGATCACTGGATACGGTCAGTTTCAGCACCGCATCTTCGGATGTAATCCGCACCCCGTAATAGTCATTGATCACCTGTGCGCCGGATGCATTCCCGCAGGTGCCTCTGAAGCCGATGCGGTTGTTTCCCTGACAGATGCTTTGTGTGGCAGGCAGCCCCTCCGGTGATGGCGGTATGGTCCGCGCCACATAGTCGGACCAGAGCCTGGTGGCCCCCAGGGGGTCCCGCTCCTCCAGCTCCCGAAACTGAGTCTCCGTAAACTGCTCCAGCTTCAGCCCTCTCTCGATGGCTCTGTTCATGCAGTCCAGATGTGCCAGCATCAGCTCGGTCTGCTTTTCCCGGATCCGGTAATTACCCTGGATATGCATCCATTCTTCCCGGTTCATGGCATTGATGGCATCCTGACGGTAGTTCAGGAGCGATCGCATGTCATACAAAGCCTCCATGGACTCCGAGCCATTCGGATCCAGCGGATGCACGGTGCCTTCCGGTGCAAAGATCTCGGAGGAAGGCCCGTGAAGCTGATCATCGGGAAACTT
>JAFYFY010000001.1 GCA_017543485.1 Lachnospiraceae bacterium | reverse complement strand
AGAACCTGATCTTTCCGGTGGTGATCTTCGGCCTGGCCCTGTTCATGCACCTCTTTATCCGGCATTTTGAAAAGGTCGCCGCCAAAGCAAAAGAGGAGAAGGTCCAAAAGGAGGCCCTCTCCAATGCAAAGGTCCTGGGGATCATCGGCATCGCCACCATGGTGGCGGAGGGGATCGTCCAGGGGTGCATGCTCTATGCGGATTACGTCTCTTCCCCCATGGATCAGAAGATCACGGGGATCGATCTCGGAAAGGCAGCCTGCATCCTGATGGGCGTTTTCTTCCTCGTCCTGGGAAATTACATGCCCAAGACCCGGAAGAACGGGATCGTGGGACTGCGGGTCAGCTGGAGCATGTACAATGACGTCACCTGGAGCAAGAGCAACCGCTTCGGCGGGATCCTCATCATGATAGAGGGTGTGGTGGCGATCCTGGCGGGGCTTCTTTTCCCAAGCTCCTTTGCGGCAGTGATGGTCACCCTGGGATTCGGGTGTTTCGTGACGATTGCTTCCGTCCTCTATGCCCACCGGGTATATACGGATGAGATCCGCACGGAAGAAAAACGTGCGGAAAAAACCAATGAAGAAAAAGAAACGGAGGGAGAAGCGTAATGGAATTTGCGAAGATCGGTTCTTTACAGATGACGCTGCTGGTCCTGCTCACGGTTTTAAGCTTTGCGGTGCCGTTAGTCGTCGCCATCATCTGGACGGTGCGGAAAAAGGAGCACTTTACCACGGTGCTGGTGGGAGCTGCGACCTTCTTTCTCTTTGCCGTCATCCTGGAAAAGCCCATCCAGAATGTGCTGGTCGTTCCGACCCAGATGGGGCTTCCGGAGCACGCCGCTGCGGCCTGGATCGGTGCAAGACCGTTTCTCATGGCCCTGATCCTGGCGCTGTTTCACGGCGTGTTTGAGGAGACGGGGCGCCTCATCGCCTTCAAGACTGTGCTGAAAAACAGGAAAAACCGGGAGACCTCCATCTCTCACGGCATCGGACATGGAGGCTTTGAAGTGATGTTTCTCATCGGTGTGAGCTACCTGGGATACCTGTCCTACGCCTTTATGATCAATTCCGGCACCTTTGGGATGGTGGTGGAGCAGGTGAAAGCCCTGGCACCGGATCAGGCGGATCAGCTCATCCTGCTGGCCCGGCAGATGGCGGAGCTCACCGCACCCAGCATCCTGCTGGTGATGGCAGAGCGGACCTTTGCGGTGCTGTTTCACATTGGGGCGTCCATACTGGTGTTTTATGCATGCAGGGACCGGGAGCGGTTCTGGCTCTATCCTGTGGCCATCCTCCTGCATACGGCACTGGATTTTGTGAGTGCCCTCATGTATGTGGACCTCATCCGAATCCCGGTCTGGCTGATGGAAGGGGTCATCGTCGTCTTCGGGATCGGCACCTTCTGCGCAGCCTATCTTCTGCTGTATCGAAAGGATAAGCCGCAGTCGGAAGCGGCTTCTGCCGTTTGACAGAATCCGGAGAATCGCTATAATGGACTTATCAAGCAGCCAGCAAGGCGATACGTCCGCCCGACCTGGCGATTATAAGTGAATGAAAACGATCACCTTAATCTTCTAGGGTCAGGGTGATCGTTTTCCTTTGTCCGAGATCGAGAATCATCTGTTGACAAATACACCCCAAGTGTATATATTGGATATATACAATGATTAATCATTCGGCAGGACTGTCCATGCGCAGGGACGGACTGCCAAGAAAGCAAAGGAAATCCATATGGACATTATCCTCAGCAATGCCTCGGGAGTGCCCATTTATGAGCAGATCGAGGAGCAGATCAAAAGCATGATCATGACAGGTGAGCTGGCGGCAGGGGACGCCCTTCCGTCCATGCGGATCCTGGCGAAGGACTTAAAGATCAGCGTCATCACCACCAAGAGAGCATTTGAAGATCTCGAGCGGGACGGCTACATTGAGTCCATCGTGGGGAAGGGGAGCTTTGTCAAAGGCGTCAGCACCGAACTCATGAAGGAGAGCATGAAGTATGCCATCGAGGAGTGCCTGGAGAAGGCCGCGGACAAGGCGGTCATCGGAAGGATCTCCCTGGAAGAGCTGAAGGAGATGCTGGAGATCATCTACGAGGAGCGGGCCGGGCAGAGTAACTCCTGATACAGGAGCTCCTGACACAACAGAGGTAGCAAAATGGATGAAGTCAGAAATGTGATCGAATTAAAAGACGTGACCAAGGATTACGGGGATTTCAAGCTGGACCGGGTGAGCTTTGCCGTGCCGGAGGGGACGGTGTGCGGGTTCATCGGCCAGAACGGAGCGGGAAAGCCCACCACCATCAACCTGATCCTGGATGTGATCAGCCGGGACGCGGGGGAGATCACCCTCTTCGGGCAGAGCGTGGACCGAAACTCCGCAGCCCTGCGGGAGGATGTGGGGGTCGTCTTTGACGAGATGGGCTTTCATGAATTCATGACCGGGCGCGATATCAACATCATGATGAAGAACATCTACCGGAACTGGGATGAAGCTGCCTTTTTCGAGAACCTTAGAACATTCTCCCTCCCCTCGAAAAAGAAGTGCGGGGCCTTCTCCAGAGGGATGCGGATGAAGCTGCAGATCGCCGTGGCCCTGTCCCATCATGCGAAGCTCCTGATCATGGATGAGCCCACCAGCGGACTGGACCCCATCGTCCGAAACGAGATGATCGGGATCTTCCGGGAGTTTGTGATGGAAGAGGATCATACGATCCTTCTGTCCTCCCACATCACCGGGGATCTGGAAAGAATAGCGGATGAGGTGGTCTTTATCAACGGCGGCAGGATCGTTCTGACGGGAAATAAGGATGAGATCCTGGAAAAACATGGGATCTTAAAGTGCAAAAAAGAGGATCTGCCGGGGATCAGCGAGTCCCTTATTGTCAGCAGCGAGGTGAGCAGTTTCGGAGCTCAGGCCCTTATTAACGACAGAGCATCCGCGGAAAAGCTCTATCCCGGAGCCGTGATCGAGCAGGCTGCGCTGGAGGAGATCATGATCGGATATGTGAACGGAAAGAGGTGAGTCTATGAAAGGCCTGATCCTGAAAGACCTCATGTGTCTGAAAAAACAGCTGACCACCTTTGTGTATGTCATGGCGGGGACCGTGGTCATTTCCATCCTGTACGTGCTGAGCACCCGGTACGGGAATCTGGCCCGGGTGGGGGAGCAGCTCCTGGACCAGAATAACGGGATGTCCCGGGTGGATGTGAAAAACCTCGGTTCCGAAGCCATGGTCCTGTTCATGTTCCTTCCCATTGTCTGTGTAGGAGATCTGATGAATGTATTCGTGGCAGACGGAAAGGCAGGGTTTTATAAGGTGTCTTCCTCCCTGCCGGTGCCGCTCTATAAACGAGTCCTGGCCAGGTTTCTCACCATCTACACCCTCTTTGGCCTTGGGGTACTGGTGGACGCGCTGCTGGCCGTGCTGCTCTGCTCCATGACGGATATCATGAGCCTGGGGCAGTTTTTGGGAGTCATCTTTTCCGGGGCTTCCATTCTCAGCATCTACAGCGCATTGATGATCCTGTACTGCGTCCTTCTGGGGTACGGCAGGGAGCAGTATGCGCAGGTTTTGGCGCTCCTTACCATGGCCGCCGCCTTTGTGATCATCAAGTTTGACAGCGTCCGGTTTTTTGTGGTCCATGTCCTGGGAGACGGGGTGGGGTTTGACTCCTCTGTCTTTTGGAAGCCGCTGGATTTCATCCGGGAGAAGGGATATGTCCTTCTGGGGATCGCTGCCTTGGTGAGCGTTTGTTCCTACCTGCTCTCCGTAAGGATCGCGGAAAGAAAGAGAGGTGTCATCTGATGGGCGGACTGTTATATAAGGATTTTATATCCATCCGGGGAAAAAAGGTGTCACTCATCCTGTCCTGCCTGCTGTTTTTGTTTTTGAGCTTTCGGCTGTGGAAGGCCAGTCCCATGGGACCGGGGCCGGTGATGGTAGAAAACGCCTACGGTGAGATGGTGGATTTTGTGGATGTCCTGATCTTTTCCTTCCCGGCGTTCTTTTCCATCGGATCTATGACACTGCTGTCCCTTTGGGTCCCCAATGTGATCCGAAACGATGAGAAGAACAAGATCCGCAGTTATCTCACTGCCATGCCCGTGGGGAAGCGTACCTATGTGGCGGAAAAATATGTCTTCATCGGGATCTGTGTCTATGCCTCGTTTTCCGTCTATCTCATCAGTCATGTCATCGCCGTGTGCTATATGGAAGAAGGCGCGAGTCTGGATCTGGCGATGCTGTGGCAGTCGTTTGCCATTGAGCTTTTCTCCTTTGCGCTTCTGGTGGCTTCCATCGAATTCCCCGTCTTTTTCGCCTTTGGGGCGGAAAAGGGACAGATGATCAAAACCGGGATCATGGAATGCCTGGGGGTGCTGGCCATCTGCTATCTGTTCTTTGGGGACCTGGATGTGCTTGAAAAACTCGATCTGGAGAAGCTCATCCGGTGGGCGGAAGAGCACGACTTTGCCCTGATCCTGATGTCGGTCCTTTCGCCCCTGATCACCCTGGGGATCTACTACGGCTCCTACCGGATCAGCGTCCGGATCTATGAGAGAAAGGAGGGGGCAGATGAATAACACAAAAAAGACCTGGACGGATCTGCAAAGACTCCTGCTTTATCTGGCCTTCACCTTCGTCTCCACCTTCCTGTGGTTCCATCTGGCCAATCCGGATCATGCCACCTGGGAGGACATGGGGCAGCGGCGGCAGTCCTTTGTGGCCCTGGGGATGATGTTCCCGGTGCTCTGCCATGTGCTCACCAGATGGATCACCGGGGAAGGCTTCTCCTATGGCGGAGCGGACAGCTCCTATTTCGGCCTCACCTTAAAGGACGGGAAATGGAAATATGTCCTCCTGGCCTGCCTGCTCCCCTGGGCTTATTCGGAGCTGGGAAACCTGTTGGAGCTGGCTTTGGCCCCTGCGAAATTCGACCCCGAGTATTACCTCAGTCAGGGGATTGAGAGGAGGCTCCTTTTTCTTTTCCCGCTGATCGCCATCGTGTCGGGGCTTGTGGGCTCCTTTGCCGCCTTCGGCGAGGAAGGGGGATGGAGAGGGTATATGATGCCCAAGCTCCTGAAGCTCATGGGCCGGGGAAAGGCGTTGGTGGTGGGAGGTGTGATCTGGGGACTGTGGCATGCGCCTCTGACCTGCATCGGCCACAATTTCGGCACGGAGTATCCCGGGTTCCCTTACCTGGGGATCCTGATGATGTGTCTCATGTGTATTCTTATGGGCGTGCTCTTAACCTTTGTGACGGAGAAAAGCGGTTCCGTCTGGCCCGCCGTTTTTCTCCATGCCATTAACAACAGCGGTCCCTCCATTTTGCAGGGATTTGTGAATCCGGACAGATCTGCGGCTCCCCCTTTTCTTGGCCCAGGAGCGCATCTTCTGGGTCTCCTGGTGATCGTGATCCCGGTCCTGATCATCTGGTACCGGCACAGCCCGGCACCGGGCAGCCCGAAACAGGCGTAGCCCCACTTCCAAAAACCCTCCTGAAAAGGTATAATAGACAGACATGACCGAAACAAACGGAGGGTGATATGAAACTTCAGCAGGTTCTGGAAGATTTGGAATATGAAGTCATCAACGGGAAAGTCAGCCCGGAGGAGGAGATCACAGCTCTGGTGTGTGATTCGAGAAAACTCAGCCCGGGCTGTCTTTTTGTGTGCATTCCCGGAGCCAACGTGGACGGGCACAGCTTTGCGCCGCAGGCGGCCCGGGAAGGGGCCGCGGTGATCGTCACGGGGCGCCCCATGGAGGAGCTTCCGGAGCTGTCAGGTGCAATCGGCGACCTGGAAAAAGAAGGAAAGCGGGTCCCCACGGTGCTGCGGGTACCGGATGAGCGCTATGCCCTGGCCTGCCTGTCCGCCGCCTGGTTCGGACATCCGGCGCGGAAGCTGACGGTCATCGGCATCACCGGCACCAAGGGAAAGACCACCACCACCTATCTGGTCAGATCCATCTTAGAGGGCCTGGGGTGCAGGTGCGGCCTCATCGGCACCATCGAGGTGATCATCGGGGATACCCATATCCATGCGGGAAATACCACTCCGGAATCCCTTCTTTTGCAGGAGTACTTCGCCAGGATGGTGGAAGCGGGGCTGGATACCGTGGTGATGGAGGTCTCCAGTCAGGCTCTGATGCTGCACCGGACGGCGGGCTTTCTGTTTGACTACGGCGTCTTTACCAATCTGGAGCCGGACCACATCGGCCCCAACGAGCACAGCAGCTTTGAGGAGTACCTCGCCTGCAAGGCGAAGCTTTTTAGACAGTGCAAGGTGGGCATCGCCAACCGGGATGATTCCCACTTCGCGGCCATCATGGAGGGACATACCTGTGAGCTCACCACCTTCGGCATCGGGGCTCCTGCCTCTAAAAGCTGCGATAGAGATCTCTATGCCACCGATATCCGCCTGACGGATACCCCGGGAGAGCTGGGGGTGAGCTTTACCCTCTCGGGCCTTTTGGAGGGGGAGATGCACCTGCCCATGCCCGGGAAATTCTCCGTATACAACGCCCTCTGCGCCATCGCCATCTGCGCCCATGTGGGCAGCAAAAAGCCGGGCTTTGGCATCCCGGAGATCCGGGAAGCACTGAAAAACGTGCATGTGCCGGGGCGCATCGAGATGGTGAAGGTGTCCGATGACTTTACCCTCCTCATTGACTACGCCCACAACGCCATGGCGCTTGAGAGCCTCCTGGGGACCCTCCGGGAGTACCATCCGAACCGCCTGGTCAGTGTCTTCGGGTGCGGCGGGAACCGGGCAAAATCCAGGCGCTATGAGATGGGAGAGGTGAGCGGCCGGATGGCGGACTTTACCATCATCACCTCGGACAATCCCCGCTTCGAGGAGCCCCTGGACATCATCGCGGACATCCGCACCGGGATGGAAAAGACGCAGGGGAAATACATCGAGATCCCGGACCGGAAGGAAGCCATCCGCTATGCCATCCGAAACGGCAGGAAGGGAGATATCATCGTCCTGGCCGGCAAGGGGCATGAGGATTATCAGGAGATCAAGGGTGTGAAGTACCCCATGGACGAACGGGTGCTGATCCGGGAGATCCTGAGCGAGGAAGCCTGACAGGCAGGCATACGGATATCCATGGAACAGAAACGCTACGCGGATGTCATTCTGGACATCACGCTGGAAAAACTGGACAGACCTTTTTCCTATCTCGTGCCCCCTTCTCTGGAGGGACGGATCGGGGTGGGAAGCTGCGTCATCGTGCCCTTCGGAAAGGGCAACACCCCGAAGAAGGGCTATGTGACGGATCTAAAGAGCACCTGCGCCTATGCCCCGGAGCAGCTCAAGTCCATCTCCTCCCTGGCGGAAAAAGAACCTTCCGCCGAGACCCGGAGCCTGGAGCTGGCGGCCTTCCTTCGGCGCACCTACGGGGGGACTCTGGCCCAGGCCTTAAAGTGCGTCCTCCCCGCAAAGGTCGTGGTAAAGCAGCTGGAAAAAAAGAAGATCTGCGCCGTCATGGACAGAGAGCACCTCATCAGCCTGAAGGGGGAGGCCCTTCGAAAGCATCAGCAGGCCAAGGTGCGACTTTTGGATGCCCTTCTGGAGGAGCGGGAGATTCCCTATGAGTGGGTGACTGGAAAGCTGGGGGTCAGCCCCCAGACCGTCCTGGCACTGGAAAAGGCGGGAGCGGTGCACCTGGAGGTCCTCACCATGCTGCGTAATCCCGTGCGGATGACGCCCTCCCCGGAGGCCCGCCTGTCCTTAAGCCCTGACCAGCAGCGCATCATCGAGACCATCGGAAGCCGCATCGGCTCCGAAGATCCCGGGGTGCACCTCATCTAGGGGATCACTGGAAGCGGCAAGACGGAAGTGTACATGGGGCTCATCGAGCGCACCATCTCCCTGGGGCGGCAGGTGATCTGCCTGATCCCGGAGATCGCCCTGACCTATCAGACCCTGCTCCGGTTTCACAGACGCTTCGGAGACCGGGTGAGTGTTCTGAATTCCACCCTCTCCCCGGGGGAAAAGTATGATCAGTGTCAGCGGGCGAAAAACGGGGAGATCGACATCATCATCGGTCCCCGCTCCGCCCTCTTTACGCCTTTTCCGAACCTGGGGCTCATCGTGATGGATGAGGAGCACGAAAGCAGCTACAAATCCGAGAACACGCCCAAATACCACGCCCGGGAAGTGGCAGCCCATCTGGCGAAGATGACCGGGGCCGCCTTTGTCATGGGCTCCGCCACTCCCAGTCTGGAGGCCTACGAACAGACCAGACGGGGGGAGGCACAGCTGTATGAACTCACCGAACGTCTTACCGGCGGGACGCTTCCGGAGGTGGAGGTGGTGGATCTTCGAAAGGAGCTGCGGGAGGGGAATCGGAACATCTTTTCCCGAAGACTGCTGACCCTGCTGCAGGACAGACTGGAGAAAGGGGAGCAGAGCATCCTCTTTCTGAACAGGAGAGGGTACGCGGGATGCGTCAGCTGCAGATCCTGCGGGGAAGTGATCAAATGCCCCCACTGCGATGTCTCCCTGTCGGAGCATTACGGTGGGAGGCTCCTGTGCCACTACTGCGGATATGAGACGGTAAAGCCCTCCCTGTGCCCCGCCTGCGGATCCAAATATCTGGCGGGATTTCACATCGGCACGGAGGGCATCGAGGAAAAGCTGAAGGCCCTGTTCCCCGGGGTTAAGACCCTGCGGATGGACCGGGATACCACCAGGACCAAGGACTCCTATGAAAAGATCCTGGCGGCTTTCCTGAACGAGGAAGCACAGATCCTCATCGGGACCCAGATGATCGTGAAGGGGCATGATTTTCCCAAGGTGACCCTGGTGGGGGTGCTGGCTGCGGACTTAAGTCTGGGCATGGCGGATTTTCGAAGTGCGGAGCGGACCTTTCAGCTCCTGACCCAGGCGGTGGGCCGTGCAGGGCGGGGGACGCTGCCCGGAGCGGCAGTGCTCCAGACCTATCAGCCGGAGCATTATGCGGTGCGCTATGCGGCGGCCCAGGACTATGAAGGCTTCTACGAAGAGGAGAGCCTGTACCGGGATCTCTCCGGATACCCGCCCTTCGGACATATGCTGGCGGTTCAGGTCTTCGGCGCGGATGAGGGCAGGACAAAGGCCCTGGCGGGGGAGCTGGCGAAAGGACTTGCGAAAGAGTCCGCAGATGTGGTAAATTCGGAGAGGCGTATTTCGGTGCTGGGGCCTGCTCCCGGTAACATCGGGAAGGTGAATGACAAGTACCGGTATGTGCTGTATCTGAAGGCAAAGGACGAGGATGCCCTCATCGGCGCGAAGGACGCGCTGGAAGAGCTTTTGCGGGGGATGGAAGGCAGACGGGAGATCGTACAGTTTGACCTGGATCCCATCAACCTTCTGTGAGAGGCCGGCAGGGTCCGCATGCGGATCGGTACCGGAAGAGACAGCACGGGCAGACATCAAAGGAAGAACGTAAAGAGAAAAAGAGGAAAGAAACCATGGCAATTCGCAGTATCAGAGAATTCGGCGATCCGGTGCTGAACAAGCCCTGCAAGGAAGTGACGGAGGTCACCCCCAGGATCCGGGAGCTGGTGGAAGATATGCTGGAGACGATGTACGAAGCCAACGGCGTGGGACTGGCGGCCCCCCAGGTGGGCGTCTTAAAGCGCATCGTGGTCATCGATGTCACCGGAGAGGATCCCATGATCCTCATCAACCCCAAGATCACGGAGTCGGACGGAGAGCAGACCGGCAACGAAGGGTGCCTGAGCCTTCCGGGAAAGGGCGGTATCGTCACCAGACCCAATCATGTAAAATGCAGCGCCTTCAACATCGAGATGGAGCCCATCGAGATCGAGGGGGAGGAGCTTCTGGCCCGGGCCATCTGCCATGAGCTGGACCATCTGGACGGACATCTCTACACGGAGCTGGTGGAGGGAGAGGTGTACGATGTGAAGCCGGAGGCGGATGAGGACGACGAAGAGGTGTAAGAAACCCAGGGAGGACCCGAAGAAAGTAAAACCGCGGGTAAGCCAAAACGGAAACAGAGAAAGAAAAAGAGCAGCGGCGAAAAACCGCTGCTCTTATTTTGTTTGCAGAAGAGAGGATCTGTCCGGAGGACGGAGCGTGCCGCCGGGACGGATCTTTCTTACAGTCCGTACAGCTCCGTATATTTTTCCTCCAGGTAGTCGGTGAACACCGTGGGATCGAAGGGCTCGTGCACCGCATTTTCAAAGACCTGAGCCGGAGTGAGAAAGGACCCGTACTTCCAGATGCGCTCCCGGAGCCATTCTCCGATGGGAGCGAAATCCCCTTTGCGGATGCATCCGTCCACATCCACGGTCTCCTTCATCTTGCGCAGATACTGGGCGCCGTAGGCACTTCCCAGGGCATAGGAAGGAAAATACCCGATGCAGCCGCCGGACCAGTGGCTGTCCTGCAGGACGCCCCGCTTATCATCCGGCACCTCGATGCCCAGGTACTCTTTGTAGAGTCTGTTCCACTCTGCGGGCAGGTCCTTTACCTGGATCTCCTCCGCAAAGATCTTTTTCTCCAGCTCATAGCGCACCATGATGTGGAGCGCATAGGTGAGCTCATCCGCCTCGGTGCGGATGAGGCTGGGCTCCGCCCGGTTCACCGCCCGGTAGAACTCCTCCGCGGTTCCCTGTACCTGGGGGAAGTGCTTTTGTACCGAGGGGAAGATATACTCGCAGAAGGCGCGGCTACGGCCCAGGATGTTCTCGTAGAAACGGCTCTGGCTCTCGTGGATGCCCATGGAGACGCCGCCGTCCAAGACGGTGTAGGCCAGATCCCGGTCGCTTCCGGTGTCATACAGTGCATGTCCGCCCTCATGGATCACGCTGAACATGGAGCTGGAGAAGTCCTCCTCGTGATAGTGGGTGGTGATGCGCTCATCTAAGTGGGAGCCGATGCTGGTGGTGAAGGGATGCTCCGTGGTGGCCAGTCCCACATGGTCCAGGTCCAGCCCGATGAGCTTCATCAGTTCATAGGAAAAGGCTTCCTGCGCCGCAGCGGGGAAGTGCCCGTGGAGGATGGAGTTGTCCAGCTGGGGCTTTTCCTGCACCCGGTGCAGCAGGGGCACGATGCGTCCCTTCAGAGAGGCAAAGAAGGACTCGCATTTTTCCATGGTGAGGCCTTCCTCGAAGTGGTCCAGCCAGTAGTCGTAGGGAGCCTTTTCCGGCTCGCACCAGGCCGCGATCTTTTTGTGGAAGTCGAAGACCCTCTCCAGAACGGGCTCAAAGAGCTTCCAGTCATTGTTTTCCTTGGCGGTGTGCCACACATCATCCGCCTCCACCATGAGCTTCTGGAACTCGATGTACTGATCCAGAGGGATCTTCTGCATCATGCGGATGT
>JAFYFY010000090.1 GCA_017543485.1 Lachnospiraceae bacterium | reverse complement strand
GGTACAACATGATCTGGATGGAGAAATTCCTGGAAGAGCCAGGGGAGAACGAAGAATAAATCGCGGAACAGAGCGCGAAACAGATCGCAAAAAGAGCGCGAAAAGGCAGGGCCATATGGAAGCCGCAACCAAAACAGACCAACCGAAAAATCAGGATCATGACGACTTCAGCATTCTGCGTCCGGAGCGAAAAGCCTCCGAGCCGCCGGAAGCCGGGGAACCCTTTTACCAGGATCTGAACCTTCTGCAGGTGTTTGAAAGGATCCGGGGGAAATGGGGGCGGGAAACCGTGAAATGCTACCGGGACTTGCCGGCGACGCCGGAGGAGACCGCCTACCGGCGCGCCGTGTACGGGGATGTGAAAAAGGAGCCGGTATATGCGGCTCTGATGCGCTTTACCCGGGACCTGGAGGAGGTGGACGGGCTGTGTGCAGAGAAGGAAAAGGTCCGGATCCCGCTGCAAAGGGCTGTCTGGCAGATCCGGGAAGCGGACCGGTACTGCCGTGCCTATGAAGACCTGCGTCAGGGACTGGAGAAGGCGGAGGTGACCTCCGAAGGTCTGCAGGCGTTTCTGCGCATCCTGCAAGAGCTCCAGGACAGCGCTGCATACAAAAACTTAAAAAACCTGACGGAGCGCCTCCTTGGCAGGATCAAAAGCCTTCGTTTCGTCATCACCTATGAAAAGGACCGGATGAGCGTGGAACTTAGAAGCGCGGAGGGAGGCTCGGAGGGAAGCGGCGCCTACGAGGAGCGGATGCAGGCACAGACCGGCAGAGCGGTCCGGCAGCTTCGCAATCCCTTCCTGACAGACCCCACCCTCTCCGGGATCGAAAAGGCCTGCCTGGAGATCCTGATGAAGAAGGAGCCGGCGTTTTTCAAAGAGCTCCAGGAGACCGCGGACTGCTATGAGGGATACCGAAAGCCCGTGCAGGTGCAGTTTGAGAGCGAGATCCGGTTCTACCTCTCCTATTGCATGCTGCAGCGGGAGATGGAACAGGCAGGATACGCATTTTGCGCGCCGCGGATCGCGGAGGGGGAGACGCTGGAGACGGCCGGGCTCTACGACCTGGCGCTGGCCCTCACCAATCTCTCCGAAGGAAAGGAAGTGGTCCCCAACGACTGCCGCCTGGGAGACGGAGAGCGGTTCTTTGTGCTGACGGGGCCGAACCAGGGGGGAAAGACCACCTTTGCCAGAAGTCTGGGACAGCTGGTCTATTTGACGAAAATGGGCCTGGACGTTCCGGCAGTATCCGCCGTCCTGCCCGTCTATCCCCGGATCCAGACACACTTTTCCGTGGAAGAGAGTGTGGAGACCGGCCGGGGCAAGCTCATGGAGGAGCTGGTGCGGCTGGCACCCATGATGGAGGAGCACAAAAAAGGGAGCTTTGTGGTGATCAATGAGCTCTTTACCACCGCTGCAAACTATGATGCCCTGATCATGGGCAAAAAGGTGCTGGATCACTTTATCGGCCTGGGCTGCATGGGAATCTATGTCACCCACCTGCAGGAGCTGGCCCAGGAACGGGAGGGCGTGGTGAGTCTCAGAGCCCAGCGAAACGAGCAGGGGGTCCGGACCTTCCGGATCATGCGGGGAGATGCGGATGACAGCGCCTGTGCGGAGGATGTGGTGAAAAAATACCACCTGACCTATGAGGAGCTGAAGGAGCGCTTATGAAGGTGTGTCTGTTATACCGGGGCAGAGAGCGGGGCGGAGAAAGTCCCTACTATGACACGGCCAGCATCATCAAGGACCTGGGCCTGGAGACGCTGTTTCTTTGTGCTGCCAGAAAGCTGGTCTATGAAGACGGCGCGGTAAAGAGCGTGGAAAAAGAGGACCCCTACCTGATGGAGACCCTGCGGACGGTGATGATGTCGCCGCTGTCCTCCGAAGAGGAGATCCGCTACCGACAGGAGATTATAGCGGACTGCATCCGCCATGAGGAGTTTATCCGGGAGCTCTACCGCATCAGCTCCGAGCTGCTGCTGAAGTGGAAGGAACTGGGACGGAGCGGTCCAAGCAGCAGCAGGCAGGTGAGCCCCGCATCAAAGCTTATCACCCAGATCCGGGTGGTACATCTTTTCTGCGATACCCTCTCTGAGATCCGCACCCTCCTTTTCTCTCAGGAAGAGGACTTTTCCTCCGAAGGGCTGCGCACCTTCCGGGAGGATTTCGCAGAGGCCTTTCCGAAGGAGCGGGAGGAGGGGATCCGCAGCGTCCTGGCGGATATCTCCTTCTATACCGCCGGCGCCGATGAGGAGGACGAGGGACGCAGTCAGGAGGTAAAGCCCCGGATCGTGATGGAATGCGGGCTGGAGGACGGGCTGAAATTCAGCTCTTTGAAGCTGGAGGAGGTTTCCTCCGAGAGCGTGAAGTTTTTGAAGCGGGGCAGCACCAGGGACAGACTTCGGGAGTTTGTAAACGCCCGGATCCCGGATTCCTTTTCCATCCGAAATGACCCCCGGATCGGGGAGGAAGCCCAGATCCTGGAGTACGGCATCGTCAGCTACCTGGTTGCGGAGCTGGGAGGCCTGACGGAGGAGTTTCAGACTTTCTTTGACCGGGTGAAATTCCAGTCCGCCTTTTACCTTTCCGCGGTGCAGCTCAAGGCTCAGATGGAGCGGGTGAGCTCCGAGTGGTGCTTCCCCGTGGTCTGTGACAGACGGGATCTGGACTTTACGGAGCTGCGGGAACTGGTGATGGGGTTGGAGCGCAGGGTGAACGTCATCGGGAACAGCACCTCCCTCCGGGGGACGGATCTGATGATCGTCACCGGTGCCAATCAGGGTGGAAAATCCACCTTCCTTCGCAGCATCGGCATCGCCCAGGTGATGATGCAGTGTGGGCTCATGGTCATGGCAAAGTCCTACGCCGCCGGGATCTTTCCCCGGATCTTCGTGCACTTTACCCGCCGGGAGGACAGCGAGATGAACAGCGGCCGGCTGGATGAGGAGCTGGGGCGCATGAACCGGATCGTGGAGCAGATTGGCGACGGGTCCCTTTTGCTTCTCAATGAGTCCTTTGCCACCACCACGGAAAAGGAAGGGTCCCTCATCGCCTATGACATCATCCGCGCCCTGATGGAAGCGGGGGTTCGGATCCTCACCGTCACCCACCTTCTGTCCTTTGCCAGACGGATCCATCAGGAGACGAAGGACCGGCCGGACTCGGGGGTGGCCTTTTTCTCCGCGGAGCGGACGCCGGACGGGCGGCGGACCTACCGCATGATCCCCCACGAGCCGGAGCTCACCAGCTTCGGACTGGATCTGTATGAAGAGATCGTGGGCCGGAAGACCTCCTGACGGGGCCTTCTCCCGACGCATCCGGGCTTTTCAAATCCGGACCCGTGCGTTATAATTTCCCCAGCGTATGATGAAAGACTCCCTGGCAGGCCAAAACCGCGAAGGAGTCTTTTTTTGAGCTTTTTTTGTTTCAGCAAAGGAGCGCCATGATGAATCTTTATCCGTCCCTGGAGGAAGTGCGTCAGATCGCACAGAGCGGGAAATACGACGTCCTGCCGGTGTGCTGCGAGATCCTCTCCGATTTTATCACCCCCATCGAGGCTGTGCGGATCCTGAAAAAAAGGTCCAGCCACTGCTATATGCTGGAATCCGCCCAGGCCAACGAGACCTGGGGGCGCTATACCTTTCTGGGGTATGATCCGAAGCTCTCCATCGTTCTGCAAAACGGAGAACTGACAGTAACGTCGGAAAAAGGCACCGAAACGAGCCATACCGAGGATCCGGCGGCCTATCTGCGGGAGCTCCTGTCCCGGTACCGCAGTCCCCGCTTTGCCTCCATGCCCCCCTTTACCGGCGGCCTGGTGGGGTATTTTTCCTATGACTATCTGGGCTATGCGGAACCTGCCGTTCGCAGCGTGGCGGAGGATACGGAGGACTTTAAGGACGTGGATCTGATGCTCTTTGATCGGGTCATCGCCTTCGACAACATCCGGCAGAAGATCCTCCTCATCGCGAACATGCCTCTGGATGATCCCGAGGAAGGGTACCGGGAGGCGGAGCTGGAGCTGCAGGAGATGGCGGGGATCCTCCGAAAGGGAGAGAAGGCACCGGAGCCTGCCGGGCGGCTTTTGGGGAGGGTGACTCCCCTGTTTGAAAAAGAGCGCTTTTGCGAGATGGTGGAGCGGGCGAAG
>JAFYFY010000089.1 GCA_017543485.1 Lachnospiraceae bacterium | reverse complement strand
ATGTGAAATGGGTCTATGTATTTGACTTCCAGGATGCCAATGCCCTGGTGGACTACGCCGTTCTGGATCCGGATGAGCCGTATTATTACAGCGGAAGTCCCGATGACCGCGAGGATGTGTTCAAGGGCGTGGTGGACAATGACGTGTTCGTTCCGGCTACGGTCACCCATACGGACTGGGGCTGGCTGAGTTCGGCCTATTCACCGGTCTACAATTCGGCGGGAGAGGCTGTGGCCAGTGTCGGTGTGGACATCGACATGGACGAGATCACGGCGGAAAAATACGGATTCCTGGGGATCGTAGCCCTGGCCGGTATCATCGTCGCCGTGATCATGAGCATCCTGGCCGTCCGGCTCACAAACCGGGTGGTGGTCACTCCGCTGGATGAGCTGACGGAGGAGATGAAGAGATTTGCACCCACCGCCGGGGCTTCCTACAGAGAGGCCGGGGTTTTGCAAAAGCAGCTTGACAGCAGGGACGAGATCGCGGAGCTGTATGACAATGTGAACCAGATGCAAAAGCGCATCGTGGATTATCTCGGAAGCATCACAACGCTTCGAAACGAGCGGAGCGAGCTGGAGACGGAGCTGAATGTGGCGGCGCAGATCCAGAAGGATATGCTCCCTGCGAAATTCCCCGCATTCCCCGGAAGGGGAGAGTTCGATGTCTATGCCATGATGATCCCCGCAAAGGAGATCGGCGGTGACTTCTATGATTTCTTCCTGATCGATGACGACCACCTGGGACTGGCCATCGGCGATGTCCACTCCAAGGGGGTTCCGGCAGCTCTTTACATGGCCATTACCAAGACCCTGATCCAGGGCCGCGCCATGCAGGGCGGAGAGCCGGGAGAGGTCTTAAGCACCGTAAACCGCCAGCTCTGCGGCGAGGTGGGAGAGCAGATCGCTTCTTCTGCCTGGTTTGGGATCCTGACCATCTCCACCGGTGAGTTGCACTATGCCAATGCGGGACATGAATATCCCGCCCTGATGCACTCGAATCAGCCCTACGCCCTTCTTCGCTCGGAAAAGAACATCGATCTGGGCGTGGATGAAGAGGCGGAATTTGCACAGAGCACCACGGTGCTCTCCCCCGGCGACTGCCTGTTCCTGTATACGGATGGGATCCCGGGAGCCCGGAGCGCGGAGAACAGGGAGTTTGGCACCGAGCAGATGCTGTCCTTCCTGAACCTGAACATCAGCAAGGACGCCAGAAAGCGGCTCGATACCGTAAAGAGGGAGCTGGACAACTTCACCAGCAGACAGGATCCCTATGATGACATCACGATGCTTGAACTCCAGTATTTTGGAGTTGGCGAATATATGATCAGCTAAGGAGGCAGATGTTTCATGAGTTTTGAGAGTATCATTTCCAAGGTCAGGGAGTGCGGCAAAAAGACCGTGGCCGTATCCGTGGCACAGGACGAAGCGGTTTTGGAAGCGGTGAAGGCTGCAAAGGAGCAGGGAATCGCAGACGCGATTCTGGTGGGCGATGAGGCAAAGATCCGGGAGATCGCCGCACAGATCGGCATGGACCTCGGCGGATACGAGATCATCGATGAGCCGGATATGATCGCGGCCTCCCTGAAGGCTGTGAAGCTGGCCCATGACGGTGTTGCGGACATGTACATGAAGGGCATCATCGACACCAAGAACTTCTTAAAGAGTGTGCTGGACAAAGAAGTCGGCCTTCGCACCGGCGGCGTGCTCTCCCACGTGTGCGTCTTTGAAGTCCCCGGCATCGACAGACTGCTCTTCCTGACGGATGTGGCATTCATGACCTATCCGACTCTGGAGGATAAGATCCATATCATCGAGAATACGGTTCCCGTCTGCAAGGCCTGCGGCGTGGAGAATCCCAAGGTTGCGCCCCTGGCAGCGGTAGAGGTGGAGAATCCCAAGATGGAGACCACCGTGGAGGCTGCGGAGCTGACGAAGAAGAATCTGGCCGGCGAGATCACCGGCTGCATCGTGGACGGTCCCCTGTCCCTGGATCTGGCCATCGATCCCGAGGCAGCCAAGCACAAGAACGCACTGGACCGCCGGATCCAGGGAGATGCGGACGTCCTCCTGTTCCCGGACATCCATGCAGGAAACCTGGTCTACAAGGCCATGGTCCATATGATCCCCGGCATCAAGAACGGATGCATCCTCACCGGCACAAAGGTGCCCGTGATCCTCACCAGCCGTTCCGATACCTTTGAGACCAAGCTTCACTCCATCGCCCTGGCTGCCGTGGTGGCCGAGGAGATGAAGAAAAACACTTAAACCGGAAGGAGAGAATCGAAATGTCAGTCAAAAGCCTGATCATCAATCCCGGCTCCACCTCCACGAAGATCGGAGTCTATGAGGATGAGAATCTGCTCTTTGAGGAGACCCTGCGGCACTCCACCGAGGAGATCTCCGCTTATGCCACCATCGTGGATCAGAAGGATTTCCGTAAGAAGATCATCACGGATCTCCTCTCTTCCAAGGGCTTTGATATGAAGTCCCTGAACATGATCGTGGGACGCGGCGGCATGTTAAAACCCATCCCCGGCGGCACCTACCGGGTCACCGACGAGCTGCTGGAGGACCTGAAAAAGGGCGTCCAGGGTCAGCACGCCTCCAATCTGGGCGGCATCCTGGCCAGAGAGATCGGTGACGAGCTGGGGATCCCTTCCTTTATCGTAGACCCCGTGGTGGTGGATGAACTGGCCCCCGTGGCCAGATACTCCGGTGTGCCGGAGCTTCCCCGTGTCAGTGTCTTCCACGCACTGAACCAGAAGGCGGTAGCCAAGCGGTATGCCAAGGAGATCGGCAAGCCCTATGATTCCCTGCGGCTCATCGTGGTCCATATGGGCGGTGGTGTCTCCGTGGGAGCTCATATCGGCGGCCAGGTAGTGGATGTGTTCAATGCGCTGGACGGCGACGGAGCCTTCTCTCCCGAGAGAGCCGGAGCGGTTCCCAGCGGAGCTCTCGTAAAGATGTGCTTTTCCGGGAAATATACCGAAAAAGAAGTTTATAAAAAGATCGTGGGCGGCGGCGGTTTCAATGCATATCTCGGGACCAACGACATGCGTGAGGTGACAAAGCGCGCAAATGCCGGGGATGCCGAGGCTGCGGCCGTGAAGGAAGCCTTTATCTATCAGGTTTGCAAGGATATCGGCTCCATGGCCTGCGTTCTGGAAGGAAAAGTAGATCAGATCATTGTGACCGGCGGAATCGCCTATGGGGCAGAAGTGGTAGAGGCGATGAAGAAAATGGCGGGCTGGATCGCTCCTTTTACGGTCTATCCCGGTGAGGATGAGCTTCTTGCGCTGTGCCAGGGCGGTCTGCGCGTGCTGAATGGCGAGGAAGAAGCAAAACAGTATTAGACAGGAGGGTCTCTTATGGAGAACAAAGTGCAAAACCCCGAACTTGCTGTTGCAAACCGCGTCACATCCATCGCCGTGACGGTCATGGACGTGATCATCGCCATCGCCTATCTGATCGAAGGGATCAAAGGGAACCGTACCTGGGGGTACGTAGTGGCGATCCTGATCCTGTGCGCTCTTTCCCCTGTATGGTCCTGGATCGTGTACGGCAAAAAGCAGGATTCCACGGCGATCAAGCATATCATTTCCATCACCTTTGCGGTATTGTATTGCTTCGCGCTCTTTACGGCCCAGAATGACCTGGTCTTTACCTATGTATATCCCATGCTTCTGGCAGTCACGGTCTACAGTGACCTGAAGTATACAAAACTTCTGGGCGCGGGCGTGGTCCTGGTGAACATTGCGGCTGTCATCGCGAAGGCCGTGACGGTGGGGCTCACAAAGGAGGCCATCGTGACGGTGGAGATCCAGCTGCTCCTGACCATCGTCATCAACATCTTCCTGATCCTGGTCTCCGCCACCCTGGAAAAGATCAGCACGGCCAAGATGGACGTGATCAATGCGGAAAAGGAAAAGACCGACCACCTGCTGAGCGAGATCCTGGAGGTTTCCGGGGATATGATCAAGAAGGTGGAGGATGTCTCCTCCCAGATGGATGTCCTCAATGACTCCATGGACCAGACCCTGAACTCCATGAAGGAAGTGAACTCCGGTACCGCCGAGAGCGCGGATGCGATCCAGAATCAGCTGGTGAAGACCGAGGAGATCGTGGATTACATCGGCAAGGTGCAGAAAGCCACCTCCGTCATCAACGACAACATGGATACCACCAACAGCGCGGTCCGGGAGGGCCAGGAGCACATCGAGAACCTGAACCGTCTGACGGCAGCTTCCGAGCAGCAGGGCAGGGATGTGGCGCAGGCGCTGCAGACCTTCCAGGAGTACACCAGCCAGATGAACTCCATTACGGATCTCATCACAAATGTAGCGGAGCAGACCAGTCTGCTGGCCCTCAACGCCTCCATCGAGGCGGCGAGAGCGGGAGAGGCCGGAAGGGGCTTCGCAGTGGTGGCATCCGAGATCGGAAGCCTGGCCAACCAGACCACCGGCGCCACCGAGAACATTACCGCCCTCATCGAGAATATCTCCGGGCAGCTGGGCACCATGAT
>JAFYFY010000088.1 GCA_017543485.1 Lachnospiraceae bacterium | reverse complement strand
GATGGCATTGAAGCCATATTCGGAGGAGACATGCCGGTTCTGGGCGATGAGATTGAAGTTGAAGCGGTAGACCCAGTAATCGTTCCCCACGGCGATGCGGCAGGCAGAGACTCCGGTCAGGAGCAGGTAGATGGCGACCTCCGCTGCGGTATTTCTGGCATCCTGTCTGGTCCGGATCCGGTGCGCTTCCCGCCGCTCTCCGGCACAGGAAAGGACAGGAAAAGGACGCTTTACGAAAAGCGCCAGAAACAGCGTGACCGCCATGAGTGTGAGATAGATGAGTGCACTGGATTCCATAAGCGTAGTATAGCATTATACTTGAAGAAGTGCTATACTTTCCTTAACTATGGGCATGGGAGAACTGATCAGCATCGTCATACCGGTCTACAATGCCGCGGCCTATCTTCCGCGGCTCTTTGACTGCATTCAGGCCCAGACCTGCGGGGACTTTGAGGTCCTTCTGGTGGACGACGGATCGAAGGATGAGAGCCCGGCCCTGTGTGATGCGGCTGTGAAAAAGGATCACCGGTTCCGGGTCTTTCACAAGCCAAACGGCGGCTCCTCCTCCGCGCGGAACGTGGGGATCCGGGAGGCTGCGGGACAGTATATCGGGTTTCTGGATGCGGACGACTATATCGAGCCGGATATGTATGAGCAGCTGCGAGGCGCCCTGCAGGCCCATCCGGAGGCTACCATGGCCCAGATCTTAAGCTGTGAGGAGGATCTGTCCGGAAGGATGATCACCCCCCCGAAGACGGGACCGGGGGATGCATGCATCCTGCAGAGCCCGGAGGAATTCTTCACGGAACTGATGCTCCACACCGGCGACAGCTCCTTTTGCACCAAGCTGCTTCGGGCGGAATTCATGAAGAGCTTCCGCTTCAGCGAGGGGCGGCTCAATGAGGATTTCGAGCTGCTGCTTCGGATGACGGAGCGGATGGGACAGCTCCTGACGGTGCCCAGGCTGGGATACCACATCGTCCTGAGCAGCGAGAGCAATACCAGGGGATCCTACAACCAGGCCTTTTATGAGGTGAGTCTGCAAAATGCGGACTTTGCCCGCACCTTCGGAGAGCGGGTGTTTCCCGGGCATGAGCGGGAGATCACCCATTTTTATCTCGTGCAGGCCATGTGGTTTCTGCTTCACATCCCCACGGACCGGATGAACCGGGAGAATGCCTTTTATGCTTCCGTGATGAGGCGTCTTCGGGGCATGAAGCGGGAGATCAGGAGAAACCCGTATCTGCGCCGGGATCACCGAAGAAAGCTCATCCTGCTGACCCACTTTCCCGCCAGAGGAGTGCGGCGGCTGCACGGCGTGCTGATGAAGATCAGAGGATCCGCCGGCAGATAAAATACCCGCCCGGGGGGCGGAGGTTCACTGCGAGGAGATCTATGACAAACCAGGAACGACTGCAAAAAATGGAATCCTTCAAGAGGCTCATCAATCTGGGCCTGATCCTGATCTGCTTTATCCTGGAGGTGGGCGTTTTCGCCTACCACTGGTACTTCCACTTCCGCCACAGCCTCTACGGAGAGCTGCGGTTTGTGTTCTATTTCTGGGGACATGTGCTGGAGATCACCATCTTCGGCGTCATCCTGTTCCTCTTTTCCTCTCTCTACGGAGGAGCCAGGCTGGGATACCAGAAGAACGTGGAGATCATTTTTTCCCAGATGATCGCCACCATCATGGCGGACATCGTGATCTACGGAGAACTCTCCGTCATGGCTTACCAACTCTTTCGGCCCACCTACTTTATCCGCATGCTCTTCGAGCAGTTCGGGGTGGTGCTGGTGTGTATCCCGCTGGCCAATGCCATCTACCGGCATCTGTTCCCGCCCCGGAAGCTCCTTCTGGTCTATGGGGAAAAGAACCCCACGGAGCTTCAGTCCAAATTCGAGAGCCGGGCGGACAAATATGTCATCACCGAGCGGGTCAGCGTGAAGGAGGGAACGGAAAAGATCATCAGCCTCATCGCCACCAACTATGAGAGCGGGCACTGCAATGCCGTGGTGCTGGGAGACATCTCCGAGCAGGACCGGAAGCCCCTGATCAAGTACTGTTACGAAAAATCCATCCGGTTCTATCTGCTGCCGAAGATAAACGATGTGATCCTCATGGGAGCGGAGGAGCTGCATGTCTTTGACAGCCCCATCCTCCTTACCAGGGAGTACAGCCT
This sequence comes from Lachnospiraceae bacterium, assembly GCA_017543485.1. GTDB lineage: Bacteria > Bacillota > Clostridia > Lachnospirales > Lachnospiraceae > AC2028. Next base: position 28,957 of record JAFYFY010000088.1, on the reverse strand, counting down.
CACCATGGAGCAGCGGTTCTTAAAGCGGATGATCGACATCGTCTGCTCCCTGATCCTCATCATCGTGGCCTCTCCCTTTATGCTCATCACCGCCATCGCCGTGAAGGCCTACGACGGCGGGCCGGTGCTGTACAAGCAGGTGCGCTGCACCAAGGACCGGAAGGAATTCAGAATCCTGAAGTTCCGCTCCATGCGGGTGGACGCGGAGAAGGACGGTGTGGCCAGACTGGCCTCCAAGGGGGATTCCCGCATCACCCCCGTGGGGAAGGTCATCCGCAAGATCCGCTTCGATGAGCTGCCGCAGCTGTTCAATATCTTAAAGGGCGAGATGAGCTTTATCGGTCCCCGTCCGGAGCGCCCGGAGATCATCGACCAGTATGTGGAGGTGATGCCGGAGTTCGTGTTCCGGATGAAGGTGAAGGCGGGACTGGCGGGCTTTGCCCAGGTCTACGGCAAATACAACACCACGCCCTATGACAAGCTGAAGCTGGATCTGACCTATATCGAGAATTATTCCGTGCTCCTGGATCTGAAGCTCATGCTCCTGACCCTGAAGGTTCTGCTGTGGCCGGACAGCACGGAAGGCGTGGAGGCCGACCAGATCACGGCGCTGAAAAAATCCGCCCAGGAGGGAAGGAACCGGGACGAATGAAGACGGACATGTGTGGTTTCAAAGACGGATATGCGGGGGAGGAGCGGTTTGACGAACGGCTCCTGCTCCTTCGTTTTCTCCAGGACCTTCCCGGACTCCTTCTGGTGACGGTGCTGGGCTGTCTGCTTTTCGGCGGGCTGTACGTGCTGACAAAGATCGTTCTGGCACCCCCGGTCTCCTATGAGGCGAAGACGTCCTACCTTCTCTCCTTTACCACGGAATACGTCCGGGAGGGGGATTATTACGTCAATGACTACACCTGGAATACCTATCTGGGCTCCGACGCCTTCTGGGAGGCGCTGCGGCAAAGAGGCGGGGAAGCGGCGGGGATGAGCCGGGAGGACTTCCTGCAGATGGCCTCCATGGCGCTGGAATCCGATTATCACATCCCCGTGGTGACGGTGCAGAGCACGGATCCCGAACTGGCCCGGAGCCTCTCTGAGGAGATCCGGGACGTTCTCACCGGGGGCTTTGCCCGGACCGTGGAGGGAGTGGATGCCATCACGGTGCTGCAGGATGTGACGGTGGAGGAAGCCCTTCGGGATGTGCGTCCTGTTCGCGCCTTTGTGCTGGCCGCGGTGCTGTGCTGCTTTTTTGTCTGCACGGCGTGGCTTTTGCGGGAGCTGGGGACGGACAGCATCTATCTGCCGGCGACACTGCGGGAGCGCTACGGGCTTCGGAGCCTGGGAAGCGCTGGGAGCGCGGAATTTTCGGAAAATCTCGCTGCAGTGCTCTCCGGTCCGGAGAAGACGGCTTCCGGGCAGGTGGCGGTGACATCTTCCGCTGCGGACTGTGACCCCTCGGCGGCAGCCGCTCTCATAGGCGGCGCAGTGGCGGTACCTAGTCCGGTACTGGCGCCGGAGAGCGCACAGATCCTTCGAAAGGCCGGAATCGTTCTCCTGGCTGTTCCTGCGGGCATGCACAGCGGAAAGCCGCTGGAGCGGACGCTGGAATTTCTGAAGGCCCAGGAGATCCCCGTTTCAGGAGCTTTCCTGTGGGATGCGGATGAAGAACTGATCCGCAGATACTATCGGGGCGCCAAAGGAGCCGGAAAGGGTGAAGCTTGAGGGTATTGTGGCTTTGTAATCTGATCCTGCCGGAGATTGCGCAGGCACTGGGCCTACCGTCCATCCCGAAGGAAGGATGGGTGGCGGGTCTTTTTGATGCGCTGCTGCAGCGGGAAGGGGACATCCGGATCGGGCTTTGCTTTCCGGTCTCGGACCCGGCCCATGCCGGGAGCGGCACCGTACGCCCTAAGGCGCACCCGGAGCGTGAGGTCTCCTATTATGCCTTTCCGGAAGACACGGCGTCTCCGGAGCGGTACGATCCTGCCCTGGAGGGGCATCTGAAGGGGATCCTGCAAAGCTTTTCCCCGGATCTGGTCCACTGCTTCGGGACGGAATATCCCCATACTCTGGCCATGGCCAGAGCCTTCGGCAGACCGGAAAAGCTTCTGATCTCGGTCCAGGGCGTGATGGATGTCTATGCGGAGCGGTATTTTTCCAATCTCCCGGAGCGGGTCCGGGACAGTGTGACCCTGCGGGATCTGCTAAAGCGGGATACCCTGAGACGGCAGCAGGAAAAATTCGAGATCCGCGCGGGCTTCGAAAGACAGGCCCTGTCTCTGGCCCTGCACCACGGCGGGAGGACTTCTTTTGACCGGGGGCTCTCAGAGCGGACGAACCCCCATGCGGTCTATCATCATCTGGGGGAGACCCTGCGGCGGGAGTTTTATGAAGCCGCGAAGGATCCGGAGGAAGGGACACCAAGGTATCCTCACCGGATCTTTGTCAGTCAGGCGGACTACCCCATCAAGGGATTTCATTACCTGCTGGAGGCGGCGGGAGAGCTGCAGAAGACCTGGCCGGATCTGGAGATCGCTGCGGCGGGGCAGGACGTCACCGGAGGGGGAAGCCTGAAAAGACGGATCCTCATCGGCGCCTACGGACGGGAGCTGAAAAGGCTCCTTCGGAAATACGGTCTGCAGGACCGGGTGCATTTTCTGGGGAGACTGGACGCCGCCGGGATGATCCGGGAGTACCGTACCTGCGGGGTTTATCTGTGCTGCTCCTCCATCGAAAATTCCCCCAACTCTCTGGGGGAAGCCATGCTGCTGGGAACCCCCGTGGTGGCAGCCCGGGTGGGAGGGATCCCCGACATGTGCCTGCCGGAGGAAGGAACCCTGTACGAGTGCGGTGCGGACGATCCGCAGGATACCGTGGCAGAGGCCCTTCGGAAGGCACTGGAAGAGGTCTTTCGGGACCCGGACAGGGCCGCGGCGAAGACGGTGCCTGCAAGGGCGCATGCCCGGAAAAGCTACGATCCGGAGCGCAATGTCACGGCGCTTCTGGATACATACCGATCCATGAACTGAAGAGGATTCCCGGGAGGACAGGATGCGGTTTACCTTTGTCTCCAATTACATCAATCATCATCAGCAGCCCTTCTGTGCGGAGCTGGCCAGACGGCTGGAGCCCGGCGATTTCGCTTTCATCCAGACGGAGCCCATGGAGCGGGGACGGGTGGACATGGGGTGGGGCCTCACCCCGGACCTGCCGGAGTATGTGCACCTGGCCTATGCATCCGAAGAGATGAATGCGCGCTGCAGAAAGCTGATCTATGAAAGCGATGTGGTGCTCTTCGGCGGCTGCGAGGAGGAGAGCTATATCCGGCCCAGACTGGATGCCGGCAGGCTCACCCTTCGGTACAGCGAGCGGGTGTATAAGGAAGGCCAGTGGAAATGGATCACCCCCAGAGGGCTTCGCCGGAAATATCTGGATCACACCAGGTACCGCAATGCCCCGGTGTATCTGCTGTGTGCGGGAGGGTATGTGGCTTCGGATTTCGGGATCTTCGGGGCCTACCCGGAGAAGATGCTGCGCTGGGGGTATTTTCCGGCGCTTCGGGGGGATCCGGCCCGCAGGTCCATCTCGGAAAAGGACCCTGTGAGGATCCTCTGGGCGGGGCGTTTTCTGGACTGGAAGCACCCGGAGCTGCCCATCTGGACCGCGAAATATCTGAAGGAAGAAAAGATCCCCTTTGCCATGGAGATCATCGGCGGAGGGGCGGAAGAAAAGAAGATCAAAGCGCTGCGCCGCTCCCTGAAGCTGGAGCGGGAGGTGATGCTCCCCGGATACCGCACCCCGGATCAGGTGCGGGACCGGATGCGAAAGGCGGATATCTACCTGTTTACCAGCGACCGGAAGGAAGGCTGGGGAGCCGTGCTGAATGAGGCCATGAACGCGGGCTGCGCGGTGGTGGCGGATTCCATGATCGGTGCCGTCCCCTTCCTTCTGCGAAACGGGGAAAACGGCATCGTCTATCCCGAAGGAGACAGCAAAGCGCTGTTTCAGGGAGTGCGGGAGCTGGCTGCGGACCCGCTGCTGCGGCTCCGGCTGGGGCATGCGGCATATGAGACCATATCCGGCGTCTGGAATCCGGCGGAGGCTGCGGAGCGGATCCTGGATCTGACCGGGCTTTTGCAAAATGCCTGGGGGATCACGGAAGGGGCCGAAGGGACGCCCTCCCGCAAACCGGAGCCGGATCTGTTAAAACGCCTCTCGGAGGAGGGAAAGCTTCCCCAGGAGGGGCCCTGCAGCTTCTTAAGACCCCGAAGCGAAAAACGGATCAGCAAAGAGGCCTCCCAAGGCCCGAAGAAAGACACGGATGCGGTTTAGTAGGTATAGGGGATGCGCCCGGTGATCTCCTCATAGCAGGACAGGAAGGCATCCAGAGGCACTGCCCAGTAGTGTACCTCCGGCTCCAGAGAGTAGGCGAAGCCGACGCCGATGAGGCTCCCGGTCTCGTCCAGAATGGCGGACCCGGAGTCCCCGTGGATCAGCTGCAGGGTCACCTCTGTCTGATCGTTTCCCTGAAAATAGAAAAAGCGCTGATGAACGCACACCAGGGTTCCGGTGCTGGTATATTCGATCTCTCCGGACTGGCCGATGTGGGCCAGCCCCAGGGGCAGAGCCCGGGGATCCGCTGACAGAGCGTTCCAACGGCCCACATCGATATGGACCGTGGAAAGGGACTCGGCGTATCCTGCCGGGAGGCGGATGGAAGGCACAAAGACCACCCCGATGTCATACCGGTCGGAGGTGCCCAGGGCAAAGCCGTCCGCGGCGGTCCCGTCGTGGAAATACACGGTCCATCCCGAGAAATCCCCGATGACATGCGCGTTGCTGCAGATGTAGAGTCCCTCCGGGGTGATCTCCGTCACAAAGCCCGAGCCGCAGGCATACCCGTTTTCTCCGGAAGAGTGATAGAGCTGCACCATGGCAGGTGCACATTCCTGCAGGGTCTCCTCCATGGTGAGGCCGGAGCGGGCTCCGGTGTCATAGGGATTCGGGGCCCCCAGGATCGTTACATCCCGGTGGCTGATGCTTCTGCTCCCGATGAGCTCCTGCAGAGGCTCCGCATCCAGTACATGGACGGTGCAGCACAGCTCCCGGCGCAGACCGTAGCGGTCCACCGCAGTATACCGAAGGGGGTATTCTCCGGCGGTATCCGTACGGACGGAAGCGTCGTCCACCATCAGGGAGTCCGTCAGATCCCCATCGGTGAGGTCCAGGACGGAGACATTTGACGAAAAGTCAACATCCGTGCCCGGGGTGAGATAAAAGTCCCGGACCCCCAGGATCTCCGGGGGAAGGTCCACCGTAAAGGAAGCGGCAGTCCGAAAGACATTCCCGGAAGAGTCGGAGACTACGAGGGGGATGGTATACTCCCCGGGCTCTGCGCACCGGTAGATCCCCCCGGGGCAAAAGTCCGGATCAAAGCGGCAGGTGATCCGGGGGTCTGCATCCCGGACCCGGAGCAGGAAATCCTTCGGATCCGGCACATCTCCCGGCGCAAAATAAAAGGGGCCGGATCTTAGCACCGGGGCAGGGGGGACCGTATCCCGGAGCTCCAGGGTGCAGGACCAGGTTTTCCGGAAACAGGAGACGGTGACCGGATAAGTCCCGGGGCAGGTCTCATCCACTTCGGAGAGGTCCACCTTCGCCAGGCGGCAGGTCAGGACGCCGCCATCCAGATAGTCGGCCGGGTCCGCGGAGACCGGGGTTCCCAGCTCCAGAACGGTACGGGTATGGCAGCTTCCGCGTGGAAGAGGGAATATCCCAGCAGGAACACCCCTCCCGCCAGACACAAAAAGGCAGCTGCCAGCCGCAGATGCCGGGGCGTGATCCGGGAGGCCATGCGCCGAAGAACGGGCAGCAGACGTTTCCGGAGGACCTCCCCCGGAGACGGCGACACACGGGGCGCTTCCGGGCTGGGTTTCGGGTCCGGCTTCGGAGCCGGGATCACCGTAACCGCCAGCTTTTGGATGTTGTTTTCGGACAGGGAGAATCTCATAGAGGTATTATAGCATATGCAAAGAAAACAAGCAGTTGTCCAAATGGGCGTGAATGCCTGCCTGACGGCCTATTCCCTGGGGGCCTTCTTTTTGTATTACAACCAGGCTGTCACCGAAACACCGGCCTATGAATCCGACCTGCCGGCCCATATCCGCATGGCGGTGGAGGATGGCTGGGCCTACTCTCTGACGGCTTTTTTCTATCGGATCTTTTATGCCGGGCAGCCGGGGGGAAATCGGGGAGCGGTGCTGACGGCCCTCTTTCTCATGCTGGCCACGGTGGCATCCGTGTTCCTGACGGCGCTCCTGCTTCATGAGCTGCCCGCCGGAAAAAGGGCGCGGCTGCGGGATCTGTCCATGGAGGAGCTGTTTGCGGGGCTTCTGTGCAATCTGGTGATGCCCTGTTTTGTGACGGGGATCGCCGACGGGCGCTATATCGGGATGCAGTCGGCCTCCATCTGGCACAATTCCACCTATCTGGTGATGAAGCCCCTGGGGCTTTTGTGTCTCATCCTGTATCTGCGTCTTATGCGGGATCTTTCCGGTTTGCAGGCCGGAAGCTGGAGCCGGTTTGCCGCCGCACTGGTGGTGACCACGGCGGTAAAGCCCAGCTTTCTCCTGGCCTTTGCGCCGGCGATGCTCCTGTTTCTGATCCTGGACCTCCTGAAGGGAGTCCCCTTTCGAAAACTCTTCTACTTTGGCTGCGCGGTGCTTCCGTCCCTTTTGGTGATCCTGGTCCAGAATGCGGTGCTCTTCGGATCGGATACGGGGAATTCCTTTGTCTTTGCCCCCGGGGAGGCTCTCAGGCTGCACAGCGCACACCCCCTGGTGGCGGCGGGGCTTTCCATCCTGTTTCCGCTTTGGATGCTGGCGGGAGCTTTGGCTGATGGGGTCTTTGGAAAGAAAACTGTCTGGAAAAAAGAAGAAGCCTTCCTCTGGGTCATGGCTTTTGTGGGATTCGGAGAACTGTTTTTCTTTACGGAGAGCGGCAGCAGGGCCCTGGACGGGAATTTCTCCTGGGGCTACGCCTTTACCATCCTGCCGCTTTTTGTCTGGGCGCTGATGCGAGCCCTTCGGGGCGCAGCGGGGGAGCTTCGGAGCGCACCCGCTTCCCCGGAGGGGGAGCGAGCTTTAGGGGCCGCGGCCCTGCTCCGCCGGGGATATCTTGTGATGGCCTGCATCTTTTTTTGCTGGCACCTGTACTGCGGCCTGGTGTTTTTCCTCCGCCTGATCCGGGGCGTCTCGTATTTCATGTGGACCTGAGGGTCAGAACTCGCAGAATACATCCATGAGGAGCCTGGCTAACAGGAATCGTCCGTATTCGTTGTAGTGCACGCCGTCATAGTAGTAATAGCGGTAGAAGGAATCTGCGGAAAACTGCAGCAAAGCTGCCTGATCCAGAGTCCGGATCCCCAGGTCCTTCCCGATGCGTTTCGCACAGATCTGATAAGCCGATAAAGGGGAGCCCGCGTCACTGCGGGCTTCTTTTCCGTAATCCCCCAGGGCGGTCTCTCCCGGAGCGAGAAGGAGAAACTCCGCCTTCGGATACTGCTCCCGCAATCGTTCGATGCCGGCGCGCATGGCGCCTTCGAAGCTTCCCTCCGACACCGCTTCATCCGTCACCGGGGCGCCGAAGAGATAATCGTTGGTGCCGTATTCCAGCAAAAACACGACGCGTTTGGAGCCATCCTCATAGCGCTTTAATGCTTCCCGGGCAGCCTGGTATACCCCGGCCTTCTCCGCACCGATGCCGGCACCGGGATCTGTCTCCAGAAAGCCGATCATATCGAGAAAGCTGCATTTGTCCTCGCCCCGGCTTCCGTAGGATCCGCCGATGGCACAGTTGTACACCTCCGCGCCGGTTTCCTCTGCCAGGATCCCGGAGGCGGAGAGGGGGCCGTCGTAATTGCCGAAGATGCTGTCCCCCAGGACGATGATACAGGTATCCTGCAGATCCGGAACAGCTCGGGGCGGCATCCGGAAGGAGTGGATCATCCGCTCAAAGCGCTCCAGGAACGAGGGAAGGCGCGGCGCGGTGACCTGATGAAGATCCCCCAGGTTGTTCTGGGAGTACAGAAGCAGCGCCGTCCCCTCCGCTATGGTAAAGTCATCCGTATAATTTTGCGGGTTTTCCACCAGCCATTCGTCAGCGGCAAAAAAATAAGCCGGGAGCTCCGAGTAAGCCAGGGCTGTCAGACAGCTCCGATAGCTTTCGGACACCGCATCATACTCCGCATCGGAGAGGGCGCGCCAGTACTGTTCCGAGGGCGCTGCCGGGAGCAGGGCGATGTTTGCCTCCGGGTGTGCATCCCGAAAGGCGTGAAAGCCCTGTCCGCCGAGAAGCGTCCGGGTATCCGCCAGGTCCGGCCGGATCCCCAGGTTCAGGATGGCGATGGGGGATGGATCGTCCTTCAGGGCCATGAGATACAGCTCCATGGTCTCCGCATCCGGGATCTGTGCCCGGTTCCGGTACACACTCTGCCCGTAATAATGGGCCATCTCGGCATCCGTGAGGCCCTCCGTGGGATACATGGAGAGAAATACGGCATCAAAACCGCCCTCTGCGGCGGATGCCAGGTCCGAGAGAAGCACCGGATCCGGATCGACTCTTCTGTATACCACCAGCGTATCATCCCGGCCCAGCTCCTCCCAGCGGTTTTTCGCACAGAGCCGGTCCAGGGGACCGTCCGCGGAGACCGCCAGGTATCTGCTCCTGATCTGTGAAAAGTTCTCCAGGATGTATTCCCGGTAGCAGCAGCTCACCCCCATGCCCTCCGGGAGAGCATAGAGCATCTGCCAGTCCGTGAGGCGAAGGTCGCTTTTGGCCGGATCGGGATCAGCGTCCGCAAACACCCAGATCACCGTGTTTTCGAAGCTGGGGATCTCCTCGGTGTAAAGCGGCATCTCCCGGGCAAAGACCTCCCCCCAGTAGGCCATGCGGGCCTCCTGCTGCGGGGTCTTCACCGGCACCGCAAAGTCATAGGCGCTGGTGGTGCGAAAGACAAAGAGAAATAACAGCATCGCCGCCGTCACCGCCTCCCGAAGGATCCGCTTCCATCCCCGTCCCTCATCCAGAGCCGCCAGACAGAGTCCGGCAGCCAGGAAGGTCAGAAGGTGCTTGGAGCCCTCCGTCAGCTTGTACATGAGAAGCAGTGCAAAGAAAAAGCAGATGCAGGAAAAGAGGAAATGGGCACGGACCAGGAGCGGTCCCCACAGGCGAAGCCCCTCCGGGGTCTGCCCCGAGGAATCCTCCCCATCCCGTGAGACTGACCTGTCCCTCCTGCGAAGCTGCAGATACTCCCGGAGGCACTGCAGGAACAGGAGCAGGATGAGAAAGGCGTGCATGAGGAAGAACAGACCGGAGGCCAGACCGGAGCGGACGCCCTCGATCATATGGCCCAGGGCCTGAGATCCCTGGGATTTGATCCGGGAGAGCATGCCCCGGATCCCGCGAAGGATCCCCAGGGAGAAGAAGTCCCGGATCCAGTCCGTGTAAAAGAGCGGTGTAAAATAGGCGGCGGAGAGGTAGTGCCCGATGAGATAATAGACCCCCATGGCAAAGAGCAGGATCCCGGCAGCCAGCACGGCGCCCATCCACCTGCGGCCCTTTCGGAACCGAAGGAAGAGGAAAAACAGCGCCAGCAGCAGAAAGAGTGCCAGATACGGCCGCATCCAGGTCATGAGGATGCCCAGGATCAGCATGGCGGCCAGCCTGCTCTTTCGTTCATCCCGGACATAGGACAGAGCCAGACCCGTAAAGATCAAAAGGAGCGAGAAGCAGATTACTTCCGGCATCCCCGCCAGCAGATACCTGGAGTTGGGGGTGAAGAGGAGAAAGAACAGGGAGAGGACGGCACATCTTCGGGGGGAAGGATCCGTCCACAGCACAAAGCAAAATACCGCCACGGTATAGAAGACGATGCTGCTGACGGCCGGGGAGAGGAGGTTCCATCCGAAGAGCTTCCCCCACAGGACCCAGGGCCACACCAGGACGGGGCTCCAGGCGGCGAAGGAGAGCTTTAACGCATGACTTTCGTTGAAGCCGAAATACCCCCGGGGGTACCCGAAGTGCACCATGGCCTCCACCTGCTTGTAATAAAAGAGCTCATCGTTCCACTCGGAGGCCGGCAGGTACAGGAAATGAAAGCCCTGCAGGCAGACGCGGATCAGGACGCACAGTCCCGGCAGCAGGGCCAGCAGGAGTGCCTTCAGGAGCGTTTTTTTTCGTTCATCCGTCAGCTTGGGTAATCGCAGTTTCATCTTGTTCCTCGAAAGCAAAGGATCCCGGCGTGGGGATCAGTAATAAATCTCACCGGACAAAAGGGTCAGGAAATACCGGATCCCGCAGCAAAGGTGGGCGGCCAGAGCCAGAGCCTCCGCCAGGGCGAAAAGGCGCTGCCTGCGGTCCTTCCCGGTCAGAAGGTCCCGGATCAGCATCTCCCCGGAGGTGAAAAAGACGAGAAAGATCCCGCACATATATCCCCAGGAGAAATTGAAATCATAGATCCGGAAGCCCTTTTCATAAAGGAGCGCAGCCATGGCAAATCCCATGAGCCAGATCTGCCAGGAAAAGCGCAGTCTGGTATGGGTCTGAAGCTCTTTTTTGTGAAACCACAGGACCACCAGAGGAAAGCAGACGGCCTGCAGGATCGCACAGGGAAGGTTGCGGGTATACTGGCTCCAGACGGTGAGAAAGCCGAAGCCGATGCCGCCCTCCGCGCCGGACTCCGGCACGAAGACGCCCCGGTATTGATACAGCAGATCCGCAAAGGTGGGAAGATAGCAAAGTCCCAGATACAGGGAGGAAACGAGGTTCTGCCCCTTCGACCGGAGAAAGCGCCAGACCATGATGAGTCCGGCGGCCCCCAGATGGACGATGGTGTAGCTGGGCTTGGTCATGGTGGCCAGAAGGAGAAATGCGGAAAACAGGGCGTAATCCCTGCCGTTTTCCCGAAGGTCCCGGAGGGTCCGCACCTGTTCATAGCGGTCCAGAAGCTTCGCCCCCCACAAAAAGGCCAGGATCATAAAGGGTCTGGCAGCCAGGTAGGTGGCATTGTGCCAGGGCGTGGGGGAAAAGACCCCCAGATAGTTCCAGGAGATGCCCAGCTTCGGCATGGGCCGCAGATACAGCATGGAGGAGAGAAAGAGGGCAAACACCGTCGCCGTCACCAGGACCCGGGAGAGCAGGGGCTTTTTCTCCGATGCGCAGAAGGTGTTAAGGGACAGCTTGGAGATGACCAGGGCCAGGACATTCAGCACGGCTGTGGCCAGGGCGATGGCGAAGGCGGGGGATTTCGTGAAGAGATGGAAGAAGGCCCCCACCTTGAAAAAGACGGGATAGGGAAAGCTGTACTTCGTCTCGGTCCCCAGCATCTCTCGGATATAGGCCATCATATCGGATTTGTAGCTTTCCGTGACGGTGGTGGTCTGTCTGTGAAAGAGCAGCAGCGTCACGGCAAAAAACAACGCTGTCAGAAGACAAAACAGCGCCGCATCCGGGAGACGATATTTTTTCGCAATTTTGTGTTGTTCCATACCGCGCTTACTATATCATAGAAAGGGCTTCGAAATCAATTTTCCCAAATGCCTTTCCTATGGTATAATACGAAATGTGACATTTCAGGGAGGGATTATGGACCGGATCGCAGTACTCATTCCATGCTACAACGAAGAAAAGACCATCGAAAAGGTCGTCCGGGATGTGCGGGAAGCACTTCCGGAAGCGGCTGTGTATGTCTACGACAACAATTCCACGGACCGGACCGCGGAGCTGGCCAAAGAGGCCGGGGCGATCCTTCGCCGGGAATATAAGCAGGGAAAGGGCAATGTCATCCGCCGGATGTTCCGGGAGATCGATGCGGAGTGCTATCTCATGATCGACGGAGACGATACCTATCCCCTCGCCAGTGCCCGGGAGATGACGGACCTGGTGCTGTGTCACAATGCGGACATGGTGGTGGGAGACCGCCTCTCCTCCACGTATTTCACGGAGAATAAGCGCCTCTTCCACAATTTCGGCAACAGTCTGATGCGCACCGGGATCAACTCCCTTTTCCACACCCAGATCAAGGATATCATGACGGGATACCGGGCTTTTTCCTATGAGTTCGTAAAGACCTTCCCCGTTTTTTCCAAGGGCTTCGAGATCGAGACGGAGATGACGATCCACGCGGTAAACTACGATCTGCAGGTGGAGAACGTGGTGGTGGAGTACCGGGACAGACCTTCCGGCAGCGAGTCCAAATTAAATACCATCCCCGACGGCATCCGGGTGATCCATAAGATGCTCTCTCTGTACAAAAACTATCGGCCCATGCGGTTTTTCGGCCTGCTGGCGGCGGTGCTCCTGCTTCTGGCAGTGTGCTTTATGGCCCCCATCGTCGGAGAATATGCGGTCACGGGCCTGGTGCCCCGCTTCCCGACCCTCATCACCTGCGGCTTTGTCTGTATGGCCGGGATCCTGGCACTGTTTGCGGGGATGATCCTGAAGGTCATCGATTCCAAGGACCGGAAGGATTTTGAATACCGCCTGATGCGGGTTCACGACCGTCTGGTCAGCGAGAAGAAAAAACAGGAGAAGGATGGGGCGGTGAAGTGAGCAAACGAGAGAAGATCAGTTTCGTGATCCCCTGCTACCGGTCGGAGCATACGCTTCCCCATGTGGTGCGGGAGATCGAGGAAAAGATGAAGACCATGGAGGATGCCTATACCTACGACATCTTCCTGATCAATGACTGCTCCCCCGACGGGACGGCGCAGGTGATCCGGGGGCTCTGCGAGGAAAAGCCCTATATCAAAGGTGTCTCCTTTGCCCGGAATTTCGGACAGCATGCGGCGCTTATGGCGGGGCTTCGAAAGTCCGACGGCGAGATCGTGGTCTGCCTGGACGATGACGGACAGACCCCGGCCGATCAGGTGGACCGGCTCCTGGGAAAGCTGGAAGAAGGGTATGATGCGGTCTATGCCAGCTATGCGCACAAAAAGCACTCCGGCTTCCGGAACTTCGGCAGCAGGGTCAATGACTGGATGCTCCGGATCATGCTGGGAAAGCCCAGGGATCTGTTCATCTCCAGTTATTTCGCCGTCCGCAGGTTCGTGGTGGAGGATATGATCCGCTATGAGAATTCCTACCCCTATGTCATCGGACTGGTGCTGCGGGCCACCAAATCCATCGCCAATGTGGAAGTGGACCACAGAGAGCGGGAGGAGGGACATTCCGGCTATACCCTGAAAAAGCTGCTGAATCTCTGGTTTAACGGCTTCACCGCCTTTTCCGTCAAACCCCTTCGCATGGCCACCACAGTGGGAGTCCTCTCCGCCATTGCCGGGTTTGTCTACGGGATCTATACCATCATCCGAAGGCTCTTAAACCCCGCGGTGGTCATGGGCTTTGCGGCCCTGATGAGTGCCATTGTCTTCTTCGGCGGCATGGTGATGATCATGCTGGGGCTCATCGGCGAGTACATCGGCCGGATCTACATCAGTATGAACAACTCTCCTCAGTATGTGATCCGGGAGGAATGGAACATGGAGGAGAACAGGCAAAAGGAGTAGTCCATGTCTTTTGTGCATCTTCATACACATACCGAGTATTCCCTGCTGGACGGATCCAACAAAATCTCCGAGTACGTAAAGCGTGTCAAGGAGCTGGGGATGACTGCGGCAGCCATCACCGATCACGGCGTCATGTACGGCGTGATCGATTTTTATCGTGCCTGCAGAGCGGAGGGGATCAACCCCGTGCTGGGGTGCGAGGTCTATGTGGCACCCGGCTCCCGCTTCGACAAGGAGGCCACCCACGGGGAGGACCGCTATCACCATCTGGTGCTTCTGGCGGAGAATGATCAGGGGTATGCGAACCTGATGAAGATCGTCAGCCGGGGCTTTACGGAAGGGTATTACTACAAGCCCAGGGTGGACCGGGAGGTGCTGAAGGAATTCCATGAGGGGATCATCGCCCTCTCGGCCTGTCTGGCGGGGGAGGTCCCCCGGGCCATCGAGGCGGGGCATCCCGAGGAGGCGAGACGCATCGCCCTGGAATATCAGGAGATCTTCGGCGTGGGGAACTACTTCCTGGAGATGCAGGATCACGGGATCCCCATGCAGCGCACCGTGAATACGGAGCTGTTAAAGATGAGCCGGGATCTGGGCATCGATCTGGTGGTGACCAACGACTGCCACTACACCTATGCGGAGGATGCCGAGGCCCACGATCTGCTCCTGTGCCTGCAGACCGGCAAGACCGTGAACGACAAGGACCGGATGCGCTATGAGGGCGGCCAGTACTATGTCAAGAGCGAGAGCCAGATGCGGGAGCTCTTCCCCTATGCCCTGGAGGCCATCGAAAACACCCAGCGCATCGCCGACAGGTGCCATGTGGAGATCGAATTCGGCGTGACAAAGCTTCCTGCCTTCGACGTGCCGGAGGGGTACGACGCCTGGACTTATCTGAACTACCTCTGTGACCGGGGACTGCACCGCCGGTATGAGGGCCGGCTTCCGGAGGGACAGACCATGGAGTCCCTGAGGGAACGTCTGGACTATGAGCTGGGTGTCATCCGCAGCATGGGATATGTGGAATACTTCCTCATCGTCTGGGATTTTATCAACTACGCCAGGGAGAACAAGATCCCCGTGGGCCCCGGAAGAGGGAGCGCCGCAGGGAGCATCGTCTCCTATACCCTGGGGATCACCAACATCGATCCCATCCGCTATCAGCTCCTCTTTGAGCGGTTCTTAAACCCCGAGCGGGTCTCCATGCCCGATATCGATGTGGACTTTTGCTACAACAGGCGCCAGGAGGTCATCGACTATGTCTCCCGCAAATACGGGAAGGACAAGGTGGTCCAGATCGTGACCTTCGGTACCCTGGCGGCCAAGGGCGTGGTGCGGGATGTGGCCCGGGTGCTGGATCTGCCCTACTCCTTCGGAGACAAGCTCTCCAGGCTGATCCCCGCGGAGCTGAACATGACGCTGGACCGGGCGCTGGAGATGAACCCGGAGCTGCGGGCGCTGGTAGAGAGCGATGAGCAGGCAAAGCTGGTCATAGACATGAGCCGGAAGCTGGAGGGTCTTCCCAGGCACTCCTCCATGCATGCGGCGGGAGTGGTCATCTGCCAGAAGTCCGCGGATGAATTCGTCCCCCTCTCCCGGGGGTCCGACGGCAGCATCGTCACCCAGTTTACCATGACCACCCTGGAGGAGCTGGGGCTTTTGAAGATGGATTTTCTGGGACTTCGCACCCTGACGGTCATCGACGATGCGGTGCGGTTTGTCCGGGAGCGCACCGGGGAGCAGATCGATTTCGACACCATGGAGATGGATGATCCGAAGGTGTTTGAATCCCTGGCGGGAGGCCACACGGAGGGGATCTTCCAGTTGGAATCCGCGGGGATGAAAAGCTTCATGAAGGAGCTCCGCCCCCAGAGCCTGGGGGATGTCATCGCAGGCATCTCCCTCTACCGGCCGGGGCCCATGGACTTTATCCCCAAATACATCGCGGGCAAAAACGACCGGGAGCATGTCACCTATGACGCGCCCCAGCTGGAGCCCATTTTGTCCCCCACCTACGGATGCATCGTGTATCAGGAGCAGGTGATGCAGATCGTGCGGGAGCTGGGAGGGTATTCCCTGGGCCGCAGCGATCTGGTGCGCCGGGCCATGAGCAAGAAAAAGCAGCACGTGATGGAGGTGGAACGGGACATCTTCATCAACGGCAACGAGGCGGAGATCGAAGCAGCGAAGTTTGAGGGCAAAGAAGGGGCGAAGATCCCGGCGCCGGTGCCCGGGTGCAAGGCCAACGGGATCCCGGAGCAGGTGGCCAACAAGATCTACGACGAGATGATGGACTTTGCGAAGTACGCATTCAACAAGTCCCATGCGGCCTGCTATGCGGTGGTGGCCTATCAGACGGCCTATTTAAAACTCTATCACCCCGCGGAGTTTATGGCGGCCCTCATGACCTCCGTTCTGGAAAACCAGACAAAGCTCTCCGAATACATCGCCACCTGCAGGGAGCTGGGGCTGAACCTCCTGCCTCCCAACATCAACGAGGGAGGGAGCGGCTTTGTCCCCACGGATGGCGGGATCCGCTACAGTCTCACTGCCATCAAGAGCGTGGGGCGACCGGTGATCGAGCGCATCGTGGAGGAGCGTGCCTCCGGCGGCCCCTTTACCTCCATGCAGGACTTCCTGGAGAGGACTGCCGGCACGGAGGTGAACAAGCGGGCCGTGGAAGCCTTTATCAAGGCGGGAGCCTTTGACGGGCTGGGAGCCAACAGGCAGCAGCTCATGACGGTCTATGCCCAGATGATGGATGCCATCGCCAGGGAGCGAAAGGATCAGATGAGCGGGCAGATGTCCCTCTTTGACATGCAGCTGCCGGGGATGGAGCAGCAGAGCGCACTGGTGAAGTACCCCATGCCGAATGTGGAGGAGTATGAGCCGGAGGTGCTGCTGGGAATGGAAAAGGAGGTTCTGGGGATCTATGTCAGCGGGCACCCGCTCCAGGAGTACCGGGAGATGCTGGCAAAATATGTCACCCAGAGCACCGCGGCCTTTGCGCTGGATGAAGAGACCGGCAGCAGCCGGGTGCAGGAGGGCGCCTACGAGACCCTGGGCGGGATGATCACCGGAAAGAACGTGAAGTATACCAAGACCGGAAAGGTCATGTGTTTTCTGAATCTGGAGGATGAAGTGGGACAGGTGGAGGTGATCGTCTTTCCTCAGGCCTACGAAACCTACAGTGCAAAGCTTCTGGAGGATGAAAAGGTTCTGGTCCGGGGACGGGTGAACGCGGAGGAGGACAAGGCGGCCAAGCTGATCCTGGAAGAGCTTCTCACCTTTGCGGAGGTGCAGGAGGGGAAAGAATTCAGCCGGAGAAAGTCCCGGGGGAATTTCGGGGGCGGATACGGCAGAACGGACGGAGCCGGCAGGAATTCCTACGGCCGTCCGGGAGAAAGTACCGGCGGATATGCCCGCACCGTTTCCGGGGATGCTGCTCCGTCTCAGATCCCGAAGACGGGGCTGTTCCTTCGCTTTGACACCGAGGAGAGCTACCGGCAGGCGGAGAAGGAGCTGCTTTCGCTTTTGGCGGATTCCGACGGAGAGGATGACGTCATCATCTTTATCCGGGATTCCAAACGGATCAAGGTCCTGCCGCCGAACCTGCGGGTCCGGGCAGGGGATGTGCTGGCAGAAAAACTGTCTGCCGTGTACGGCGCGGACAATGTAAAGGTGGTCAGGTGATCTAGAGCGCTTCCAACAGAGCCGGAACCCGGTGCAGGTAGGTGTGCTCCTCCCGGATCCTGCGAAGTCCCTGCGTGGCGATGGCTTTTCTGGAATCCTCGTGGCTTAAATAGAACCGGGTCTTGTCCAGGAGCTCCTCCGGGGAGGAAAAGACCTCCACCTCCTCACCGATGCGAAAAAGCCCCAGGTCCCCCTGGTAATTGCTCAGTGCAAAGCCGCCGCTTCCCATGATCTCGAAGACCCGGAGGGGAATGCCGTTTACGATGCTCCGCAGGGAGATGTTCAGACTGATCTTCGAGGCGCCGTAGACTGCGGGAGCCGCCAGCTGGGAGTGGGCGGGACCGTGATTGGTACAGCCCGGGATCCGGGCTGCAGGGTCCGGGGTATAGAGGTCCACCGGGTATTCTTTTCCCACCAGTTCCAAAAGCTCCGACCGCTCGGTCTGGGTGATCCTGCGGGCGATGACATACTGGGCGAAGAGGTACCGGCGGGAGACGGTGCTGCCCCGGTCCGGTTCCAGAGGAAGGGAGCGGTACATATCCTCCAGGATGTTTTCCGTCAGACTCTCTTCGATGATGCTGCACCCGTAGAGCTTCTTCTGGGCGGCCATGACCCCCTCCAGATAACCGGCGGTGTAGGGGGAGAGCCCCTTCATGCGGTCGTAGAAGCAGTGCTTTTCCGTGTAGAGGGACCCCACAAAGGATACGGGAGCATGCCCCCTGGGACGGGTCTGCCCCGCCACCCGCAGGAGTCTGTCCGGATCCGCAGCCATGGGCAGGAAATGGATGGTGCCGATCCCCCGGGAGCGGAAATAGTCACAGGTGTCCGAGTCGAAGACATAGATGTGATTGGTGGGGAAGATCACCGTATAGGAAAACAGCTGCACGCAGGGGCAGTCATAGACCCAGGAGACGTAGGGGAGCCCTTTGTCCTTACAAAATACCGCCGCCTCGGGGTAGTAATTGAAGGTAAAGAGCAGGTCGGCAGGGTGCCGCGCAAGCTCCCGGGAGAGGGTATCTCCCAGCTCCGGGGAGAGGAGATCCTCCAGGGAGCAGGAAAACTGTCTGACTTGATGTCCGCTTTGTTCGAAGGCCTTTTTCAGATCTTCGGCTCCGAAGTCCGCGAAGTAGGGAAACAGGATTTTCATAAGGCCATTCTACCAGATTCCGCCGATTCCTTGTAGTCGGCGGAGTGTTTTTTTGCTATAATATCCTCCTGACGATGAGAGGAGAGACCTATGGCCGAGACGCAACAACATGAAAACAAGATGGGCACCATGGCGGTGGGAAAGCTGCTGGTGACCATGTCGGTGCCCCTGATCCTGTCCAATCTGGTGCAGGCCCTTTACAATGTGGTGGACAGCATTTTCGTCTCCAGGATCACCACACAGGAGCAGATCTATGACGAAGCCGGGAATCTGATCTCCGCCGGTACCGATGCCATCAGCGCGCTGGGACTGGCCTTTCCGGTGCAGATCGTGATCATCGCCCTGGCCATCGGCACCAGCATCGGCGTCAGCAGCCTGCTCTCCAGGTCCCTGGGAGAAAAGGACCAGAAGACCGCGGATCTGGCAGCGGTGCATGGGCTGTTTCTCATGGCCTGTTCCTATCTGGTCTCCCTTTTCATCGGACTCTTCCTGGCGGACAAGCTCATCGCCGGGCAGGGCGCCGTGGGGCGTCAGCTGGAGTACGGCACCACCTACCTGCGGCTCATCTGCTGCTGCAGCTTCTTCGTGTATATGGAGATCATGCTGGAGCGTCTTCTGCAGTCCACCGGAAGGAGCCATCTGTCCATGATCCCCCAGATGACGGGAGCCGTCATCAACTGTATCATGGACCCGATCCTCATCTACGGGCTTTTGGGCGCACCGAAGCTGGGGGTGGCCGGCGCGGCGCTGGCTACGGTGTTCGGGCAGTTTGTGGCCACCTGCATCGGCATTTTCCGGAATCTGAAAAAGAACCCGGATATCCACTTTGCGATCCGGGGATTTCGCCCGGACCTGCAGATCATCAAAAATATCTATGCAGTGGGGCTGCCCGCCATCGTGATGCAGGCCATCGGGTCTGTCATGAACTTCGGGATGAACTCCATCCTGCTGGGGTTAAACCGCAGCGCGGTGGCGGTCTTTACGGTCTATTACAAGCTCCAGAGCTTCTTCTTCATGCCCATCTTCGGCCTGAACAGCTCTCTGGTGCCCATCATCGCCTACAACTATGGTGCCCGGAGGAGGGACCGGATGCAGAAGGTGTACCGCCTCTCCCTCATCGCCGGCTTCTGTATGCTTTTTCTGGGGTTCCTGGCATTTGAGCTGATCCCGGGACAGCTGATCCGGATCTTTGACACGGGAGATGCTTCCCTGATGACGGTGGGGATCCCGGCCCTTCGGATCATCGGGGTCCACTATCTGCTGGCCTGGTACTGCATCCTGACGGGCAGCGTATTTCAGGCCCTGGGGAACGGCGTCTACAGTCTGGTGGTCTCCATCCTCAGACAGCTCCTGGCCCTTTTGCCCGCTGCCTGGCTGCTGGGGCGGCTGGCAGGTCTGGCCGGGGTCTGGTGGGCCTTTCCCATTGCGGAGCTGGTCTCTCTGGCTACCACGGTGTTTTACTACCTGAAGATCAAACAAAACGTGATCGACCGGATCCCCCTGTCTCCGGATCCGGAACAAACATAAAAGGAGGTTTGCCATGCTCGACATCGAAAGAAACAACGCCCATACCTTTTCCGAACTGTTGGAGCTTCTGAAGGGGAAAAAAGCCTATGTCCAGACCCACAATTTCCCGGATCCGGATGCTTTGGGATCGGGCTTCGGTCTGCAGCAGCTCTTCCTGCATTTCGGGATCGATGCGAAGCTGTGCTATCACGGCAAGATCGACAGACTCAATACCCGCAAGATGGTGGAGATGCTGGGGATCGAGATCTATTCCAAGGATGAGCTGGAGGGGGAGATGCAGGAGGATGACCCCATCGTCTGCGTGGACTCTCAGAAGTTCGGCGGCAATATCATGGACCTCATCGGAGACGAGGTGGCAGCCGTGGATCACCATCCCACGGTGGAAAAAATCGATTATTACTATATGGACGTTCGCATGGTGGGAAGCTGCTCCACCATGGTGGCGGGATATTATGAGGACCTGGGGGTGACCCCGACGCAGAATGTGGCCACCGCGCTGCTCTACGGTCTTCAGATGGATACCAGCGGCTTTACCAGGGGAGTCACGGATGAGGATATCCACGCCTTCGGATTCCTGCACAAGCTGGCGGATTCCACGGTGCTGTCCAGACTGGAGCAGAATCAGATGGAATTCCAGGATCTTCGTGCATACGGTGCGGCCATTTCCAATATCCAGATCTATGATAAGCTGGGATTTGCCTTCATCCCCTTTGCATGTCCGGATGCCCTCATCGCCATCACCTGTGACTTCATCCTCTCTCTGGAGGAGGTGGACCTGGCAGTGGTCTACTCCAAGAGGGACAACGGATACAAGTTCTCGGTCCGGGCGGAGGATTTCATGAAGGACATCAGCTGCGGAGATCTGGTGGCCAAGGCCCTGGAAGGCATCGGCACCGGCGGCGGGCATTCCTTCATGGCAGGAGGATTTCTGCCGGCGGAGGGTGTGGCGCTTCTGGGGAACAATCCGGACGAGGCGCTGATCGAGCGGTACCTCACCGCCTACGATGCCCTGTACGGGGGGCTATGATCCGAAACGAAACAAAGCCCGGCTGCATTCCGTATGCGGCCGGGTTTTCTTTGGAGATCCGCAGACAAAAAGCTGGCGCCACTCGGCAGATCAGGAACTTGATCGAGTGGCGCCCCTAGGAGATAGGTTCTTCAAAATCCAATGGAATGGACCTCCTTATTCAGTTTTTCTATGTAAATTCCCTTACCTTCCGGCTCATTCTCCTCTGGCTTTTGTCCTACGGATCAAGCGAAACGCGATCTGATCTTTTCAGGACCTGTATTCGTATTATCTGCCATGTTTTCGCCCCGGCTCGGGAAAGAACAAGTGAAGGAATCCTCAGTTGGGACTCACTTTTCCATTCGTTTGGAACTGCTGACTAGTACATCGGATTACCCTCCACGGTTACAGGATCGATACATCTTTGGTGCTCTTTCTGGAGCTTCTCAGTGTCCCATTGGACTACCCTCCATCTCTCGGTTTTCGGGTTGCCGGTCCGCGGATCTTTTTGCGAACCTTTTTTCGTCTTTTTCTTCCCTTGTTGTAAACACATAATAATCTAATAATTTGTTTTTGTCAACAGGAATTTTCAAAAAAATCTAAAGAAATTCTGAAATAAATAGAATATAATGTTTCTATTTTCTGTAAAGAATACACAATAACGGCGAAAACGTTTAATTATGCAGACAATTAGCCCGGGATCCGGATGAAACCCAGGCGGAGACGGCCGATTTTCGGGTTGAGGTTGTGTTTTTCCCCGAAATTGTTTACTATATTTAGATGGTGTTCCCGAAACAAAAAGGGTTTCGGATAAAATGAGTCACAGGACGGAGGAAATATGTTTATTACCTGTTTGGATCTGGAAGGTGTGCTGGTCCCGGAGATCTGGATCGCGTTTTCAGAGGCTTCGGGGATCCCGGAGCTGCGCAGGACCACCCGGGATGAGCCGGATTACGATAAACTCATGAAGTACCGCATCGGGATCTTAAAGGAGCACGGACTGGGACTTCCCCAGATCCGGGAGACCATCGCGAAGATCGATCCCCTGCCCGGGGCCAGGGAATTTCTGGATACCCTGCGGAGCGAGATGCAGGTGCTGATCCTCAGCGATACCTTTGAGCAGTTCGCCATGCCCCTCATGGCGAAGCTGGGATATCCCACCCTCCTTTGCAACACCCTGGAGGTGGCGGAGAGCGGGGAGATCACCGGATACCGGATGCGGTGCGAAAAGTCCAAGCTCACCACGGTGCGGGCGCTTCAGTCCATCGGATACGATACCATCGCCAGCGGGGATTCCTTCAACGATATCGGGATGATCGTGGCCAGCCGCGCCGGCTTTCTGTTCCGGACCACGCAGCAGCTAAAGCTCGATTATTCCCAGTACCCTGCGTATGAGACCTATGACGAGCTGCTGCAGGCCATCCGGAATGTGACGGGGGCGTAAGAAATGCCGCAGAATTACCGCTTTTTGATCAGCTACGACGGAAGCCGCTATTACGGCTGGGAGCATCAGCCGGACACGGAGATGACCATCCAGGGAAAGCTGGAGGCAGTGCTGGCCCGGATGCTGGATGCGGAAGGGACGGAGCTCATCGGCGCGGGCCGGACGGATGCGGGGGTGCATGCCCTGGGAATGGTGGCCAATGCGGTCTTTGAGACGACCCTTTCCCCGAAGGAGATCAAGGAATACTTTAACCGCTATCTGCCGGAGGACATCTGTGTGCTGGAGGTGGCGAAGGCCGGGGACCGGTTCCACAGCAGATACAATGCCATCGGAAAGACCTACCGGTATACCTGCTACATCGGGGAGGACAAGCCGGTCTTTGACAGAAAATTCGTCTATGTTCCGGAGAAAAAGCCGGATGTGCAGCGGATGCGGGAAGCGGCGCGGTACCTGACGGGAGAGCATGACTATGCCTCCTTCTGCGCCCATGCGGGGAAGAAAAAATCCACGGTCCGGCGGGTGGATCTCATCGAGATCGAGGAGAAGAACGGATATCTGACCTTCCTGTACCACGGATCGGGCTTTTTGCAGTATATGGTGCGGATCCTGACGGGGACCCTTCTGGAAGTGGGGTTCGGGGACCGCGAGCCGGAGAGCATGAGAGAACTTTTGGATGCGAAGGACCGCACGAAGGCAGGATTTACGGCCCCTGCCAAGGGACTTTGCATGATGAAGGTGGACTATGATTAAGATCCTGAAGAAACTGAAGATCCTGCTGGACGCAAAGCAGAAAAGGACCATGGCAGCCCTGTGCGTGATGATGGTGTTCGGGGCCCTTCTGCAGACCCTGGGCGTGAGCATGCTGGTGCAGGTGGTGAACGTGGTCATCGATCCGGAGGCGGTCCGAAGGAGCGAGACGGCCATGCTGGCCTACCGGATCCTGGGGACGGAGGACTTCCGTACTTTTTCCATCCTGGTGATGGCGCTCCTCATCCTGGTCTTTATCGTCAAAAACCTATACCTGTACCTTCAGCAGAAGGCCATGTACTCCTTTGTCTACACGAACCAGTTCCGAACCTCCGAGCGGATGATGCGCAACTTTCTGCGCAGGGATTATGAGTTCTTTTTAAATGCCGATACCGCCGTGGTCCAGCGCAGCATCACCTCCGACGTGAACAATATGTATGCCCTGATCCTGACCCTTCTGCAGCTGGTATCCGACGGGGTGGTGAGCCTGTGCGTGGGCGCCTACTGCCTCTTCCAGAGCGGGATGATGACCGTCCTGCTGGCGGGATGTCTGCTGCTGCTGCTCCTGGGGATCAAGAAGATCTTAAAGCCCATCATGTACAAGGCCGGGGAGGACAATCAGAACTACTACAGCGGCCTGTTCAAGTGGATCTCCCAGACCGTGCAGGGCATCAAGGAGGTGAAGATCTTCGGTCGGGAGACCTATTTCGTGGACCAGTACAAGGCCTGCGGCACCGGCTATGTGAACGCGGTGCAAAAGTACAGCCTGTACAGCAATGTGCCGAAGCTCCTCATCGAGACCGTCTGCGTCGCCGTGATGGTGGGATATATGATCGTGCTGACGGTGGTGGGATCTTCCACGGAGAATATGCTCTCCATGTTTGCCACTCTGGCGGCCGCCGCTCTGGTGCTGCTGCCGGCTGTGAACCGCATCAACAACCAGATCAGCTCCATTGCGTTTTTCGAGCCCTTTTTCCTCAATGTCAGCGACAATCTGCAGGATGAGATCAGTGCGGACAAGGTGGATATGACCTTTGCGGCCCCTCACGAGAAGGTGGAGCTGCGGGAGGCCGTGACCCTGGAGGATATCGTCTATGCCTACCCGAACACGGAGAAAAAGATCCTGGACCACACGGGACTGACGATCCCCGTGGGAGCCTCCGTGGGCATCGTGGGAAGCTCCGGCGCCGGGAAGAGCACGGTGGTGGATATCCTGCTGGGGCTTTTGAAGGTGCAGGAGGGACGGATCTGCGTGGACGGAAAACCCCTGGGGGAAAACTACCGGGGATTTCTGAAAAATGTGGGATATATCCCCCAGATGATCTTTATGCTGGATGATTCCATCCGGCGGAATGTGGCATTCGGCATCTCCGATGAGGAGATGGATGAAAAGCGGATCTGGGAGGTTCTGGCGGAGGCGCAGCTGGATGAATTCGTCCGCAGTCTGCCGGAGGGGCTGGAGACCCAGATCGGCGAGCGGGGGATCCGGATCTCCGGCGGGCAGAGACAGCGCATCGGCATCGCCAGAGCCCTGTATCATGACCCGGAGGTGCTGATCCTGGATGAGGCCACCAGCGCCTTGGACAATGACACCGAGTCCGCCATCATGGAGTCCATCAACTACTTCGCGGGAAAGAAGACCCTGGTGATCATCGCACACCGGCTGCAGACCATCGAAAAATGCGGCCTGGTCTACCGCGTGGAAAACGGACAGATCCAGAGGGAGAAATAAGTGGAGGATCGGAAGGAAAAAACCCTTCGGGCAGCGGGCATCCTGCTCTTTGTGCTGCTCCTGGTCTGCATCTGGCTGCCGGCGCAGCTGAAAAACCCCGCAAAGAGCGGATACGATGTGGTGCTTCTGGGAGACAGCATATTTGCGCACGCCCAGGGGGAGGGATCCCTGGCGGATGAGCTGTCCTCGCTGTCGGGCCTTCGGGTGGCGGATGCCTCCTTCGGCGGTTCCGCCATGGCCTACCGGGATCTGGCGGCCAGTCCCATGAATCTTGCGGACACCTTCTGTATGGCGGCGCTGTCCCAGGCCATCTGTGCCAGGGATTTCCGGGTGCAGAAAAGCGCCGAGATCCATGAGGTGGCTACGGAGTATTTCCCGGAGCGGATCCGGTTTCTGGAGACGGTGGATCTGGCGGGCTCCCAGGTGCTCCTCATCGACCATCTGGCAAATGATTATTTCAGCGGCGTCCCCATTGAGGACGGGGCGGATCCGTACAATGAATACACCTACGCGGGGGCGCTTCGAAGCAGCATCCGGAGGCTCAGAAAAACCTGCCCGGACCTGCGGATCATCCTGGTTTCCTGCGGCTTTGTCTGGTATACCGGAGAAGGGGAGACCGGAGAGACCAGGGACTGCGGCGGAGGGACTCTGCCCGAGTATGTGGCGGCGCAGGAAGCGCTGGCCCGGGAGCTGGGGCTGGAATGGATCGACCTGTACCACGGGGTCTACCCGGGAGCCGGAGAGAGGGATGATCCGGAGCTTTGGATGACCTACACCGCGGACGGTGTCCACCCGGACGGAGAGGGACAGCGTCTCATCGCGAAACGGATCGCTGAGTATTTGACGGGGGAAACCCCTGACGGAGAATGATGAAAACAGTTCGGGATACCTTTGAAAACTGCAAACGAAGTCTCACACCGGCGGACCGGGCAGCGTTTACCGCAGCCTTTGTCACCGGGATCCTGACACATCTGCCCGCCATGACCGGGGATTTTCCCAACCACGACGGACTGGGGAGCCTGTATTTCGACCAGAACATGATCACCTCGGGCCGCTGGTTTCTCACCGTGGCAGCCGGGATCTCCTCCTATTATGCGCTGCCCTGGGTCATCGGCCTGTTGGGGCTTCTGTATCTGAGCATCACCGCCCTTCTCATCTCCCGGATCCTGAAGGCGGAAAGTGCAGCGACGGCGGCCGGGATCGGATGCCTTCTGGCGGTATTTCCCTCCATGGCATCCATGTTTGCCTATGTCTTTACCCTGGACGGGTACCTGCTGGGGCTTTTGCTGGCGGTCTGGGCGGTGTATCTTACGGACCGCAGCCGGTACGGATGGATCCCCGGGGGGATCCTGCTGGCCTTCAGCCTGGGGACCTATCAGGCCTATCTGTCCTTTGCGGCGCTGCTGTGCCTCCTTTCCCTGGCACTATTGGCCCAGGACGGGGCCGTTTCCCTGTCCGCAAAATGGAAAAAAGCCGGATCCTTTGTCTATATGGGTATTCTGGGGCTGGCACTGTATTACGGGATCCTGCAGCTGCTTTTAAAGATCCAGGGCAGGACGCTCTCCGGATATCAGGGCATCGGGGAGAAGACCTCGGAGGGACCCATCGCCAGGGCCTTTGATGCGATCCCCCTTCTGTACCGGGACTTTTTTGCCTTCACGGGCTCCAGGGGATTTTTGCCCGGATGGTTTGCCGCCGCGGCCATGGGAGTGCTGCTGATCCCGGCATGCGCGGTGCTCCTTCGTCGCATCCTTCGGAGGAAATGGTATCGGAGTCTTTGGTTTTACTGGACCCTGCTGCTTCTGGGCATCGGGATCCCCGCAGCCTGCAATCTGCTGCTTTTGATGACGCCGGAGGTGAACTACCACCTGATCATGCGGTTTCAGTGGGTGCTGTTCCCGGTTTTTGCCCTGGTGATCACGGCGGATGCGCAGGAGGAGCCGGAAGGCGCCGCCGGATGGCAGGCGCTGGCGGGATGGGCCGCCGCGGCAGCTGTCTGCGTGCTGGTCTTTTCCTACGGCATCGCGGACAATATCGGCTATTCCAATTTGCAGAAGAAATATGAGCGGACCTATGCCTACTGTGAGAGGCTTCTGGACCGCATCGAACAGACCCCCGGCTATTATCAGGGGATCCCTGTGGCCATGATCGGCGTGGTGGGGGAGGAGTCCTACCCCGGTGTGGACCTGACGGGGGAGGTCACCGGGGAGATGGTGGGACTGTCCGGGGATTATCTGGTCTATACCTCCGCCAATTATGAAGCCTTTATCCGCGCCTATCTGGGAGCAACGCTGAACTTCCTCCCGCCGGAGGCCATGGAGGAGATCTATTATTCTCCCGCCTACCGGGAGATGGGGAGCTTTCCCGCCGCGGATTCGGTGAGGATCGTGGACGGGATCCTGTATGTGAAAACGGAGAACAAAGAATGATATCGATCGTATTGCCGGCTTTTAACGAAGAAGAAAATATCGCTCCCGCCACCCAGGCTCTGAGAGAGGTGCTCACGGCCTGCGGGGAGGAGTTCGAGCTCCTCTTTATCAGCGACGGCTCCACGGACGCCACCTATGAACGGATCCTGGAACAGCACCGGGCGGATAAGCGGGTGCGGGGCGCGGAGTTTTCCCGGAATTTCGGCAAGGAAGCAGCCATCTTCGCGGGACTGGAGAACGCGGCGGGAGACGCTGTCATCGTGATGGACTGCGATCTGCAGCATCCGCCTGCGGCCATCCCCGAGATGATCAAAAAGTGGAAGGCCGGCGCCGAGGTGGTGGAGGGCTTCAAGACCTCCCGGGGCAAGGAAAGCTTCTTTCACCGGATCTCCGCGGGGCTGTTCTACCGGGTCATGAGCCGTCTGATCCACATGGATATGAATGCCTCTTCGGACTTTAAGCTGCTGGACCGGAAGGTGGTGAATGCCCTGTTGGAGCTGCCGGAGCGCAATACCTTCTTTCGGGCGCTTTCCTTCTGGGTGGGCTTTCGGACGGAGAAGGTCTATTACGAGGTGCAGGAGCGCAGGCTGGGCAGCAGCAAGTGGAGCACCGCCAAGCTGATGAAATATGCTGTCCGAAACGCCACCTCCTTCAGCACCCTGCCGCTGCAGGCCGTGACGGTGATGGGGTGGATCTTTCTGGCCTTCAGCCTGGTGCTGGGGATCCAGACGCTGGTGAATTTCCTCCGGGGGCATTCCGCCACCGGCTTTACCACCGTGATCCTGCTGATCCTCATCGTGGGAGGCTTCCTGATGCTGAGCCTGGGAGTCATCGGCCATTACGTGGCCAGGATCTATGAAGAAGTCAAAGGAAGACCCAGATTCATCATCCGGGATACCACGGAAAGCGAAAATACGTAAGAACCGGTAAGATCCGGAAGGAGATCAAGATGAAAAAGCTGAATTTCAACGTCCCGCCCTGCGCACCCTCCGCCATGACCTACATTCAGCAGTGCGTGGAGAATCAGAAGATCTGCGGAGACGGGATCTTCACCAGAAAATGCAACGAGTGGATCGAGGAAAAGACCGGAACGGCCAAATGCCTTATGACCACCTCCTGCACCCATGCCACGGAGATGGCGGCCCTTCTTTGCGGAGTGGAGCCCGGCGATGAGGTGATCATGCCCTCCTATACCTTCGTATCCACGGCAAATGCCTTTGTCCTTCGGGGAGCAGTGCCGGTGTTTGTGGACATCCGTCCCGACACCATGAATCTGGATGAGACAAAGATCGAGGATGCCATCACGCCCAAGACCCGGGTCATCGCCCCCGTTCACTACGCCGGCGTGGCCTGTGAGATGGATACCATCATGGACATCGCAAAAAGGCATCACCTGAAGGTGGTGGAGGATGCGGCCCAGGGTGTCATGAGCACCTACCACGGACAGGCCCTGGGGGCCATCGGGGATTACGGTGCCTACAGCTTCCATGAGACAAAGAACTACAGCATGGGAGAAGGCGGGGCCCTCCTGATCAAGGATCCTGCGGATGTGGAAGAGGCGGAGATCCTGCGGGAGAAGGGGACCAACCGCAGCAAGTATTACCGGGGACAGATCGACAAATACACCTGGGTGGATCAGGGATCCTCCTACCTGCCCAGCGAGATGAACG
>JAFYFY010000087.1 GCA_017543485.1 Lachnospiraceae bacterium | reverse complement strand
GGTGATGAAGGGGATAAATGCCTTCCCGTTTGCAAATGCCTTTCCGATCTTACTCATGGATGTCCTCCCCTCTGTATCTGGCCACCGACGCACAGTCCTTATCCCCTCTTCCGGAGATGGTGATCACCAGGATCTGATCCTTTTTCATTTCCGGCGCGATCTTCATGGCATGTGCCACCGCATGGGCGGACTCGATGGCCGGGATGATGCCCTCGGTCCTTGCCAGATACTCAAAGGCGTTCACCGCTTCCTCGTCCGTCACCGGCACATACTGCGCCCGGCCGATGTCGTGGAGGTAGGCATGCTCCGGGCCGATGCCCGGATAATCCAGCCCCGCGGAGATGGAATACACCGGTGCGATCTGTCCGAATGCATCCTGACAGAAATACGATTTCATGCCGTGGAAGATCCCCTCCCGGCCGGTGGCGATGGTAGCTGCGGTTTCGAAGGTATCCACGCCTCTGCCCGCCGCTTCGCAGCCGATGAGCTGCACCTGGCTGTCCTCAATGAAGTGATAAAAGCTTCCGATGGCATTGGAGCCGCCTCCCACACAGGCCAGCACCGCATCCGGAAGTCTCCCCTCCAGCTCCAGCATCTGCTCCTTGATCTCTTTGGAGATCACCGCCTGGAAATCCCGCACGATGGTGGGGAAGGGGTGGGGGCCCATGACGGAGCCCAGACAGTAATGGGTATCGCTGATGCGTCTGGTCCACTCCCGCATGGCTTCCGACACGGCGTCCTTTAAGGTGGCGGTGCCCGAGGTCACGGGGATCACCTCCGCTCCCAGAAGCCGCATCCGGTAGACGTTCAGGGCCTGCCGCTTTGTATCCTCCTCCCCCATAAAGACCACGCATTCCATGCCAAAGAGGGCCGCCGCCGTGGCTGTGGCCACCCCGTGCTGACCCGCTCCCGTCTCGGCGATGAGTCTGGTCTTTCCCATCTTTTTGGCCAGCAGCGCCTGCCCCAGCACGTTGTTGATCTTGTGGGCGCCGGTGTGGTTTAAGTCCTCTCTCTTTAAGTAGATCCGGGCTCCTCCCAGATCTGCCGTCATGCGGTCCGCCCGGTACAGTCTGGAGGGCCTCCCCGCATAATCGTTAAACAGTGTGGTGAGCTCCCGGTTAAATTCCGGGTCCGCCTTGTAGTGCGTATAGGCTTCCTCTAACTCCGTCACCGCATTCATCAGTGTCTCCGGGATATACTGCCCGCCGTGGATCCCGAATCTTCCTTTCTGGTTGCTCATATTCTGTCGCTCCTTTAATAGATACTTCTTACCGCCCTCACAAAGGCTTCCATCTTCACCGGGTCCTTCCGGCCCTCCGTCTCGATCCCGGAGCTGACATCCACGCCCCGGGGGCGAAGCGCCTCCGCCGCCTCCCGCACATTTTCCGGATCCAGTCCCCCGGCGAGAAAGTACGGTCTTTCGATCCCTTTCAGAAGCTCCCGGTCCAGGAGCCTTCCGTCCCCGGCCCCCGCATCCAGCAGGATCTCGTCCGCGCTGCTCCTCACCGCCTTTTGCACATCCTCTTTGCTGCGGATCCGAAAGGCCCGGATCAGGGGTTTGTCCGTCAGCTCCCGCAGGGCATCCAGACAGGCTTCGTCCTCCGATCCGTGGAGCTGTGCCAGGTCGATGATCCCCTCCCGAAGGAGCCGCGCCACCGTCTCCGGCGCCTCATCCACAAAGACCCCCACGGCCCGGATCTCCGGATCCAGCGCCTTTCGAAGAAGGGCTGCCTGCTCTTTCGTCACCGCCCGGCTGCTCTTTGGCCAGAAGACAAATCCCACATACTCCGGCCGGATCCGGTTCGCCGCTTCGATGTCCGGCAGACGGCTGAGGCCGCATAGCTTGCACGCGATCATCCCGCAGCCCTCCGCATGGCCCGGAGCATCTCCCCGGGGTCCGGGGAGCGCATCAGCGCTTCTCCCATGAGCACCGCGTCCGCTCCCGCCTCCCGGATGGCCCTCAGATCCTCCGGGGTCTTCACGCCGCTCTCGGAGACAAAGACCCGGTCCCGGGGGATCAGCTTCCGGAGCCTTCTGCTGTTTCCGGTGTCCACGGAAAAATCCTTCAGGTTCCGGTTGTTCACACCGATGATCCGGGCCCCGGCGGATACGGCGATCTCACATTCCGCCTCGTCATGGGCCTCCACCAGGGCGCTGAGCCCCAGCCCTTCGCAGATCCCCAGATACTCCCGGATCTGCTGCGGGGACAGGATGGAGACGATGAGGAGCACCGCCGAGGCCCCCAGCACTTTGGCTTCATAGATCTGATAAGCGTCCACCGTAAAATCCTTCCGGATCACCGGGGTACGGACCGCCTGTGCGATCTCCCGCAGATAGGCATCCTTTCCCAGGAACCACTTGGGCTCCGTCAGCACCGAGATGGCATCCGCGCCGGCCGCCTCATAGGCCTTTGCGATCTCCAAATAGGGGAAGTGTTCCGCGATGATCCCCTTTGAGGGGGAGGCCTTTTTGCACTCACAGATAAAGGACAGACCGGGTCTTCGAAGGGCCTCTTCGAAGGAAAAGTCCCCCTTCTCCTCTCCTTCCGCCTGCTGCCTGACCTCGGTGAGGGGAATCCGCTTTTTCGCTTCCTCCACCCGCTCCTTTGCGTATGCCGCCAGTTCTTCCAGAATCGTCAT
>JAFYFY010000086.1 GCA_017543485.1 Lachnospiraceae bacterium | reverse complement strand
TCTGCGGGAGAAGTACCCGAACTTTGCCTATGACAGCACCACCTGCAAGGAGATCCGCAGTGAAGAGGCGCTGCGGGAGGAGCTGGAGCGGGACTACAAATATGTGGTGCTGGACTACAATATGAACCACGAGTTCGAGATGCTGAAACGCCTGCCCCACAAGGAAAAGATCGAGGTGCTGGTAAACACCCTCTGCCGTCCGGACTGCAAGAGACGCGGGGACCACTACAAAAACGCCTGCAAAAATCAGGCCATCGTCCTGAAAAACCGGGAGATGCCCCCTGACAAGCAGATTCCCCTGATCCCCTGGACCTGCGAGTACGGCGACCGGAACTCCATCCACACCATCCAGGACTATCCCACCTATGTCTCCCCGGAGGAGATCTGGGAAAAGTATGTCCCCATGGGGATCAACAATTTCAAGATCGAAGGACGGACCGCGTACCTCTTCTCCCTCATCGACACCTACTGCTTCTACATGCTAAAGCCCGAGAAGGCCGGGGAGGCCAGACTCCTGCTCCTTCGGAATCTGGAGAGCGCAGGGATCATCCATGTCAGCAAACCCCGTCCGGGGAGATGGCCGTAAGGAGGCGCTTATGAAGAAGATCTACTGGCATCTGCCGGGATTTTCCGTCTACTTTTATATGAACCAGGTGATGATCCATCTGATGCAGGCCTACCCGGATGCCTTCCGGGAGGGATATGCGGTGGGGAGTGTCTACGGGACCTTCCCCGGCGCCATCTGGAACGGAGGACGTGCGGTCTTCGGCTGCGCATCCCACGGCGAGATGGAGCAGATCATCGCCACCTACAACCGCTTCGGGGTGCCGGTGCGCTTTACCTGGACCAATCCCCTCATCGAAGAAAAGCATCTGCAGGACACCTACTGCAATCTCATCATGGAGACCGCAAGAGGCGGAAAGAATCAGGTGCTGGTAAACTCTCCGGTGCTGGAGGAGTACCTGAGAAAGACCTATCCGGATTTTGCCTACATCTCCTCCACCACCAAGCGTCTCACCACCCTGGAGGCTCTGCGGGGAGAGCTGGGAAGGGACTATGCCCTGGTGGTGCTGGATTATGACCTGAACCACGATGAGGCGGCCCTTGCGGCGCTGGAGCCGGAGGCGGAGCGGATCGAGATCCTGGTGGACGAGATCTGCTTTCCGAAGTGCCCGAAGCGGGCGGAGCATTACCGGGACGAGGGACTGATGCAGCTGCGGTTCGAGCGGGCCAAGGCCTATCCCTGCCCCAACCGGGAGAAGCGCCCCACCTTTGCGGAGTGCAAAAAGCGTCCGGCCTTTATTGACAAGGATGAGATCGCTTCCTATGCGGAGCGCGGATTTGTGAACTTTAAGCTGGTGGGAAGGGGACTTCCCCCGGAACTGGTAAAGGAGTCCTATCTGTACTACCTGCCGAAGGAAGAAAAGCGGGAATTTGTCCGGGAAAAGCTGGAAACCGATCTGGCAAAGCTCACCGGCCGCTGACCCCGCACAAAACGGCAGCAGGCGGCGTGAAGGACAGCAAAGGAAGGAAGGTCATGGAAACGGAGAGAAGAGGCCCTGTGGCACCCAAGGATCCGGTGCTGAAAAGACCGTATTTTTACATCATGCATGAGAAGGCGATCTTCGCATCCCCCCAGCCGGACGGAAGGGGGATCCAGTTCATCTACGAGGACGGCAGCAGGCTGCTGGATGCTGCCAAGATCGCCGGCAACGTGACGGATGAAGAGACTCTGGAATGCTTAAAAACGGCGGAAGGCTTCCGAAAGCTGGTGCATTCCATCGGCGTGGCGGTGACGGAAGGAAGCAGCGAAAAGGTAAACTTCGTCTTCCAGATGTACCCGAAGGGTCCCGGAGAGCCCTCCACCAGCATCGAGGCGCAGTTCGAGGCGGACGGCATGGAGCGGGTCATCCCTCTGGAGGAATTCCCGGCCATGGACACGGACAGGTGTCCCGGACAGATCCGGTTCGAGTTTGCGCATCCCGGGGTCCAGGCCTCGGCGGATGTGCGGTTTTACTTAAACGACGGCTTCACGGCTCCGCCCCAGACCCAGGAGACCGCGGTGGAATTTGACTCCGAAGGCTACCGGGAGATGATCCGCCGGAGTGTGATGCAGGAAGGAAATCTCACCGCCCTGGCAGAGGCGGTGGAAAAGGGACAAAGGGGGGAAGAGGTGACCCTGGCCTTTATCGGAGGCTCCATCACCCAGGGCGCCGGCGCCATCCCCATCCATGAAAACAGCTACGCAAAGCTCTACGCGAACGAATTTGAAAAGCGCTATGCAAAGGGCGGTGTGCGGTTCTTAAAAGCCGGTGTGGGAGGCACTCCCTCCGAGCTGGGCATGATCCGGTTCGAGCGGGATATCCTCCGGGACGGCGATGCAAAGCCCGATGTCATCGTCATCGAGTTTGCGGTGAACGATGAGGGGGACGAGACCAAGGGCGTCTGCTTCGAGAGCCTGGTCCGAAAGTCTCTGGCGCTGCCCTGGCATCCGGCGGTGGTCCTGCTCTTTGCCGTCTTCTCCTTCGACTGGAACCTCCAGGACAGGCTAGGATGCGTGGGAGAGTGCTACGACCTGCCCATGGTCAGCGTCCTGAATGCGGTGACGCCGCAGTTTCCGCTTCTGCCCGGGGAGGGCCGGATCGTTTCGAAAAATCAGTTCTTTTATGACATCTTCCATCCCAGCAATGTGGGACACCGGATCATGAGCGACTGCCTGCTGGAGATGACGGAAAAGGCTGCAAAACTGGCAGCAGAGGGAAATGCAGAAATGAAGACCGCCGGAAAGAAAGAGATAGAGAAGATCCTGGAGAGAAAACCGGTCATCGGTGCGGATTTCGAAAAGGTGATCCTGATGGACCGCAAGGAGCTCAGCGAGCATCCGGAGCGTTTCGGCGTGGAATCCCTGGAGGAGGGATCCTTTGACGGAGAGGACCGGGCCCTGCAGGCGGTGGAGATGGATTCCGAGATCGTCCCCGTGCCGGAGTTCCCTTACAACTGGCACTACGACGGCTCCGCGGAGCGCCCGGGGATCTTCCGGGTAAAGCTCCCCTTCCGCCGTGCGCTGCTGGTCTTTAAGGATTCCGGAGACCCGGCTTTCGGCCGTGCGGAGGTCTTTGTGGACGGAGAGAAAAAGCTGCTGGCAGATCCCCTGCTGGCCGGCTGGAACCATTGCAACGCCGCCATCATCTGGAACGGAGAAAGCGAAGAGACCCATACCGTGGAGATCCGGATGGCCAAGGGCCAGGAGGAAAAGAAATTCACCATCCTGGGCTTCGGCATCGTGAAATAATCGTGAAAGAACCGGTCGGTCCGTTTTCGAAGGGACCTGCCGACGAGGGCAGATCATGGAATTCATCCTTGGGGGAAAAGACATCACACTTTGCGTGGAAGACACCGCCTGGCCGGGCGTGGTCCGTGTGGCCGGAAAGGTGGCTGCGGATATCACGCTGGTGACGGATGCGGCCGCAGAGGTTCTGCAGTCTGCGGATGCGCCGAAAGCCGGTGACGTGTTCGCCGCGACGGTGGGCCGCAGCACGCTCCTGGAGGAATGGGAGCGGGCCGGGATCCTGGATCTTTCCGCCCTGCACGGAAAGCGGGAGGTGTATCTTTTTGCCCCCGTTATACTGCCGGGGCAGGCGGCTCCCACCCTGGTCATCGCCGGAAGCGACAAGCGAGGCACCATCTACGGATGCTTTCATCTGTCCGAGCTCCTGGGGGTCAGCCCCTGGGTGTGGTTTGCGGACGTGACACCGGCAAAGAAGGACACTGTCACCCTGACGGAGGGGGACTGCCTGGTGTCAAAGGAGCCCTCCGTAAAGTACCGGGGATTTTTCATCAACGACGAATGGCCCTCTTTCGGCAACTGGACCTTTTCCCATTTCGGCGGCTTCACTGCCGAGATGTACGATCATGTCTTTGAACTCCTCCTTCGCCTGAAGGGGAATTATCTCTGGCCCGCCATGTGGACCTCCAATTTCTCCCTGGACGGACCGGGGCTGGAAAACGCGCGGCTGGCCGATGAGTACGGCGTCGTCATGAGCAATTCCCACCATGAGCCCTGCCTGCGCCACAGCGAGGAGTGGGACCTGGTGCGGGGAGAGACTTCCGAGTACGGAAATGCATGGAATTTCGACAAAAACCGGGAAGGGCTGACCAGATACTGGAGGGACGGACTGCGCCGGAACGGAAAGTTTGAGAACATCGTCACCATGGGCATGCGGGGAGAGCGGGACAGCGAGATCCTGGGACATGCCGCTTCCCTTCAGGAGAATATCGACTATCTGAAGGAGGTCATCACGGTGCAGAACCGCCTCATCGCCCAGGAGATGGATGCGGATCTTTCGAAGGTCCCCCGGATGCTGGCGGTGTACAAAGAGGTGGAGGATTATTTCTACGGGGATGCACAGACGGAAGGCCTTCGAAACTGGCCGGAGCTGGATGGCATCACCTGCATGCTCTGCGAGGACAATTTCGGCAATATGCGTCGTCTTCCTGAGGACTCCGAGAGAGACCGAAAGGGCGGCTGGGGCATGTATTATCATTTTGACTATCACGGCGGCCCCGTGTCTTACGAGTGGATCTGCAGCACCCACCTGCCCAAGGTCTGGGAGCAGATGAGCCAGGCGTA
>JAFYFY010000085.1 GCA_017543485.1 Lachnospiraceae bacterium | reverse complement strand
TGGAGGCGGTGGAAGTGGCCCATGTCACCCAGGAGCCCAGACTGGTGCTGAGCTGGAGAGGCAAAAAAATCGTGAACCTCTCCCGGGCATTCCTGGATACCAACGGCGCTCATCAGGAGACCGACGTGGTGGTGGAACAGCCCTCCAAGGCAGGGAATCCCTTTGAGCGCTGTGCCATCCCCGAGGTGGGCAAAGCGCTGGAGGCACACGATATCAAGCAGGCCTGGCTGGCGACGCTGTCCGACTTAAATGAGTGCTCCCAAAAAGGTCTGGTGGAGATGTTCGACTCCTCCATCGGCGCAGCCAGCGTGCTGATGCCCTATGGCGGCAAGACCCAGCTCACCGAGACCCAGACCATGATCGCAAAGCTTCCTCTTCTGGAGGGGAAGACCGATACCGTCACCATGATGAGCTACGGCTTTGATCCCCGGATCTCCAGCTGGAGCCCGTATCACGGCGCCGTGTATGCGGTGCTGGAGTCCGTGGCGAAGATCACCGCTTCCGGCGGCGATCCCACAAAGATCCGTCTCACCTTCCAGGAATACTTCCGCAGGATGAGCAAGGATCCCAGACGCTGGAGTCAGCCCTTCGCTGCGCTGCTGGGTGCCTATGAAGCCCAGATCGGTCTGGGACTGCCCTCCATCGGCGGCAAGGACAGCATGTCCGGATCCTTCGGGGACATCGATGTACCCCCCACGCTGGTGTCCTTTGCAGTGGATGTGGCGGACGGCCGCCATGTGATCACGCCGGAACTGAAAAAGCCCGGCAACAAGCTGGTGCTCTTTGCCGTGGCCAGAAATCAGGACGACCTGCCCTTCTACAACGGTGTGATGGAATATTACAGAGGGATCTACGACCTCATCCGCAGGGGCCGCATCGTATCAGCCTATGTGGCGGATGCAAAGGGCATCGCGGCAGCGGTGACCAAGATGAGCTTCGGAAACGGGCTGGGGGCAGAAATTTCCGGCATCTCCGAGAGCATCCTCTTCCGCAATGACATCGGCAGCATCATCGCCGAGGTGCCCGCGGAGTACTACGAGGAAGTGGAGCATTGCAGCATCGGACGGGTGCTGGTGGGACAGGTCATCGAAGAGCCCGTGCTCCGCTATGTGGGAGAGGGCGGATCCGCGGTCTGCGAGCTGCCTCTTTCGGAGGCGCTGGAAGCCTGGAAAAAGCCCCTGGAGAAGGTCTTCCCCACCAAGGCCTACAAGGGGAGCGAAGCGGTGGAAAGCCCGGTCTACAAGGCGGAGAGCGTCTATGTCTGCAAGCACAAGGTGGCCAGACCCAGAGTCTTTATCCCCGTCTTCCCCGGGACCAACTGTGAGTACGATACGGCGAAGGCCTTTGAGAGAGCGGGAGCGGAGCCTTCCATTCGGATCTTCCGAAACCGCGATGCAGCGGATATCCGGGATTCCGTGGAGGAGTTTGAAAAGGAGATCGCACAGGCGCAGATCATCATGTTCCCCGGTGGATTTTCCGCAGGCGACGAGCCCGACGGAAGCGCGAAGTTCTTTGCCACTGCTTTCCGGAATGCAAAGCTGAAGGAGGCCGTGGAGGAGCTGTTAAATGAGCGGGACGGACTGGCCCTGGGAATCTGCAACGGCTTCCAGGCGCTGATCAAGCTGGGGCTGGTGCCAAACGGCCGCATCACCGGGCAGGATGAGCATGCTCCCACCCTGACCTTCAACACCATCGGACGCCACATCTCCAAGATGGTCTATCTGAAGGTGGTCTCCGACAAGAGCCCCTGGCTCCGAAAGGCGACCCTGGGCGGCGTGTATGCGAACCCCGCTTCCCACGGAGAGGGACGGTTCGTGGCACCGGAGGACGTGCTGGATGCCCTCTTTGCAAACGGACAGATCGCGACCCAGTATGCGGATCCCGCAGGCAATGTGAGCATGGACGAGGAGTACAACATCAACGGATCCTACCGCGCGGTGGAAGGCATCACCTCTCCCGACGGAAGAGTCCTGGGGAAGATGGCGCACTCCGAGCGCCGGGATGCGGGCGTCGCCATCAATATCTACGGCGAGCAGGATCTGAAAATCTTCGAATCCGGCGTCGAATACTTTCTGTAACTGAAGGAAAACCATGAACGCTTATTTAATCTTAGAAGATTCCACCGTCTTCGCGGGTACCTCCATCGGAGCCGCCCGCGAAGTCGTCAGCGAGATCGTCTTTAACACCTCCATGGCCGGCTACAGCGAGGTCCTGACGGATCCCTCCTATGCCGGACAGGCGGTGTGCATAACCTATCCGCTCATCGGCAACTACGGCGTCTGCCTGGACGATCTGGAGTCCGGACGTCCCTGGCCCGATGCCCTCATCGTCCGGGAGCTCTCGGAGATCCCCAGCAACTTCCGCAGCGACTGCAGCCTCGGAGCGTATCTGCAAAAGTATGACATCCCGGGCATCGCCGGCATCGACACCCGTGCCCTCACCCGGATCCTCCGGGAAAAGGGGACCATGAACGGGGTCATCACCACGGATGACGATTATGACCTGGAGACCCTCATTCCCCGGATGAAGGCATACACCACCGGAAAGGTGGTGGAGAAGGTCACCTGCCGGGAAGTGACCGTCTATCCCGGTGTGCGGGACCTGTCCGAGAACGGACCGCTGTCCGGGCTGGCCTCCTTTGACAGGGAGGCTTTTTCGCGCGGGGAGAGGGAGCCGCGTCCCAGTCTGGTGACGAAGTTAAACGGTGCAGGCAAACGCATCGCCCTTCTGGATTTCGGCGCCAAGGCCAATATCATCCGGAGTCTCACCTCCCGGGGATGCGATGTCACGGTGTATCCTGCGGATACCCCTGCGGATACCGTCCTGGCCGGCGGGTTTGACGGCATCATGCTCAGCAACGGCCCCGGCGATCCCAAGGAATGCACGCAGATCATCAAAGAGATCCGAAAGCTGTATGATGCAAATGTCCCCATCTTTGCCATCTGCCTGGGTCATCAGCTCATGGCGCTGGCCACGGGTGCGGATACCTATAAACTCAAATACGGTCACCGCGGAGGCAACCACCCGGTGAAGGATCTGGCCACGGGGAGAGTCTACATCTCCTCCCAGAACCACGGCTATGTGGTGGATCCGGACAGGCTGGATCCTCAGGTGGCGGTGCCGGCCTTCGTGAATGTGAACGATGGGACCAATGAAGGGCTGACCTATGTGGGAAAGCCCGTCTTTACCGTCCAGTTCCATCCCGAGGCCTGCCCCGGCCCTCAGGACACGGGCTTCCTGTTTGACCGTTTTTTAGATTCCCTGGATCAGGAGTAAGATCATGCCGAAAGATCAATCCGTAAAACGCGTACTTGTCATCGGTTCCGGCCCCATCGTCATCGGCCAGGCCGCAGAGTTTGACTATGCAGGCACCCAGGCCTGCCGCTCTCTGAAGGAGGAGGGCGTGGAGGTCATCCTCGTCAATTCCAATCCCGCCACCATCATGACGGACAAAAACATCGCGGATCATGTCTATATCGAACCGCTGACGGTTCCCGTCCTCAGACAGATCATCGAAAAAGAGCGCCCCGATTCCATCCTGCCCACCCTGGGAGGTCAGGCGGGATTAAACCTGGGGATGGAGCTGGAGGAGAGCGGATTTCTGAAGGAGATGGGGGTCCGGCTCCTGGGCACCACGGCCCAGACCATCCGCAACGCCGAGGGACGTCAGGAATTCAAGGACCTCATGGAGCGCATCGGGGAGCCCTGCGCGGCCTCCGAGGTGGTGGAGAGCGTGGAGGCCGGTGTGGAATTCGCGGAATCCATCGGCTACCCCGTGGTCCTTCGCCCCGCTTACACCCTGGGGGGAAGCGGGGGCGGCATCGCCCATAACCGCGCAGAGCTGGAGGAGATCCTGGAAAACGGACTGCGCCTCTCCCGTGTGGGACAGGTGCTGGTGGAGCGCTGCATCGCCGGCTGGAAAGAGATTGAATATGAAGTCATGCGGGACAGCGCCGGGAACTGCATCACGGTCTGTAACATGGAAAATATCGATCCCGTGGGGGTCCACACCGGAGACTCCATCGTGGTGGCTCCCTCCCAGACCCTCTCGGACAAAGAATATCAGATGCTGCGGACCTCGGCCCTGAAGATCATCTCCGAGCTGCGGATCACGGGGGGATGCAATGTCCAGTTTGCCCTGCACCCCACCAGCTTTGAGTACTGCGTCATCGAGGTAAACCCCAGGGTCAGCCGCAGCTCCGCCCTGGCCGCCAAGGCCACGGGATACCCCATCGCAAAGGTGGCCGCAAAAATCGCCCTGGGGTACTGCCTGGACGAGATCCCCAATGCCATCACCGGGAATACCTATGCCAGCTTCGAGCCGGCGCTGGACTACTGCGTCGTGAAGATGCCGCGCCTTCCCTTCGACAAATTCCTCACCGCCAAGCGCACCCTCACCACCCAGATGAAAGCCACCGGCGAGGTGATGAGCATCTGCAGCAATTTCGAAGGCGCGCTGATGAAGGCCATCCGCAGTCTGGAGCAGCATGTAAACTCCCTCAGGAGCTACGATTTCAGCGCTCTCGGAGCCGAGGACTTAAGAGACCGGCTGCAGGTGGTGGATGACCAGCGCATCTGGGTCATTGCGGAGGCCCTTCGGAAGGGGATCCCCGCCGGGGAGATCAGCGAGATCACAAAGATCGATCTGTGGTTTGTGGAACGGATCCACACCCTGGTGCGCATGGAAAAGCGCCTGATGACGGAGGAGCTCACCAAGGACCTTCTCACCGAGGCCAAGCGCATGGAGTTCCCGGACAGTGAGATCGCATCCCTCTCGGGCAGGACCGAGAAGGAGGTCCACAGCCTCCGGCTGGCCTTCGGCATCGAAGCCGCCTTTAAGATGGTGGATACCTGCGCCGCGGAATTTGCCGCCGCCACCCCGTATTACTACTCCGTCTACGGACGAAACGAAGAAAACGAAGCGAAGCTCCCTCTGGCGAAGGCGGAAGGAAAGACCTATAAGGGGAAGATCCTGGTCCTGGGCTCCGGTCCCATCCGCATCGGGCAGGGTGTGGAGTTTGACTACTGCAGCGTCCATGCCACCTGGGCCTTTTCAAAGGCGGGGTATGAGACCGTCATCATCAACAACAACCCGGAGACCGTCTCCACGGACTTTGACATCGCGGACAAGCTCTATTTCGAGCCCCTGACGGATGAGGACGTGGAGGAGATCGTCCGGCTGGAAAAACCGGATGGAGCCGTGGTCCAGTTCGGCGGGCAGACCGCCATCAAGCTCACGGAGCACCTGATGCGCATCGGGGTGCCCATCCTGGGAACCAAGGCGGAGGATGTGGATGCCGCGGAGGACAGAGAGCTCTTTGACGAGATCCTCCAGCAGACCAAGATCCCCCGTGCGGAGGGCGGAACCGTCTACACGGCGGAGGAGGCGAAGGCCATCGCCAACCGCCTGGGATACCCCGTGCTGGTGCGGCCGTCCTATGTCCTGGGAGGACAGGGCATGCAGATCGCTACCTCGGACAAAGAGATCGAGGAGTTCATGGAGATCATCAACCGCATCGCCCAGGACCATCCCATCCTGGTGGACAAATACCTGATGGGCAAGGAGATCGAAGTGGACGCCGTCTGCGACGGGGACGACATCCTGATCCCCGGGATCATGGAGCATATCGAGCGCACCGGGATCCACTCCGGAGACTCCATCTCCGTCTACCCCGCGCCCATGATCGGCAAGCTTATCAAGGACAAGATCACGGACTACACCAGGAGACTGGCCACCGCCCTCCATGTGCGGGGCATGATCAACATCCAGTTCATCGCCATCGATGAGGATGTGTACGTCATCGAGGTAAACCCCAGATCCTCCCGCACCGTGCCCTACATCAGCAAGGTCACCGGGATCCCCATCGTGGATCTGGCCACGGAGGTCATCCTGGGCAAAAAGATCCGGGATCTGGGATACACCCCCGGACTGGCTCCGGAGGCGCAGTACTATGCCATCAAGATGCCCGTCTTTTCCTTTGAAAAGATCCGGGGCGCCGAGATCAGCTTAGGTCCCGAGATGAAGTCCACCGGCGAATGCCTCGGCATCGCCCCCACCTTCCATGAAGCGCTCTACAAGGCTTTCCTGGGGGCGGGTGTGAGCCTTCCGAAGCATAAGCAGATGATCATCACGGTAAAAGATGCGGACAAGGGAGAAGCTATCGGCATCGCCAGACGCTTCGAGAAGCTGGGATACATCATCTACGCCACCAGGTCCACGGCCCAGGCATTAAACGATGCCGGCATCAAGGCCCGCCGGGTGAACAAGATCCATCAGGAGAGCCCCACGGTCATGGACCTGATCCTGGGACACCGGATCGACCTGGTCATCGACACCCCCACCCAGGGACGGGACAAGACCCGGGACGGATTCCTCATCCGCCGGAATGCCATCGAGACGGGGGTTTACTGCATCACTGCCATGGATACCGCCAGAGCGTTGGTGAGCAGCATGGAGCATGCCAGCGAAAACGGACAGCTGACGCTGGTGGATATCGCTGAGATCTAAAGCGCCGGGGAAAGATCCCGGGGAAAGGAGCGACATGTCCCCAAGCTTTCACAGAGATGAAAGACTCCAGGAGCCGAAAAAAAAGAAGATCCTGCGGTATGTTCTGGTGGCGGTGCTGGGCGCGCTCATCGCCCTGGGAGGGGTGACCTGGCTTCGCACGCGGGACCGGGAGCCGCAGCAGCCTGCAGTGCGCACCGTATCGAAAGCGTCCCTCCTCAAAGCCATCGAGATCGGGGACCTGACCTCCATTGAGTATTTTTACAATTCCGTGGCAAAGGTGACGGAAGGGGCCGACCTGAAATACTATGTGGCCTATGAGGGCACCGTGCGACTGGGGGTGGCCTTTGCCGACATCCGGGTGGATGTGGATGATGACCAAAAGCAGATCGTCATCTCGGTGCCGAAGGTCCGGGTCCAGGATTATGTGGTCAATGCCGGTTCCATGGACTTTATCTTCGCAAACAGAAAATTCGAGACCGAGACGGTGGCTGCGGAAGGATATTCCGCCTGCCTGGCGGATCTGAAGACCTCCGCGGAGAGCGACGCGGGCCTCTTTGAACAGGCTCAGGAGAATCTGGAGGGCGTCCTTCGGAAGATGACCGAGCCCTGGCTTCTGGCGGCGGATGCGGACTATACGCTGCGGATCGAAAGGAGGGAAGAGGGATGAGAAAATCTGTTTTGCGCTCCCTTTGGATCCTCCTTCTTTGCGCATTTGTGTTTGCCGGCTGTGGCAGGAAAGAGCCGGAACCGGAGCCGGTCTATCCCATCGATGAGAGCTATTATGACGAGATCCGGGCTCTGGGTCAGCTGGCGACGCTGGAATGCTATTATCACAATGTGGCCAGATCCGAAAAGGAGGCGGGAACCGGTCTTTCCCACCTTTTTGAAAAGGACCGGAAGTTCTGGATCGAGTATGTGGGGATCGCCAAGGTGGGGGTGGATATGGAGCAGATCCTCATCGAGCCCGACGGCGACACCATCCGCATCACGCTGCCGGAGGCCCAGGTCCTGAGCATCGAGGTGGATGAGTCCTCTCTGGATGAGTCCTCTTTCTATTCCTCGGAGGACGGGCTCCTGAACAAAAATGCCATCACGGCCGAGGACCAGACCGCGGCCATTGCGGATGCCCAGGAGACCATGCAAAAGGCCGTGGAGGAAAACAAGGCCCTGATGCGAAATGCCCGGGAGCTGGCCAAAAAGATCATCGGCAATTATATCAGCGAGGTGGGAGAGGCCGCCGGCGTGACCTATACCATCATCTGGATGGAGCCCGGCGCACCTGCGGGCACCGAAAAGGGCTGATCTCTGGAGAAGTTCTATGGCATCTTATGTGATCGCCGACATTCACGGCGAATATGATCTGTTCCTGCGGATGCTGGAGCGCATCCATCTGCGGGAGGAGGATACCCTTTATATTCTGGGGGATGTGGTGGACCGGGGCCCCCATCCCGTCAAAGTCCTGTGTAAACTCATGGAAATGCCGAATGTCATCCCCATCGTGGGAAACCACGAACTGATGGCACTGGACGGTCTGCGCTTTTTAAACCGGGAGATCACGGAGG
The DNA here is from genome assembly GCA_017543485.1 of Lachnospiraceae bacterium. Lineage (GTDB taxonomy): Bacteria > Bacillota > Clostridia > Lachnospirales > Lachnospiraceae > AC2028. The sequence goes on along the minus strand of JAFYFY010000085.1, from coordinate 7,129 downwards.
AATCCGTCCGGAACATCGACCGGGAGACCCTGGCAGGTCTGGCGGACTGGATGCGAAACGGCAGCGAGCCCACCATGCGGGAGTTCCGGGAACAGGATCCGGAGACGCGGCAGGAGATCATCGATTTTATCCTGCAGTTTTCCCTCTATGAGGAAGTGGAGGCAGGGGGAGAGCGGTATCTCCTGGTGCATGCGGGCCTGGGAGATTACGTCCCTGGGAAGGACATCGAGGACTATTCTTTGAAAAATCTGGTCTGGGACCGGGCGGAATACGACATCCGGTATTTTGAGGACCGGTATGTGGTGAGCGGCCACACCCCCACGCAGCTCATCGAGGGAAATCCACGTCCCGGCTATATCTACCGGGCCAACGGCCATATCGCCATCGACTGCGGGTGCTGCTTTACCGGCGGACGGCTGGCGGCCATCCGGTTAGACGACGGGGAAGAATTTTATGTGGAAAGGGATGAAACCTGACGGTATGGGTTTTGGAAAGAAGGCAAAGATCATCATGGGAACACTGCTTGGCAGCCTGATGCTGTTTCTCGGATCCTGCGGGAAGACCGCACAGTCCGCACCGGAGAGACCGGAGACGGTCCGGAGCGAGCGCACCCAGGCACTGTATGAGTATCTGTGCGACAGCTATGGGAAGGTGATGCTCTCCGCCCAGCAGGAATCCACCTGGATGGGGAGTCCGGATTATGAGATGGACTATCTGCAGGAGGTGACGGGACGTCTCCCCGCCATCCGCGGACTGGACTTTATGAATGACGATTTCGACGGGGTGGTGCAGCGTGCCATCGAATGGGATGCCAGAGGCGGGATCGTGACCATCTGCTGGCATACGGGAGTCGATATCAGCGGGTATGAGGAGAGTAAGGACGATCTGCCCAATTTTCCCCGGCTCTTTACCGAGGGCACGCCGGAGCACGAGACCCTGATGAAGAGCTGGGACCGTGCGGCCACTGCGCTTAAGCAGCTCCGGGATGCCAATGTGCCGGTGCTTTGGCGCCCCTTTCACGAGTTTGACGGCAACTGGTTCTGGTGGAGCAAGGGAGGACGAGAGAACTTCAAGAAGCTCTGGCAGATGATGTACGATAAATTTACCGATGAGTATGAGCTGGACAATCTCATCTGGGTGCTGGGGTATTCGCATCTGATGTGGGACGGGGACGGATGGTACCCCGGGGATGCCTATGTGGACATCGCAGGCTCCGATACCTACGACGACTCCACCAATGTGAAAAACTATGAGAAGCTGCAGAAGTTCACGGAAAAGCCCCTGGCCTTCCATGAATGCGGCAATGTCCCTTCCGTGGAGGCCTTTGAGGCGGACGGGGCGGACTGGCTCTGGTTTATGACCTGGCATACCAACTATCTCACGGACAATGATCCGGAGAATCTGAAGGCAGTGTACAACAGCGAGCGGGTCATCACTTTGGATGAGGTGCCTGCGTTCTGACGGTCATATGGATGCGGGAATGGAAGAAAAAACGGGAAGCTGGGCGAAAACCGGCTTCCCGTTTTTTATCAGTATTTGATGAGCTGTCCGATGCGGATGAGGTTCGGATCCGTGATCTGCGGGTTCTTTCTGCGAAGATCCGAGACGGTGGTGTGAAGCCGTCTCGCGATCTTACTCAGGGTATCTCCCGAAACCACTTTGTAAGTGTGAAGCGCCTTGGCGTTCGGTCCGAAGTGGTCCAGAAGCCATTGGGGTCCATACCAGGGAATGGACTTGTCAAAGGCATCTGTCCCGCCCGGGATGGTGATGGTATAGTCCGTTCCGAGGTAGTTAAAGGAAAAGATCAGCTTCAGGGAGGCGTTCCTGCTCAGGAGTTCCATGATGGAGGCAGGGAGAGCGGTTCCCTCCTGCAGCGTGACCGCAGCGGGTGAACCGGTGGCGGCAGCAGCCGTCAGGGCGGAGGTCACATCCTTCAGTGCCTCATCATATTCCGCAGAGGACGCCGCAGGGTGTACCGGATCGCTGCTGTCATCGGGTACCTCCGAGGAGGAGTCATCCGAGGAGGAATCATCGGGAGTGCCGGTAGCGTCGTCCGTGGAGGAATCGTCTGTGGAGGCATCGTCCGAGGAAGAATCATCGGGAGTGCCGGTGGTGTCATCCGTGGAGGAGTCGTCTGTGGAGGTATCGTCCGAGGAGGAATCATCGGGAGTGCCGGTGGTGTCATCCGTGGAGGAGTCGTCTGTGGAGGTATCGTCCGAGGAGGAATCATTGGGAGTGCTGGTGGTGTCATCCGTGGAGGAGTCATCCGTGGAGGTATTGTCCGTGGAGGAAGATCCCGCAGCCTTCAGGTTCAGGGAAACGGAAGCTCCTGCACTCGGCAGGGTGTAGGAGACGGAGTCGGAATCTGTGGTCAGTCCCGTCACCTGAGAGGTGATGTCTACAGGCTCGAACTGTGCATTATAGGTATATGCACGGAGCAGTGCGTCGGTTCCGGTATATCCGTCGGGAACGGACAAAACAACGGTCACTGCCCCCTCATACGGAATATCGGCGAGTCCGTTTCGTGCATTCTCTTCGGAAGAGGCCAGGCTCGTGCTGACGTCCATGAGCAGGTCATACCCCTGTTCGGGGGCACTGTCATGCATCGGCCAATAGGTGTCGATCCCGACCGTTGCATAGGCGGCCTCCGTGTCGGAAAGGGGGGTGACGGAGGCAGTGAGATCCGAAGAGACAGCGTAGTCGGGCCCCCACTGACCTGAGACGGATCCGTCGCAGATCCGCACGATGGTAGGAAGGGGTGCTGCAGCAGTTGCGGGAGAGACCGGTCCGATCAGTCCTGCGAGAAGAGCGCCCACGCTCAGAAGGGACAGAGAGACTTTTCGAAATCGTTTTTTCAAAAGGCCGGGGTTTGTTTTCCTGTTGCTCATAAGAACCTCCTCATTTTTTTTAGTATATCCATCCTACGCCGGCACCCAGCCGGTGCAAACTATCCCGGGGGATGGGATGGGCTTTTGGACAGGGATAGTTTTGGGATAGGTGGGTACCAAACCCTGACAGAATGGGGCTTTTCTCCTGCTTTTCCTCCTGAATGCCATTATGCTTTTGCCGGGATTTGTGTTAGTATCACTTTGTGACAGGAAAACGGAAAGAACAGGAGGATGGTGATACCATTGACGTTGAAGCGTACCTTTGATAAAGCAGAAATCTACCGGGCCGTTCTGACCTGTCTTTTGATCGCCAGCTCCTTTTTCTGGGGCGGATCAGGATTTATGACCTGGACCTACGGGATGGATCCGTACCTGCCGGCCACCGGTGTCCTCTTTTACGGGGGCGTGGTGGGATATTTGATGCAGGCCGGCGGACTCTTTTTCTGTTTTCTGGGGATCCGGAAGGGCCTCAGGTGCTTTGATATGGAAAAACAAGCGTTATGGTTCGGGCTTCATCTGGCTGCCCTGTGCGTCTCCGTCATGGCCAATCGGTTTCCGCTGAAACTGGGTGCGGGACTGTTCATGAATCTGATGATTGGAATAACAAGCGGTATCTTTCTTCTGATGCTGGCCAAAATGGTCCCGGACAGATGCCGCGGGCTGGTGTTCGGTGTCGGATACGCCATGGGAAGTCTGGGAAGCTGGGGACTGTCACTTCTGGGAGGCAGCTTCATTCAGAGTAGCGGAGCGCTGGCCGTCTACGCGGCAGCCGCGATCCTCTCCATCATCCTGCTTCTGGTTCTGGAGCGGGATGAGAGTGCGAAGGATGCGCCGGAGGGAGCGTCAGAGCTGCAGGAGATCCCGGCGGAGCCAAAACATGACAGGTGTTTTTTATGGCAGGCCCTGTTCCTGGTCTTTTTCCTCAGTCTGACCGTGGCTTTGGGGGACCTGATGCCCATGAAGGATGTGCTGAACGATACCGTCCCCTGGGCCTATACCCGTGCCTTTTATGCGATCAGTCTTCTCATCGCGGGGCTGCTGAATGATCGGAGCCGCAAAGCCGGGGCGATCATTTCCGTACTGGGACTGATCCTGCCCTTTGCCATGTTTGTGATGCATGAAAACTGGGGAGATCTGACTCTGCTCCTGATCCTGGCATACCTGCCGAAGGGGATCTATACCGTATTCCGCGTATTGCTCTTTCAGGATCTGACCGGTACCGAGGAAAGATATCTGTACCTGGCCCCCCTGGGACTGTTGGCCGGCCGGCTGGGGGATGCGACCGGTACCGGCCTTGGGATCTTTTTCGGAGAGCATATGGTTCCCGTGATGCTCTGTGCACTGGTGGGTTTTTTTGCCACCTCGCTCCTGGCGTTGAGGATCCTGCCCATCGTATACGGGCACGGGGAAACCGCCGGAGAGGACGCCGTTCCGGAGCTTTTCGGGGAGCGATTCGGATTTTCCAGAAGAGAATCCGAGGTGTTCGAACAGGTCCTGGAGGGAAAGACCAACGCGGAGATCGCGGAAAGACTGTATATTTCGGAAAGTACCGTCAAATTCCATGTGAAAAACATCCTTCGGAAAACAGAATGCGGCAATCGGGGAGAACTGCTCTCTCTTTACAGAAAGAAATAAAAGAGGTTTTCGGAAAACATGCAAAAGGAACAGATGGAAGAGCGGATCTCGGAGATCCTCTCCGGAATGTCCACCAGACAAAAGCTTGCGCAGATGATGATCGTCTCCCTGCGCTCCGATATGGGACGGAACTTAAAAGAAGACCGGCTGCCCCCGGCCTACCGGGAGTTGTTTGCGGAATGCGGTTTCGGCGGCGTCCTGCTCTTTGAGGACAATATCGAAACTCCGGAGCAGACGGTGATGCTCCTGCGGGACTGTCAGAGAGCGGCTTTGCAGTCGGAGAGCGGGATCCCTATGCTTTTTTGCGTGGATCAGGAAGGCGGGAAACTAAACCGGTTTTCTTTTGCAGTGCCGGGACCGGGAAATATGGCGCTGGCCGCGTCCGGGGATCCGGCCCTGACCCGGGAATGCGCCGGGATGATCGGGGAGGAGATCCGTGCCCTGGGCTTTCATCTGGATTTTGCGCCGGTGGCGGATGTGAACTCCAATCCGAAGAATCCCATCATCGGGGTCCGGTCCTTTTCCGATGATCCGGCAGTGGCTGCCCGGCATGTCACCGCATACCTGGAGGGTCTTGCGGATCAGGGCATCGCGGCCTGCCTGAAGCATTTTCCGGGGCATGGCAATGTGGGACAGGACAGCCACACGCACCTGCCCCTGTCGGAACTGACGGCGGAGGAGCTGACGGAAACGGAACTCATTCCTTTCCGGGAGGGGATCAAAGCCGGAGCGGATCTGGTCATGACGGCACATATCCAGTATCCGAAGATCGAAACCGGGACCTATCTCTCCAAGGCGGATGGCCGGGCGGTGCATCTCCCTGCCACCCTATCCCGAGCCATCCTGACGGGGATCCTGCGGGAGGAACTTGGATTTGAGGGGGTCATCGTCACCGATGCGCTGGACATGCGGGCCATCGCCGCCCATTTCGACGAGATCGATGCTGCTTCCATGGCCATCCGGGCGGGGGCGGATATCCTGCTGATCCCGGTCAATCTCCATCAGGACGAGACCTTTGACAGCTTCCCCCGGATGCGGGCGTATCTGGAGCAGCTGTCGGAGAAAGTGGAAACGGGAGAGGTCCCGGCAGAGCGTCTGGATGAGTCGGTGCGCAGGATCCTGCGGCTGAAATACCAAAAGGGGATCATGGGGGCGCCGCTTTTGAGATCGGACGGAGAACAGATCGCGGAAGCAAAAAGAATCGTGGGATGCGAGGCACATCGGAAAAAAGAATGGGATATGACCCAGAGGGGGCTGACCCTGGTTCGAAGCGGCGATGGGGTGCTTCCCTTCGGGACGGGGGAGCGGACTTTGATCCTGGCTTCGGAGGAACGTCTCCTTGCCCTTGCGGAGAAAGCCGTAGGGCAGATGGAGCAGGAAAACGTAGTTGTGCCCGGTCAGCTGCAGGCCGTTCTCTATGACGGATCCGATTCAGAGGAAGGTGTGAGGCGGCTTGTTTCGGAAGGAAAGCGGCAGGTGGTGATGATCACCGGGGAGCCCAGCAGGAACCCTGCGACGGCTCGGGTGATGGAGCAGGTTCACCGGGCGGGAGGCAAAACCGTCCTGGTATGTGCGGAGCTTCCCTATGCGGCGGCTCTGTATCCGGAAGCAGATGCGGTGTTATGTACCTACGGGGCGCTACGGACCAGCATCACCGTAGCGCTGTATGCCGTTTTCGGGAAGGCAAAGTGCGAAGGAAGGCTGCCGGTGAGACTGCCGGAGGAGTGAGGAATTTAGATGAGCAGGTACGCCCTGCATGAGAAACTGACAGACGGACAAAAAAGGGCCGCTCCGGGGAGCGGTCCTTTTTGCGGAAATTTTGAGGTTCTTTTCCCGTATCTTTCGGGGATTTGCCCGGATCTACAGCATCATCCGGTAGATCTTCTCGCAGTCTTCCTGAGTCAGGGTGACGAATCCGGAGATGCTCCCTTCCCGGCCGTTTCCGCAGCAGAGGTTCTTTACCAGAGTCGGGATATCCTCTTTCTTTGCCCCAAGCTCTTCGAAGTTCGCCGGCATTCCCAGGGAGGTGAGGAACCTGGCAAATGCCTCGATACCCTCCAGGGCAGTCACTTCAGAGTGCTCGAAATCCATGCTGCAGCCCCAGACCCGGACTGCCACCTGGGCGAAGCGCATCACATTGTGGTTCATGACATATTTGAACACCGCCGGCATGGTGACTGCCAGTCCGGCTCCGTGGGCAAAAATCAAAAATCAAAAATCAGACGGATTATTGTCATGGCCCGAACAACTGTTTTTGGTGGCAGGGTGGATAATCGCACTCGGAACGTGCGAAAATGGAAAGGAAAGGAAAAAGGGAAAAGTTCCCAAATGAAAAAAAAGCGGATAACGGGAAAGGAGCATGCCATGACCATAGCGGAAGCCGAACTGATGGTACGAAAGTTTGATGAAAACAAGAATCCTACGGAAGAAGAGATTTTCCTTTTCACGGAGGCAATGGGTTTTCTCATCGAAAAAAGACATCGGCCGGAAGATATGATGTATCTGGGTGGGTATTATTACGAGATCAGACAGTTCGATCTGGCCCTGAAATACTACGAGATGGCGGCGACCTTTGACTATGATCCGGCCTATGAATGCTTGGGGTA
>JAFYFY010000084.1 GCA_017543485.1 Lachnospiraceae bacterium | reverse complement strand
TGATCATCGCTGCGGTGCTGGTCTGGATCAATGCGCTGGCCAAGCTCCCCGAATCCTTTGGGGGCAGCATGACCCTGATGGGTGCAGGGTTTCTCCTCCTGTCCCTGGCATGTCTTCTGATGCTGGGAACCAGGGGAGCCAAACAGGTCCTGCACTGGTGCGTCAGCGGGATCAAAAAGCTGGCCGGATGGGTCCGTGATACCTGGAACGGGAGGATCAAGAGATGAAAAAAAGTACCCTTGCGATCTCCATCATGTTTGTGGCATTTCTCCTTTTGGGGTGCGTCTTCGGCGGGGCCGGCCTTCTCATCGGCGGCGGCGCGGATCTGGTAGGATGGCTTCGGGAAGGAAATCTGGTGGGGATGCGCGGTGTCTCTATCGACAGCCTGGTGGCACCCGCCATCCGGGTGAGAAACAATGTCATCGCCAAAACCGGCAGTACCGAGGCAAAGGGCGTTCCGGAAACGGAGGACCTTCCCGCAGGCGAAGGGAGCGTCGCCCTGCAGGGCAGGATCACAGAGCTTCAGGCACTGGTGGACGTGGCGGATCTGAAGGTGGAAGTCGGCGGCAGCGATTATTCCCTGGAGTATGAGGATGCACGGGGGATGACCTATTCCCTGGAAAAGGGCGTTCTGATCATCTCGCAGCGGGAAAAGACGGGGGTGATCACGGACGGAGGAGAGATCGTCCTGCATCTGCCCTCCGGAACCATGCTCACGGACGCATCATTTTCCGTGGGCGCCGGTGATGTGGACGTGGACGGCCTGCAGGCCCAGAATCTCACCATTCGGGTGGGGGCCGGGGATTTTAGGCTGGAGGACTGCGAGGTCGGTGATCTGAACGCGGAGGTGGGCCTTGGCAACCTGAAGCTTGAAGGCAGGGTCACCGGAAACCTGACGGCCGAAGTGGGCGCGGGGAATCTGGAGATGGAGCTGGAGGGAAGCGAAAAGGACCACAACTACAGCATCAGCGTCGCCGCCGGTGACGTGAAGGTGGGAGATACTCACACCTCCGGTTTCGGAGCGGAGCGTCAGGCCAACAACGGCGCGGACAACTGGTTTATCTTAAAGTGCGGCCTGGGGAATCTTCAGATCGAGTTCGACGACTGACACTGCGGCCAGGACCCGGCACGGAGCTTTTGAAAAAAGGGCGTTCTGCCCTGTGAGAAAATAGAAAAGACTAGCGACATTTGACCCTTCATCTGATAAAATGAATCTGTATGGCCTGAGGCTATACAGAGGATTTATCGGATGGAGGGTTTTTGTTATGGGTAAGCTGGAATTTCCCCTGCTGACGGAGCATCTGAGCCTGCAGCCGGAGAATGAAGATAATCTCTGGAACGCCGCATGGACCATCTCCCTTCGGGACGAGGAGGAGACCCGCATCGGGACCTTCAGCTTTGAGGGAGACAAGATGGCCGGAGAGGTGCCGGTCCGGGTGGAGCTGGAGCAGGACTACCGGAACCTGGGCTATGGCACGGAAGTGTTTGCCTTTATGGCCAGATGGGCCTTTCGCTTCCGGAATATCCGGGAGGTGAACGCCGTGTGCGATCATGAAAACGACCGCTGCGTCCACGCCCTGGAAAAGGCGGGGTATGTCTGCCGGGAAAACAAAGGGGGAAAGGACTATTATTCCGTCAAAAGGCAGAAGAGCGCCTGGGCCGGGCTGTACATCATGGTGGGGTTCTGCGCCGGATTCCTCATCGGTCTGAGCATCGCCAACCTTTGGGTCGGCACCGCCATCGGTGTCATCGCCGGCGGTCTGGTGGGAGTCATCCTGGACGTCAATGACAAAAAGGGCCGCTAGCCGTGGGAGAGACGGAAGGAAGAGTAAGATACTGCAGGAAATGTCTGATCCGGGATCTGATGGAGGGCGAGTCCTTTTACGTGAGCCTGAAAAACGCCATGGATGCCATCCCGGAGGAGGACAGAAGTCCGCAGCAGGAATATGACAGGAGACTGGAGCTTTGCCGCGCCTGTGAGAGACTCGCCGAAGGCATGTGCCGCGCCTGCGGCTGCTATGTGGAGGTCCGGGCGCTTCGGAAAAACCAGGACTGCCCCTATGGGCGCTGGGAGGCAGAGCACGCATCAAACGAATGACAAAAACAGAACGGAAAACAATGGAAAAGGCCGCCCGGAAAGAGGCGGCAGTAGCAAAAAAACAGGCAAGAAAGGCTGCGAAGGAGGCAAAAAAGGCCCTTCGGAGCGAAAAAAGAAAACAACGGGAACTGACCAAAAAACATGACTGGAAGAGGTTCTGGATCGATCTGCTGTGCGACATCATCGGCGGATTTTTGTATGCCATGGGGATCTATACCTTTGCGAAGATGGCGAACTTCTCCACCGGCGGGATCTCCGGACTGGCCCTGATCATCAATCATCTCTGGAACCTGCCCATCGGTACCATGACGCTGGTGATGAACATCCCGCTGGTCCTCATCAGCTGGAAGGTGGTGGGGTGGAAATTCCTGGCCAAGACCGCCCGGAGCATGGTGATCTGTACCGTCTTTCTGGATATCCTCTTTCCCATGACACCGGCCTATACGGGGAGCCCCATGATGGCGGCGCTGTATTCCGGCCTGCTCATGGGAGCCGGCATGGCCTTCTTTTACATGAGAGGGTCCAGCTCCGGCGGCATGGATTTTCTCATCATGACCATCAAGGTGCGCCATCCCCATTTCTCCTTCGGGATCGTCACCATGATCTCGGATTTTCTGGTGATATTGCTGGGCTGGCCGGCCTTCGGGGATGCGGACGCGGTGCTCTACGGCCTCATCTGCTCCTTCTCGGCGTCTCTGGTGCTGGATAAGATCCTCTACGGCGTGGGAGCGGGGAAGCTGGTGATCATCATCACCAACAGATGCCAGGAGGTGGCAAAGCGCATCAGCGAGATGACGGACAGAGGCTCCACGGTGATCCGGGCCATCGGCAGCTACACCGGAGAGGAGCGGCAGGTCATCCTCTGTGCCTGCTCCAAATCCCAGGCATATTCCATCACGGAGGCGGCGCATGAAGTGGATGAAGGAAGCTTTGTGATGGTGACCGAGACCAGCGAGGTCTTCGGAGAAGGATTTATCGAAGGAAAATGAAAAAGACATTCACCCTCATCGCTCCTTGTCATTTCGGCATGGAGTCGGTGCTGAAAAGAGAGATCACGGATCTGGGATACGAGACGGAAGAGGTGACGGACGGCCGGGTGGCCTTTATCGGGGACGAGGAGGCCATCGCCCGGGTAAACCTCTTTTCCCGGACCGCGGAGCGGATCCTGCTGGAGGCGGGGCGGTTCCATGCGGAGAGCTTCGAGGACCTGTTTCAGGGGACGAAGGCCATCCCCTGGGAGGACTATCTGCCGAAGGATGCCAGATTCTGGGTGGCCAAGGCGGCCAGCGTGGGTTCGAAGCTCTTTAGTCCCTCGGACATCCAGTCCGTCATGAAAAAAGCCATGGCGGAGCGGATGAAGAGCGCCTATGGCATCGAATGGTTTCCCGAGGACGGTGCGGACTACCCGGTGCGGGTTTTCCTGCACAAGGACGAGGTGAGCGTGTGCCTGGATACCACGGGAGAGTCCCTGCACAAGCGGGGGTACCGGAAACTGACGGCCAAGGCACCCATCGCGGAAAACCTGGCAGCAGGCCTCATCCTGCTGACGCCCTGGAAGGGGGACCGGATCCTGGTGGATCCTTTCTGCGGCAGCGGCACCTTTCCCATCGAAGCAGCCATGATGGCGGCGAATCTGGCACCCGGGAGACACAGAGAGTTTCTGGCCATGAAATGGGGCGGCATCGTCCCGGGGAGCTTCTGGCAGGATGCCTGCGAGGAAGCGGACGATCTGGCGGATCTGTCCGTCCGGACGGATATCCAGGGCTATGACATCGACGACGAGATGGTGCAGATCTCCCGGAAAAACGCTCAGGCCGCTGGAGTGGACCATCTGATCCATTTTCAGAGGCGGAGCGTGGCGGAGCTGCGACATGCGAAAAAATACGGGTTCCTCATCACCAACCCGCCCTACGGCGAGCGCATCGGGGAACAGGATGAGATCCGGGGACTGTACGAAACTCTGGGAGAGCGGTTTGCCGCGTTAGACAGTTGGAGTCTCTATGTCATCACCTCCTATGAGCAGGCCCAGGAAGCCATCGGCCGGAAGGCCGCGAAAAACAGAAAGATCTACAACGGCATGATGAAGACCTACTTTTATCAGTTCCCGGGTCCGAAGCCGCCGAAGAGTAAACAGCCATGACCCTGACGAGAACAGCGGGGAGGATCCCCGCGCTGGAGCGGGAGAAAAACCCGGCGGTGCGGGATGGGGACTTCCCCAGAGACAACTGGACCTGGACCATGATCGTCTGGGGATTTCTCTTTGCCATCTGTTTTGCGGCCCTTCTGTATGCGTCTCTGACAAAGAAGGTGGTGATCTCCGATGCAGGAGGAAGCGCCCGGGCCACGGACGAGGTGACGGGGATCCGGGGGACGGGATTTATCCCCCTCCTTCGAAATACCGCCTCCGACCGGGTGATTCGGATCCCGCTGCCGGAAAAGATCGGAGCCGAGGACGTGACGGTGGAGAACCTCTACCTGGACCGGATCCTCCACATCCGGATCCGTTATGCCCAGGACGATTTTTTCCAGCAAAACGAGATCAGCGGAGACCTGTCCATGCTCCGGGATGTGCGGTGCGTAAGCGGTGCGGAAGCCGTGGATATGAGCTTTGAGATGTCCGCACTGTATGAATACCGGACCATGATCAACGGGCACGTCATGGAGATCTCCGTGACATCCCCCCGGGAGGCGTATGATTTTCGGGTGATCCTGGATCCGGCGGAAGACAATGAGATCGCCCTGGCCGTCTCCCGAAAGGCGGCGGAGCTGGCAGCGGCGGAGGGGATCCGGATCTACCTGACCCGGACCGATACCCACGCCCAGGACCCGGAGGAGCGAAAAGCCCTTCTCTCCGAGACGGGAGCGGATCTGTACATCCGCGTGGACGTGAGCAGATCTGCGGATCCGTCGGTGTACGGGATCCGGGCGGCCTACAACTCCCGGTATTTCATGCCGGACTACGGGAATGTCCGGCTGTCCGAGAGCCTGGTCCGGTGCCTGGCTCTTTCGGCGGACGACAGAGGGCTCTCCATCGAACAGGCGGAGCCGGGCAGCATCCTCTGGGATCTGGAGCTGGTGAGCGCGGAGGCGTATCTGGGCTTTGTCAGCAACCCGCAGGAGCTGGCACTTCTGGAAAATGAGGACTATCAGGACAAACTGGCGGCGGGGATCGCAGCGGCCGTCAAAGAGGCAGCGGAGGAACTTGCAAAATGAGCAGACTAATCTTTGCCACGGGCAATCAGGGAAAAATGAGAGAGATCCGGATGATCATGGAGGGCACGGGATATGAGATTCTGTCCATGAAGGAAGCCGGTGCGAACATCGACGCGGAGGAAAACGGCGAGACCTTTGAGGAAAACGCGCTGATCAAGGCCAGGGCTGCCGCAAAGCTCCTGCCGGGAGATATCGTCCTGGCGGATGATTCGGGGCTGGTGGTGGATGCCCTGGGAGGAGAGCCCGGGATCTATTCTGCCAGGTATCTGGGCACCGAGACTCCCTACAGCGTGAAAAATGCCAACATCATCGAGCGCCTGGAGGGCGTTCCGGACGAAAAGCGGACGGCGCGGTTTGTCTGCGCCATCGCAGCAGTCCTGCCGGACGGCAGGGAGAAGGTGGTCCGGGGAGTCATCGAGGGGCGCATCGGATATGCCGAGCGGGGAGAGCACGGATTCGGATACGATCCCATCTTTTACGTGCCGGAGCTGGGCTGCACCACCGCGGAAATCCCGGAAGAGGAGAAGAACGAGATCAGTCACAGAGGCAGAGCCCTCCGGCTGATGAGGGAGGAGCTGAGCCGTCTATGAAGGTGATCATCGTCAGCGATACGCACGGGCACAATGCGAATTTTCACCGTGTCCTGGAGCTGCACACTCCCGACGCCATCGTCCACTGCGGCGATCTGGAGGGAGGAGAACAGGAGATCAGGGATAGCGTAAAATGCCCGCTCTATATGGTGGCAGGGAATAATGACTACTTTTCCTCCCTGCCCAGAGAACTGGATTTTACCCTGGGGGGATACCGGGTCTGGCTGACCCACGGGCATCATTACTATGTATCCATGTCCCCGGAATATATCCGGCAGGAGGCTGCACTTCGGGACGCACAGATCGTGATGTACGGACACACCCACAAGCCCGAGGTCAGCTACGGGCAGGATGTGATCTCCGTCAACCCAGGGTCTTTGTCCTATCCGAGACAGGAGGGACGGCGCCCGTCCTACGTCATCATGGAGATCGACGGCAGAGGAGAACTGCATTTTACCATCGCTTATCTGTAAGGTGTCCGGAACGGACAGGATGCGGGGGAGCAATTGAGATGAAAAAGTGGAAAACCTGGAAGATCGTGTTGTTTGTGGCGGCATGCGTGTGCATGAACATCGGGGGGAAGATCCTGGCGGTGCAGCTGGAGCTTCCTCTGTGGGCGGATTCCTTCGGCACCTCGCTGTGCGCCTACGTGGGAGGGCCGGTGTGCGGCGCTTTGGTGGGGCTGACGGGAAACCTGGCCTACAGCGTGGTGAACAGCATGTCCATCGCCTATGCCATCACCAGTGTCGCACTGGGACTCATCGTGGGCATGGCTGCAAAGTACCGGTGGTTTGACCGGTTTTACGGTTTTATGAAGGCTGCTTCCCTGGTGATGCTCACCGCGCTGGCGGTGTCCGTTCCCTTGAACCTGGTGGTGCACGACGGAATGACCGGGAATAAATGGGGGGACGGCGTCATCGACTATCTGCTAGCCAGAAACTGGCCCATGATCCTGTGCGCCATCTTAGGACAGCTGGCCATCGAATTTGCCGACAAGGTGCTGACCATCGCGGCGGTGTATATTGTGATCATGATCCGCCGCATCCAGAAAAACCGGAACCGGGAGGAAGTCATCCGGCAGGGAAATGCCGCAGGCGCGGCCCTTTGCCTGCTACTGGCCTTTTCCCTCCTGATCCCCATGCGGTCCCGGGCGGCAGCTTCCGGGGAGACCACGGACTACAACGACTATGTCCAGAGCATCTACAGCAGCAACAACGGTCTGCCCTGCGGCGAGGCCAACGACATCGCACAGACCAGCGACGGCGTGCTGTGGATCGGTACTTATGCGGGACTCTACCGCTACAACGGACGGGAATTTCGATGGGTGGACGGATACGAATCCGTAAAGAATGTCAACTGCCTCTTTGTGGATGAAGAGGGGCGGCTGTGGATCGGCACCAACGACAACGGCTTTTCCATCGTGATCCGGGAGAAGGTGGTGAATGTCATGGACCAGACGGACGGCCTTCCCTCCAATTCCGTGCGCTGCATCATCCGGGCTACGGATGGGTACTATTATGCGGGCACCACCTCCAGTATGCAGGTCCTGATGATGAACAACGGTCTGAAGGCCGCCAATACCCTGCAGGAGGTCAACTACGCGGACAGCATCACGGCGGATGAATCCGGGCATGTGGCCACCATCTCCACCGACGGGCGGATGTTCCTGTTAAAGGGGGGAGAGATCCTGGATACCATTTCCCTTCCCGGTGAGAGCGAAGAGTTTAAAAGCTGCTCCTTCGCACCGGACGGAACGTTGATGGTGGGCACCACCACCAATCACATCTACAGCTACAGCATCGTGGGAGAGCGGTTCCGTTCCCTGAACGTAGTGACCTGTGAGGATGTGAAGAGCATCAACAATCTGAACTTCCTGCAGGACGGGACCCTTTTTATCTCCACGGACAGCGGTGTCTCCTACATGGATGCGGAAGGGTATCACCGGGTCAACACCAACGAGTTTGACAATTCCATCGACAACATGCTCTACGACTACCAGGGCAATCTGTGGTTCACCTCCTCCAGACTGGGGCTTCTGCGGCTGGCAAAATCCCCCTTCAAGGATGTCTACGGCTCCGTCGGCATGGACAGACAGGTGGTCAATGCCATCGTCTCCTGGCAGGACTGCTTCTACATCGGGACGGACAACGGGCTGGATGTGGTGGACCAAGACTGCCGGAGCCGGGTGGAAAACGCTCTGACAAAGGAGCTCGCCGGCAGGCGGATCCGGTGCATGTATGTGGATGGAGAGGATCATCTGTGGGTGTGTACCTACGGAAGCGGTCTGATAGAATACGCGCCGGACGGACAGTCCTGGGCCTACAACGCGGAGAGCGGAAGCTTCGGAAACCGCGCCCGGATCGTGACGGGGCTCTCCGACGGGACCATCCTGGCAGCAGGGGATACCGGCATCAGCTATATCCGGGATCATCAGATCCAGCGGACCATCCGGAATGAGGATGGCCTGATCAATTCCATGATCCTGACCCTGACCGAGCGGTCGGACGGAAGCATCCTGGCCGGGACCGACGGGGACGGCATTGCCATCTTAAGGGACGGCGAGGTGGAGGATCTGATGAATGTGGAGGACGGCCTCAGCAGCGGTGTCATCCTGCGCACGGTGAAGGATCCCAAGTCCGAGGGCGTGTTTGTGGTCACCAGCAACAGTCTCTGCTATCTGGAACCGGAAGGGAACATCCGGGTGCTGGATAAGTTCCCCTACTTCAACAATTACGATATCTGGGTAAAGGATGAGGATACCCTCTTTGTCATGTCCAGCGCCGGGATCTATGTGGTGGAGCGGGACGAGCTGGTGGCGGGGGGAGACATCGCCTGGGAGCTTCTGGATGCCAGACGCGGCCTGGGAACGTCGCTTACGGCCAACTCCTGGAACTATTACGACGGAAAAGGAGAACTTTTCCTTCCCTGCGATACCGGCGTCTACATCATCGATGTGGAAAAATACGACAGCGAGGTGCGTTCCTACCGGATGCAGCTGGCCAGTGTGCGTCTCGACGGGTTTTCCCAGCCTCTGGACCGGACGGGAGTCATCACCGTGGGACAGGGGGTGAGCCGCGTGGAGCTGAGCCCGGAGATCCTGAACTACACCATTCAGGAGCCCAACGTGGGATATTTCCTGGAGGGGTATGACAAACAGTGGACCATCCTGCCCCAGGGGAGTCTGAACAACATCTTCTATGTCAATCTGCCGGCGGGAGATTACACCTTCCATCTGGCGATCCTGGACAGTGCGGGAGACCGGGTTCTGGAGGAGCGGACCTTCGAACTCATCAAGGAAGGCGAGTTCTATGAGCAGCGGGGATTCCGGTTCTATATGCTGGTGATCCTGTCCTCCATCCTGATCTGGTTTACCTGGCTCATCGTCCAGAGACAGCTGAACCAGCAGCAGATCAAAATGGATATGGCCAATGAGACGGTGATGGCCATCGCCAACGCAGTCGATGCGAAGGATGTGCGTACACACCAGCACTCTCTGCGGGTAGCGGAGTATTCGGTGCTCATCGCACAGGAGATGAACTGCTTTAAGTGGTGGCAGAGAGGGAGCTTCCTCTCCAACCTGCGAAAGACAGCCCAGATGCACGACATCGGGAAGATCGCCATTCCGGACAGCGTGCTGAACAAGGTGGGGCGCCTGACGGATGAGGAATATGCAAAGATGAAGTCCCATGTCATACGCGGATCGGAGATCCTGAAGGACTTTACTCTGGTGGATCACGTGCTGGACGGCACGAAGTATCACCATGAGCGCTACGACGGAAAAGGCTATCCCGAGGGACTCAAAGGGGCAGAGATCCCGATCTATGCCCGGATCATCAGTGTGGCGGATACCTTTGACGCCATGACCTCCAACCGTGTCTACCGCAATCACATGGATACGGATTATGTTATGAACGAGATGAAGCGCGGCAGAGGGACCCAGTTTGACCCCGAAGCCCTGGATGCCTTCCTGCGTCTGGTGGACAAAAAGGTGATCGATCTGGATGCCATCTATGC
>JAFYFY010000083.1 GCA_017543485.1 Lachnospiraceae bacterium | reverse complement strand
TGAGTGCGGAACACATAGTCAGATACATAATTACAGGCATCAGAATAAACAGACATGGTTTCATCAAGAAAAACCTTACTGTCTGCATTAACAGATATCTGAATTTTAGCTGTAACTGTCATCTGTTCCATAGTGTACCTCGTTGTTATTTCACTAAATATATAATATAATATTTATTAGTGAAAATCAATTATTTGTAAGGCGAATTTACACGGAAAACCAAGTTAAATACATAATAATCAAAGCTTTGCAAGATGCAGGCTACGACGTTAAAATTGATAACAGAATGCTAAGTGTTACTGGAAGCATAAGATATTTTGGTCAGATGGTTATTTTGCTTGCAGTACAGGCGAAGTATCCTCAGCAACTATACAAAAATATATCGAGAACCAAGGTTAATAGCTACGAATTTACAAGGCTCCTCCCACCGCCCAAGGGCAGTGGGTTTCCGCCTACGACAACCGAAAGGATTATATTTATGAACCTGCACTGCATAAGCATTCAGAAAGGAACTTTTATGGAAAAGGAAAAGATCAGACAGCTGGTATCGCAGATGACCCTGGAGGAAAAGGCCGGCCTGTGCTCCGGCGACGGACCCTGGAAGACAAAGGCGGTGGAGCGCCTCGGGATCCCGCAGATGTGGATGAGCGACGGCCCTCACGGACTGCGGAAACAGGAAAACTACGCGGAGAAGCCGGACATCAACGACAGTCTGCCGGCGGTGAGTTTTCCCTCGGAGTGTGCCATGGCTGCCAGCTGGGACAGAGAGCTTCTGCGGGAGACCGCCGGCTGGCTGGGACGGGAATCTCAGGTGCGGGATGTGCACTGCGTGTTGGGCCCCGGTGTGAATATCAAGAGAAGCCCTCTTTGCGGCCGGAATTTCGAATACCTCTCCGAGGATCCGTATCTGGCGGGAGAACTGGGGGCAGCCTATGTGCAGGGCGTGCAGAGCGAGGGCGTGGGTGCCTGCGTAAAGCACTATCTCGCAAACTCCCAGGAAAAGAGGCGCTACTGGAACTCCTCCGAAGTGGACGAGCGGACTCTGCGGGATATCTACCTGCCGGCCTTCGAGACCGTGGTGAAGAAAGCAAAGCCCATGGCGGTCATGGCTTCCTATAACAAGATCAACGGCACCTATGCCACCGAGAGCAGAGACCGTCTGGTGGATCTCCTCCGTGGGGAGTGGGGATATGACGGATGTGTCATGAGTGACTGGGGCGCCACCCACAACAGACAGAAGGCCGTAGGCGCGGGCTGTGCCCTCACCATGCCCGGGGAGCCGAAGACAGACCATGAGATCGTCACCGCAGTGCAGGCGGGTGTGCTGGAGGAAGCCCGGGTGGACGAAGCCTGTGAGCAGATCCTGCAGATGGTCTATGACGGACTGGAGCAGCACCGGGAAGGTGCCAAGATCGACTACGAAGCAGAGCATGAGGCAGTCCGCATCGCCGAGGAACAGTCTGCGGTGCTTTTGAAAAACGAGGACGGGATCCTGCCTCTGAAGAAAGGGAGCCGGGTGGCCGTCATCGGATGTCTGGCCAAAGAGCCCCGCTACCAGGGCGGGGGAAGCTCCCATGTCTGCGCCATCAGGGTCAGTACTCCCTACGAGGCTCTGGAAGCGCTGGGAGAGCTGGAACTGACCTACGCGGACGGATATCCGAAGATCACCACCAGACGGAGCCTCACCTCCGCGGATTTTGAGACCACCAGAGTCTTTGCGGCGGATTACGCCCCGGACGAGGCGCTGATCAAAGAGGCTGTCGCCCTGGCAAAGGATGCGGATACGGTCCTGATCTTTGCGGGACTGCCGGAGGATATGGAGACGGAAGGGGACGACCGGGACGAGATGTGCCTGCCGGATGATCAGAACGCTCTGATCCGGGAGATTCTGAAGGTGCAGCCAAATGCCGTGGTGGTACTGCAGAACGGAAGCCCCGTAGAGCTCCCCTGGGCGGAGGATGTGAAGGGGATCCTGGAACTGTATCTGGGAGGCGAGGCCGTGGGGGAGGCGGCAGCTGATCTCCTCACCGGAAAGGTATCTCCCAGCGGACGCCTGCCGGAGAGCTTTCCCTTCCGGCTGGAGGACAATCCCTCCTATCTCTTCTACACCGGCACCGGTGCCAAGGTGGAATACCGGGAAGGGGTATATGTGGGATACCGCTATTATGAGACCAAGAAGATGCCGGTACGGTATCCGTTCGGATACGGCCTCTCCTACAGCACCTTCTCCTATTCGGATCTGAAGGTGAGCCGGGAGGTGCTGCGGCCCGGGGAGACCCTGGAGGTGAGCGTCCGGGTGAAGAACACAGGATCCGTCGCCGCCGCGGAGGTGGTGCAGCTCTACGTGGGCTGCAGAAAATGTGAAGTGCTCCGTCCCGTCCGGGAGTTAAAGGGCTTTGACAAGGTCTGCCTGCAGCCCGGAGAGGAAAAGGAGGTCCGCTTTACCCTGGATGAGAGAGCCTTTTCCTACTGGGAATGCGACAAAAACGCATACCTGATGGCACCCGGGAGCTTTGCGGTCCAGATCGGCAAAAACGCACACGAGATCCTGCTGGAGCATCCGGTGACCTGTGAGAATCCGGACAATGCGCCGGCTAAGAGTAAAGTAGAGGTAGTGATGTATGGATAAGGGAGAGCATCTGTTCTCCAATAAAGTGCTTTGGAAGCTGCTGCTGCCCATTATGGCGGAGCAGCTTCTGAATTCCTTTATGGGGATGGCGGACAGTATGATGGTCAGCAGTGTGGGACCGGAGGCACTGTCCGCCGTCGCTTTGGTGGACTCTGTCAATGTGCTGGTCCTGCAGGCACTGGCGGCACTGGCTACGGGGGGCGTCATCATCTGCTCCAATTACCTGGGGCAGCAAAAGCCGAAGGAGGCACAGGAAGCCGCAAAGCAGCTGATGCTGGTGGCTGCCGGGATCGCGCTGGTCCTCACCGGCTTCGGTCTGGCCTTTCGTATGCCCCTTCTTCGTCTGATCTTCGGACAGGTGGAGCCCGCGGTGATGGAGGCCTCCGGGGTCTATTTCCTCATCACCCTCCTGTCCTATCCCGGAGTATCCCTCTCCAGCGCGGGAGGCGCCATCTTCCGGGCCCAGGAGGATTCCCGGACCCCCATGCTGGCCTCCCTGTTCTGCAACATCTTAAACATCGGCTGTAACGCCCTGTTCATCTATTTGTTTGGCTGGGGCGTAGCGGGGGCTGCGGTGGCCACCACCCTCTCCCGGATCGTCAACGCGGCAGCGCTGCTGCTCCTTCTTCGAAACGAAAAGCTCCTGCTCCATATCCGAAACTATGCCTCCATCCGCCCCGCGAAGCATGCCATCCGGATGATCCTGCGCATGGGGATCCCCAACGGCATCGAAAACTCCAGCTTCCAGTTCGGAAAGCTCATGATCCAGTCCACGGTCTCCGCCATGGGCACCATGGCCATCGCAGCCCAGGCCATGGCCAACATCTTCGAGAGCTTAAACGGCGTGGCAGGTGTCGGGGTGGGCATCGGCCTGATGACGGTGGTGGGGCACTGCCTGGGGGCCGGCCGAAAGGACGAGGCCTACTATTATGTGAAAAAGCTTACCTTCTGGTCCATCGGGGTGGTGACGGTGAGCTGTCTCGTCACCTACGGCATCGCCTTCCCTCTCACGGGGCTCATGGGCATGAGTCAGGAGTCCAAGGACCTGTTCCTCTATATGCTGGACTGGATCACCATCGTAAAGCCCCTCACCAGGTCCTTCTCCTTCACCCCGGCCTACGGGCTGCGGGCTGCGGGAGATGTGCGATTTTCCATGATCGTGAGCATGCTGACCATGTGGCTCTGCAGAGTCGCCCTTTGCATCTTCTGCGCCCGGGTCCTGGGCATGGGGCCCATGGCGGTGTGGATCGGCATGTTTGCGGACTGGACCATCCGGGGGGTGATCTTTATCTGGCGGACCCGGAGCAAACGCTGGCTCCGCCACCGAGTGACGGTGTAAAGGTCTTAGCTCTCCTTCACGGGCTCCTTCACGACGGATTCAGCTACAAATCCGTCAGAGGGTTTTTGGGCGTTTTGGAACGAAAATTTATCGTATCTCGATAATTTCTTGTTGACAAACGATGGTGACCGCAGTACACTCCTTTCGTAGCCAAACCGGCGACTGCCACATAACAGAAATAGCCGCGCTTCAATCGACATCGGAAAGAGAATGGAGGTATCTGACATGGAACAAAAGGCTTTGGCCAGATGGCTGAAGATCATCCTGATCGGCGTTGGGATCTGCGGACTGATCATCTACTTTCTCCTCATCCCGGGATACGGTGCTGGCATCGCATCCAGATATCCGGAATTTGCTTACTGCTACTGGCCCTGGCTGATCTTTATCTGGATCAGCGGGATCCCCTGCTTTGGCGTCCTGGTCTTTGGATGGAGGATCGCCGGCAACATCGGAAGGGACAGATCCTTTTGCTCCGAGAATGCGGCAGCACTGAAATGGGTCTCCTGGCTGGCGGCGGGGGATGCGGGATACTTTTTCCTGGGAAATGTGATCCTGCTGCTTCTGAGTATGAGTCACCCGGGGATCGCGCTCTATTCCCTGTTCGTCGTCTTTGCGGGAGTGGCCGTAGCCGTGGCGGCGGGGGTCCTCTCCCACCTGGTACAGAAGGCGGCGGAGCTGCAGGAACAGAGCGATCTGACAATCTGATGACCGGAAACATCGGAGGAAAATATGGAAGGCGATATCATTTTTAACATCGATGTGATGCTGGCCAAGCGAAAGATGAGTGTGACGGAGCTCGCGGAGAAGGTCGGGATCACCATTACCAACATGTCCGTCCTGAAGACGGGAAAAGCCAAGGCCATCAAGGTCAGCACCCTGGCCAGGCTTTGCGAGGCACTGGAGTGCCAGCCGGGAGACCTGCTGGAGTACCGGGCCAAGGAGTGACCCTGCGGATCTTCTTTGACAGATTCGCAAAGATCAGCGAAAGGAGCGATTCCCATGAATCCCGAAGAATACCACGAGACGGCCGGCATCCCTGCCACTGCGCAGCAGGCACCGGCGGATGTACAGACCTCGCAGCCCCGGACAGACGCCCCCGGATTTACCCAGACGCCGCAGATGCAGTCGACATCCCCCTACGGACAGTCTCCTCAGCCGGGGATGCCCCCCTACGGGCAGCCACCCCAGCGGCCTCCTGTCCCCGATACAGAAGAGACGAAGCGGATGAAGGCCCAGTTTTCCTTCTTCGGTCCCGCCACCCTGGTCTATGCCATCCTCTACGCCTTTTGCACCTTCAAAAACCCCTCCGGCGTGGCCTTCCTGCTCTTTATCGCCGGGAGCCTGGTGTTTCTGTGCATGGCCTTAAAGCG
>JAFYFY010000009.1 GCA_017543485.1 Lachnospiraceae bacterium | reverse complement strand
GGTGCTCGGCGTGATGATCTCCTCCGTGGTGGGGATCTTTGAGGCCGTGGTGGCTGTCCTTCCCGTCATCGTCAGCTTCCAGTCCCTGATCCTGGGAATGGCCGGAAACGCAGGTACCCAGAGTCTGGCCGTCACCAACCGCGTCCTCATGGATGAGGAGCTGAGTGCCCGTCAGAAGCTGAAGCTGGCCTTTAAGGAGATGAAGGTGGGCCTTTGCAACGGGCTGGTACTGGGGGCCATCACCTTCACGTCCATCGGCCTCTATATCCATTTCCTGAAGGGCGGGGCCTGGACCTACTCCTATCTCATCGCGGGGTGCGTGGGTGCAGCCCTTATGCTGGCCATGCTCATCTCCAGTCTGGTGGGGACCGTGGTCCCCATGTTTTTCCACTCTCTGAAGGTGGACCCTGCCGTGGCATCCGGTCCTCTCATCACCACCGTGAACGACCTGGTGGCGATCCTCACCTATTACGGACTCTCCTGGATCTTTCTCATCGGGGTCTTCCATCTGGGGTAGAGACCGCTATTTGTTGCTGCCGGATCCCTTTTCTCCCCGCAGATCCTTTACGCGCTCCGGGTCCAGATCCATGGCCTGGGATTTTTGCTGTTCTCCCTGATTGGAGTTCACGGCAAAGTATTTCCGGAAGGTGCGGATGGTCTCCGGATGATCCTCCCCCAGCACCTCCTTTTGCATCTCATAGACCTTTTCCAGACTCTTTTTCTCTCCCCGCAGCTGAAAATCCGCATCCGCAAAGCTCTGCAGACTGCTGATGGTATCCGGATGCTTCTCTCCCAGAATATCCTTGCGCTTCAGATAGACAGCCCGTTCGATCTTTCTGGATTTTTCATAATCTCCCATGGCGGCATAGACCTCCCCGATCCCCCCGAGGCACTCCAGGGTACGGCGGTCGTTTTCGCCTGCCAGTTCCTTCAGATCCCGGTATGTCACCAGTCCCAGCCGCAGGGCTTCCTCCCGTCTGCCCTCCAGAGCGGCGTACAGAAGGACCCTGTCCGTCTGTGCACACAGGAGGATCAGTTTCTCGCAGCATTCACATGCCATCCCGGGGATCCCCGTCATGGAAGCGCTGCACTCTGTCTCCAGAAACTCCAGGGCATTGGAAAGCTTTCCGTCCTTGGACAGCCAGTAGGCCAGCCTGCAGCCCACGGCATACCGGTACCCGGAATCCGGGAAGACCTCCTTCACCCTTCTGTAGAGATCCTCCAGCAGGATGATATTATTCTCATACTTCCCCAGTCTGTAGTTTTCCGCCAGCGCATCCCGGATCTGATCCCAGCACTGCAGGGCATCCCCGTAGGAGCAGCCCGGATAGACCGAATGGTGGGTCAGTTCAAAATCCCCGCCGCCATGGAGTGCTGCCCTGTGGATCTGCATGGCCAGCTGCGGATGAACACTCTGCACACAGGCCGTGCGCACGGTTTCATGTACATAACACTCCCCCGCCGCGTTCCGGATGATGAAGGAATGTCGCAGGAATTCTTCATATCTGGCCTGGGTAAACCATTCCCGCTGCTCCATCCGTCCCACCACCTCATGGAAGGATCCGTCGTTCCATTTTTCCAGAACGGACATCACACAGAGCATCTGCCGGAAATGCGGCGGCATATTTTTCAGATATCTGTTGATGAGCTCATCCAGGTCGCTCCCGAAGGAATCCGGATCCGCTGCCTCCTGACCCAGGTCGTAATAATGCCGGACACAGATATCCATATACAGAGGCGTTCCGTTGGTGAGCCGGAAAAGCTTTCTGCTTAGATCCCGGTCCTTTATCCCCGCCTTTTCAAAAAAGACCAGGGCATCCTTCTCGCTCAGATCCCCCAGAAGATGCTGCTCCAGATCATTTTCCGCCTGCAGGCATTTTTCTTCCTCCGAAAGAAGCTCCGGCTCCGGCGCAAATTCCTCATCCCAGTTTCGGCCGTCATCCTCCCGCCAGTCCAGCTTCTCTCTGCCCATGATCACCCAGAGCACCCCCGGCACGCTCTGGATCAGACTCTTCTCTCCCTTTCGCAGCCAGTGATCGATATCGATCCGCAGTGCATCGCTCTCCAGACTGTCCACGAATTTCTCGTAAGTATCCAGAAAGACGACGATGGGTTTTTCGATATGGGTGGAAACGTTGATCCGAAGATCCTCGGCAAAAAAGACATGAAGACTTTTGATGAGCTCCGAGGGCTCCATGGCGCTGATGGATTTCAGACGCGCCTTGTACTTTTTGTTGTTCTCCTCCACCTTCTCCCCAATGCCGGCGATGATGGCATCGATGGCCTGGGCGGCGCTGGAGACCCATCCCACCACGGGGACCATCCCCAGGGCGCTCACGGCGGATTTGAGCCAGACATTTTTTTCCAGTACAAAGGACATCTCCCGGTCCGAGTCCACATCCACCCCCAGCTTCTTCAGATAAAACAGCCTGGCGGCGTCAAAGAGCACAAACCGAAAACGCGGGTCCGCATCCACCAGCTGATTGCGAATGCTGGTGAGCATCGTCATCTTGTCCTTTTCAATCCCCTCCGCGCCGAAATCGAATTTGGCGTGGTACCCGTCCACACCGCCGGCCAGGATCGGATCCACCGAGTGGTCCATCAGCCGGATCAGCTTGTTCATCAAAGAGGTCTTGCCGATCCCGCCGATACCGTAAAAGCAAAGGACTCCGTAGGCATCCGTCCGATACTGTCCGATCAGTCCCAGCTTTCGCTCAAAGGATTCCTGGGGGATCTCCCGGTCGGTAAAAAGCTCCGGTTCGGAAAGGACCTGCTCATGCTGTTTTTCTGAGAGTTTCTTGCTGCTGATGGACATGTGATGCACTCCGCCGTTATGAAAAAAATCCCGTATCCGCCAGATATCTGGTCACCTTGGCCTGCCCGTTATCGTTAAAATGCGCCTCGTCCCTCCAGTCCGTGCTGTCATCGATCCCCAGATCCTCCAGCTCGTAAAACAGATTCCGGACCCGGATTCCCCGTTCGGATGCCAGGGCGCAGGCATCGTTGAACATCCGCTGCCTGTTCTGCAGATCCGCCACCGCATCCTCGGAGTCATAAAGGGAATTAAAGGGCGCCACATAAAGAAGAAGCCGGACACCTTCCTCCTCGCACAGGTCCATGAGGCGGATCAGGTACTCTTCCATCCGCTCCGGCATGGGCATCCGTTCGCCTTCATCCACCAGAGGGATGGGGCGGTTTTGATACACCTCTCCCGCGTGGAATGTGCCTCTCTTCGTCAGCTGAAAATCCCGGTAGTCGGCTTCCGTCAGGTTTTTCCATCTCCCGTGATACAGGCCCATGGGCAGGTAGTACCAGATCCGGTCCTCCTTCTCATACAGGTCCTCAATGGCGGCTTTTTTGGCGCTGCACAGGGGCATGCCGTCGAAGAAGCTGTTGTCCATCCCCTGTCCCACGGTCATGAAATCATTGGCCACATAGCTCAGCTCCAGCACGATGGTTTTCGGTCTTCTGAGCTCGATGGCCTCCATGGCCGCGTAATAGGACATGGGGATGGTCTGGGCGCTGGTGGAGAGCATAAAGGATTCGATGCCGTACTCCTCGTAGAGAAGATCCGGATCGATGGTACAGAAATTGTGACTGTTGCCGATAAAGACCAGATCCGCGGAGGCAGGCTTCCACTGCCGGAAGCGGTCCTGGGCCCCGGAATAGGACTTGTCCCGCAGCACCCACTGGGCACGGCAAAGAAGCGCAAACAGTGCCGCATTGAACAGCACAAACAAAAGCGCCACCCGAAGGATCTTTGCAGTTGTGTTCTTTTGTCGATCCATCATCTTCTCAAAACTGGAAATACAAAAACGCCGCCGCATCATAGGCCGGTCCGTATGCACCGAAGAGAACGATGCAGACGATCCCCGCAAAAAGGAGCAGGAACTGGAACCAGGTATTCTGCCTGCAGAGCGCTCCTGCCACATCCCGTCCTTTCTTTTTCCATACATCCAGAAGGATCATCAGCGATCCGAAAACGATCAGCACATTCAGATCCTTCCCGTCCAGTCCCAGGTTCAGCAGGGATCCGTCCGTGAGCTGTGCCAGATGTGCCCCCGTCACCATGCGCCGGATCATATCAAACGCCTGCGCCGCACTCTCCGCCCGGAAAAAGATCCAGCACACCGAGACGAACAGAAAGGTAAGAATCTCCTGCAGCAGTCTGTGTGCAAAGGTATCCCGGTCGTAGTGGAGAAACTCCGCCAGGGCTCTGCGGGGCTTTTCCGTCACCTCCTCCAGGACCCGGGCGATGCCGTGGACCGCTCCCCACAGGACGAAATGCCAGGCCGCCCCGTGCCAGAGGCCGCTCACCAGAAACACGATGAGGATGTTGATCATCTTGCGCAGCTTCCCCTTCCGGCTTCCTCCCAGGGGAAAGTACAGATAATCCCGGAACCAGGAGGTCAGGGACATGTGCCATCTGTCCCAGAAATCCCGGATCCCCCGGGCCAGGTAGGGGGTGTTGAAGTTTTCACAGAGGGAGAAGCCCAGCATCCGGGCACAGCCGATGGCGATATAGGTATACCCGGCAAAATCCCCGTAGATCTGCAGGGAAAAAAGAAGCGCTGCCATGGCGATGTTGTACCCTGCGTAGAGCGGTGCATGCTCGCCTTCGTATACGGTCTGCACAAGCGCCGCGATCCGGTCCGCCAGGATCACCTTCAGCATATATCCGTAGAGCGCGGTGTATGCCCCCCGCATAAACTGCTCTCCGGAAAAGATCCGCTCCCGCTCCATCCGCCGGATCTGGGACAGGAGCCTGCCGGAGCGCTCGATGGGACCCGCCACCAGCTGGGGAAAGAAGGCCACAAACAGGGCATAGCGGAAAAAGTCCCGCTCCGGCTCCGTATCCCCGCGATAGACATCGATGGTATAGCCCACTGCCTGAAAGGTGTAAAAGGAGATCCCCACCGGCAGGATCAGTGCCGTGAAGGGATTGGAGACCATGGACCCGTTCAGGGCATAGAGGGCATGATTGAGATTCATCATCAGAAAGCTGCCGTACTTAAAGACCGTCAGGATCCCGAAATTCAAAAGCAGGCTCCCGGCCACCACCGCTTTTTTCTGCCCCTGTGTATGACCTTTCGGAATGAGAAGTCCGC
>JAFYFY010000082.1 GCA_017543485.1 Lachnospiraceae bacterium | reverse complement strand
GGTCATGCCCAGCTCGTTCTTTGCGATTTCTTCGATCCTGGAAAGGTCGATGCCGGAGACGATCCGGTTGTAGTTCGCATCGTTCTCGGAGCGAAGACTGTTCAGATCACTGCGCATGGCAGCGACGGTATTGATCTCATTGGACAGGCGTCCCTGCATCTCCACATAGTTTATCATCACTCTGGCAAAAAAGACAATACTGACCACCATGATGGCGAAGGTCACAATATTCCCCAAAGGAGGCAGTACGAAAGCCTTCCGGCGAGGCGCGGCCTGAGGCGCGCGCCGCTGTCTTCTCTCGGGCTCCCGCTCATAGGCAGGCTTCCTGACGGCACTTTCATACTGATACTCCGCACGATATTCCGTTTTGGTGTTCCTTCCCTGGTTTGCCATGTGTTTGTTCTCCATAACAGTTATTGTTTTTTCTGAAATACCCGGAGCTTTGCGCTGTGCGCTCTGGGATTTTGCTCCGTCTCCGCTTCCGTGGGGATGACGGGCTTTTTCGTGATCACGCTCCCCTTCGGGACCTTTCCGCAGACGCATTTGGGAAAGTTCGGCGGGCAGGTACAGGGGTTTTCCGCCTTTCGGAAGGCGTTTTTGACGATCCGGTCCTCCAGTGAGTGGAAGGTGATGATGCAGAGCCTTCCGCCGGGATTCAGGTAATCGATCATCCCGTCTATGGAGTTTTCCAGGACCTCCAGTTCCCGGTTGCAGGCGATCCGCAGGGCCTGGAAGGTCTGCTTGGAGGGATGCCCTCCGCCGGCTCTCATCTTCGCCGGGATGGCGGCTTTGATGATCTCATTCAGCTCGAAGGTGGTGTCGACGGGCTTTTCCTTTCGTCTCTCTTCGATGTGTCTGGCGATGTTCGCCGCGAATTTTTCCTCTCCGTACTCCCGCAGGATCCTGGTGATCTCTTCCCGGGGCCATTCATTTACGATCTCGGCCGCCGTCAGGGACTGTCTCCTGTCCATCCGCATATCCAGAGGAGCGTCATACCGATAGGAAAACCCTCTCTCGGCATCATCGAACTGGTAGGAGCTCACCCCCAGGTCCAGCAGGATCCCGTCCACCCCCGGCACACCCCGGTCCTTTAGGAGACTGACAGCGTTTTCGTAATTGCTCCGGAGGATCTGTGCCCTCTCCCCAAAGGGAGCCAGGCGCTTCGAAGCGGTTTCGATGGCCGCTTCATCCTGATCGACTCCGTAGAGCCTTCCGGTGGTCAGGGCTTTGCATATCTCTGAGGAGTGGCCCGCCCCGCCGAGAGTCCCGTCCAGGTAGATCCCGTCGGGGCGGATCATCATGTAAGCAATGGTTTCGGACAGTAATACCGATGTGTGCTGAAAATCCGTCATCAGATCACGATCCCTCTGTCAAACAGGTTTTGGATCGCCTCTTCGGGTCCGATCCGTCCTTCTCTCTCATCCCAGGCTTTGGTATCCCAGACCTCCGCTTTTCCGTCGGTGGTGCCAACGATGGTCACATCCTTCTGCAGCCCTGCGTATTCCTGAAGATTCGCCGGGACCAGGATCCTCCCGTGGGGGTCCACATCCACCGAGACCGAGCCGGCACCGAAGAACCGCTTGATCTCTCTCGCACTGGG
>JAFYFY010000081.1 GCA_017543485.1 Lachnospiraceae bacterium | reverse complement strand
TCGAACCGACGACCTCTTGCATGCCATGCAAGCGTTCTCCCAGCTGAACTATAGCCCCGGGTACGCAGCATATTATATATGATGCTGCGTCAGATTGCAAGAAAAAATACATCCGGGGGCAAGCCCACAAGTTTGCGCAGCAAAGTTGAAGGATCAAGCCCGCGAGTTTGCGCAGCAAATCTCGCAGCTAAATACGAAGCTTTGCAAAAAGATTCGTATTTAGCCTAGGATGCCGACGATCAGTTTATCCCCGTCGTCCTCTCTCACCACTGCCGCCCGCAGGCTCACCATCTTGGCCTCGCCCTTCAGCATCAGCCGGTACTTGATCTCGTACAGTCCCGTCTTTCGCACCATCTCCAGGACATCCTCTTTGGAGAACATCTTCGAGAACATCCACAGATCGTCGGGATGGATGACATTCTCTGCGTTTTTCTTTCCGTCCGCAAAGAAATCCTCTCCCTCCTTCGTGACCCCAAGGGTGTCATACTCATCCGTAGAGGTGTATTCCACATAGCGCCCCGTCTCCGGCTCCACCACGTAGACGCAGATAAAGTCCCCCGCGATGGCGCAGATCCGGTTGTACATCACCTGCCCGCGGCGGATCCGCTCAAAGGCGCGCTGCCGCTGCATCTGGGCATCGATGTTGGTGGTGGCGATGACGAGGTTAACCGGGTCATTCTCCATGGGCATGGCCTTCATGTTGGTATACACCGGCATACCGTTTTCCATGATCCGGTAGGTCAGGGTGAAGTTCTTCTGCTCTTTGATGGTGCTTATGATCCGCTCCTTTGTGAAACTGGCGATAAACCCGGCCTGGTCCGGTCCGTATACGATGGACTCCGCATCATGCCGGCAGAGTGTAAAGAAATCCTTTCCCTGCTTTTCCAGCCACATCCCGGTCTGCCCCGGCTTCGAAGCGTATTCGTAAAAGTCCTCCGTCTCCACATTCACGTAGAAGATCCGGGAATAATCCGCCGCCAGGGATCTGGCGATATTTTCGTAAGTCGCCCCGGCGCTGTCATCCGTCACCGCCAGCACCGCCACGGCCACCGCACCGACCCCTGTCACCGGGTTCAGGGCGATCCTGCGGATAAAGGAATGGATCGTCGTGCGGTCCGGAAACCTCTCATCGATGACCATACAGCCCCCTTCCTTCGCGCAGGTGGCGATGTTCCGAAGGAAAGTCACCGCTTCCTGACCGTCATCCGTGAGCAGATCGTACTGATTTCCGATGGTAAAATCAAACATCTGACCGGCAAAATTCCGATAGGCCTTGTTGGTGCGGGTGACGGTGATCTGATCATCCACCAGCTCCATGATGGCCATGGGCACCGTCTCAAAGGCACGCCGGAAGTCTTCTTCATTGGTGGTGGACAGGGCGGACAGGTCGTAAAGATTGATCCGCCCAATGGTCTCATAGTAAGCCGACTGCTTCGGATCCTCAAATCCGATGGCGCGCCCCTCCTCATATCTGGCCAGGATCTCCCGCAGGGGAATGGGTTTGCTATAATAATACCCCTGCAGCTTGGAGCATCCGATTTCCCGCAGGTAGTTCACATGCTGCTCCGTCTCCACGCCCTCGCACACCGTGTCGACTCCCAGCGCCGTGGCCATCTTCATGAGCTCCGTGAGGATGACTCTGCCGCTCTCGCTCTCATCGATCTGCTGCATGAAGCGCATATCAAACTTGATGACGTCAAACTTCAGACTGTGCAACACATCCAGGGA
>JAFYFY010000080.1 GCA_017543485.1 Lachnospiraceae bacterium | reverse complement strand
CTGAGCCGTGGACAGCATCAGCTTGATGCGGTTTAGCTGGTTCACTTCGCTGGCACCGGGATCGTAGTCGATGGCCACGATATTGGAGCCGGGGTATTTGGAGCGGATGGCCTTGATGACGCCCTTGCCCACCACATGGTTGGGGAGGCATCCGAAGGGCTGGGTGCAGACGATGTTGGGCACCTTGTCATGGATGAGCTCCACCATCTCTCCGGTGAGGAACCACCCTTCTCCGGTCTGGTTGCCGATGGAGACGATGGGCTCCGCAAAGGAGGCGATCTCCCGGATGGGAGTGGGGGGATCGAAGTGCTTGCTCCTGGCCTCTTCTTTGGCCGCCGCGCCGCGGATGATGTGCTCGATGGCCCAGATCCCCAGTGCGGAGAAACGCGCCGTCTTTTTGCTCATGCCCAGATTCTCGGCCTTGTAGATCTGATTGTAGAAGCAGTAGAGCATGAAGTCCATGAGATCGGGCATCACGGCCTCCGCCCCCTCGTGCTCTAAAAGCTCCACCAGGTGGTTATTGCCGGCGGGGGAGAACTTCACCAGGATCTCACCCACGATGCCCACCCGGGGTTTTTTCAGGGTTTCGTCAATGGGGATGGCGTCAAACTCCCGGACGATCTGCCGGCACATCTTCCGGAAGGTGCGGATGGACGGGTGCTTGCGGGAGACGAACTCCCGGCACCGCTCCACCCACTTGGCATGGAGGGCATCGGTGGATCCCTTTTCCAGCTCGTAGGGCCGCATGCGGTAGACGCACTTCATGAAGATGTCGCCGAATTCCGCCCCCAGGGCCAGACGGTAGAGCATGTCCGCGTTGATGTCAAAGCCGGGATTCACCTCGATGGATCCCAGGTTCAGGCTGATGACGGGGATCTGCTCCATGCCTGCTTTTTTCAGGGCACGGCGGATAAAGCCAATGTAGTTGGTGGCACGGCACCCGCCGCCGGTCTGGGTGATGATGACGGCGGTGCGGTTTAAGTCGTACTGACCGGACAGAAGGGCCTGCATCAGCTGGCCGGTGACCAGCAGGGAAGGATAGCAGGCATCGTTATTGACGTACTTGAGGCCCACATCCACGCTGTGTTTTCCGTCGTTGTCCAGGACCACGAAATTGTATCCGCTGGCTTCGAAGGAGGCCTGCATGACGTCGAAGTGGATGGGAGAAAGCTGCGGGCAGAGGATGGTATATTTTTCCCGCATCTCCTCGGTGAAGGGGACCTTCACGATGCTGGTGGGACGGGTGTGATGGGTCTTTCCCAGCTTTTCCCGGACACGGATGGCGGAGAGGAGGCTCCGGACCCGGATCCTGGCAGCTCCCAGGTTGTTCACTTCATCGATCTTTAAGCAGGTGTAGATCTTGTCGGATCCGGAGAGGATGTCCGCCACCTGATCCGTGGTCACCGCATCCAGGCCGCATCCGAAGGAGTTTAGCTGGATGAGGTCCAGATTGTCCACGGTTCTGACATAGGCCGCCGCGGCGTAGAGTCTGGAGTGGTACATCCACTGGTCCATGACGATGAGGGGCCTCTCGGGCTGCACCAGGTGGGAGACGGAGTCCTCTGTGAGGACCGCCACGTCGTAGCCGGTGATGAGCTCCGGAATGCCGTGATTGATCTCGGGATCGATATGATAGGGGCGTCCGGCCAGAACGATGCCGTGTTTGCCCGTTTCCTCCAGGTATTTCAGGGCTTCCTCGCCGGCGGTCTGCATATCGCGGCGGGCCTTTGCCAGCTCCTCCCATCCGGCGTGCACCGCCTCCCGGATCTCGGACTCCGGGATGTCGGTGAATTCTTTGATGAGGGACTGGGAGATGGTGTCCTCGTCCCGGAAGCTCATAAAGGGATTGGAAAAGCGCACCTCGCCACGGGTGATCTCCTCCACATTGTTCTTGATGTTCTCGGAGTAGGAGGTGACGATGGGGCAGTTGTAATGGTTTCCGGCATCCTCGAATTCCTTCCGCTCATAGAAGAGGGCCGGATAGAAGATGAAGGGGACATTCTGTTTGATGAGCCAGGTGACATGACCGTGGGCCAGCTTGGCCGGGTAGCACTCGGACTCGGAAGGGATGGACTCGATCCCCAGCTCGTAGATCTGTCTGGTGGAGGTGGGGGAGAGGACCACGCGAAATCCCAGTTTGGTAAAGAAGGTATACCAGAAGGGATAATCCTCGTACATGTTCAGGACCCGGGGGATCCCCACGGTGCCCCGGGGAGCGGCGTCCGCATCCAGGGGCTGGTAGTCGAAATATCTGTGGAGCTTGTAATCATAGAGGTTGGGGACACCGGTGGCATTTTTCACACCGCCGATGCCGCGCTCGCAGCGGTTCCCGGAGACGAACTGTCTGCCCCCGGAGAAGCGGTTGATGGTGAGGCGGCAGCTGTTGGTGCAGCCCCGGCACTTGGTCATGCTGGTCTGATACTCCAGGCCGATGATGTCATCCAGCTCCAGCATGGAAGTGACATAGCCCTCCTCATAGCGCTCTCTGGCGATGAGGGCCGCGCCGAAGGCACCCATGATCCCGGCGATGTCGGGGCGGATGGCTTCGCAGCCTGCGATCTTTTCAAAGGCGCGAAGGACGGCATTGTTGTAGAAGGTACCGCCCTGCACCACGATGTTTTTGCCCAGCTCCGTGGCATCTGAGACCTTGATCACCTTAAAGAGGGCGTTCTTGATGACGGAATAGGCCAGTCCCGCGGAGATGTCTGCGACGCTGGCGCCCTCCTTCTGTGCCTGCTTTACCTTGGAGTTCATAAACACGGTGCAGCGGGTGCCCAGATCGATGGGATGGGGGGCAAAGAGGGCTTCCTTTGCAAAATCCTCCACGGAAAAGTTCAGGGATTTGGCAAAGGTCTCGATGAAGGATCCGCATCCCGAGGAGCAGGCTTCGTTGAGCTGCACGGAGTCCACGGTGTTGTCCTTGATCTTGATGCATTTCATGTCCTGGCCGCCGATGTCCAGGATGCAGTCCACCTCCGGGTCAAAGAAGGCGGCGGCGTAGTAGTGGGCCACGGTCTCCACCTCGCCGTCATCCAGAAGAAAGGCGGACTTTAACAGGGCTTCGCCGTATCCGGTGGAGCAGGAGCGCACGATCTTCGCCCCTTCGGGGAGGCGGCTTTTGATCTCCGTGACGGAACGGATCGCCGTCTTTAAGGGGGATCCGTCATTGCCGGAATAGAAGGAGTATACCAGACGCCCTTCCTCGTCCACCAGCGCGATCTTGGTGGTGGTGGAGCCGGCGTCGATGCCCATGAAAAGGTTCCCCTTTGCCTCCGCCAGATCCGCTTTTTTCACACAGGCCTTTGCATGCCGGGCCTGGAAGGCGTCAAAGGCTTCCCGGTTTTCGAAGAGGGGCTCCATGCGCTCCACTTCGAACTCCATTTTGATCTCGGAGGAGAGCTTTCCCACCATCTCTTCCAGGGTGTAGGAGACCTTTTCGTTTGCGTTCAGGGCAGAACCGATGGCCGCAAAGAGGTGGGAATTGTCGGTCTGCATGATGTGCTCCTCATCCAGCTTCAGGGTCCGGATGAAGGCGGCCTTTAACTCCGAAAGGAAGTGCAGCGGTCCCCCCAGGAAAGCCACATGCCCCCGGATGGGTTTGCCGCAGGCCAGGCCTGAGATGGTCTGGTTTACCACGGCCTGGAAGATGGAGGCTGCCAGGTCCTCCTTGGTGGCACCCTCGTTGATGAGGGGCTGGATGTCGGTCTTTGCGAAGACGCCGCAGCGGGCGGCGATGGTATAGAGGGATTTGTAGTCCTTTGCGTACTCATTCAGGCCTGCCGCATCGGTCTGCAGCAGGGATGCCATCTGGTCGATGAAGGACCCCGTGCCGCCGGCACAAATGCCGTTCATGCGCTGTTCCACATTTCCGCCTTCAAAGTAGATGATCTTTGCATCCTCGCCCCCCAGCTCGATGGCCACATCGGTCTTGGGGCAGAAGGTCTGCAGGGAGGTGGCCACGGCGATGACCTCCTGGGTAAAGGGGATCCCCAGGTGATTCGCCAAGGTGAGGCCGCCGGAGCCGGTGATCATGGGATAGAGCTGCAGATTCCCCAGCTTTTCGAAGGCGTCGTGCAGGAGCCCGGAGAGGGTCTCCCGGATATTGGCGTAATGTCTCCGGTAATCGGAGAAGAGGATGTTGTTTTCCCGATCCAGGATGGCGACCTTTACGGTGGTGGAGCCGATGTCGATGCCCAGGGTCGCGGTCTGTAATGCTTTGTTCTGCTGATCCATAGTGATTTGAAACGATATCCTTTTCTTAACTTCTACTTATTAATTGTATTTTGGCACAAACAATGGATATTATAGTGGAGGAACCATGATTTTGCAATCGGCGGAAAAGTGAAATGATTCTTAAGAAAAACGGAAACGCTTCTAAAAGTTCACGGCGGTTCCTTGTGCATTTTTCTCCCTTCGGGTAAAATAGGTCATTGTGGAACCGTCCCCCATCCCCACAGAAACGGAGTGATACACATGAGCAATTTTGAACGGAGATTCGGCAAGTATGCCATCCCGAATCTGACCCTGATCCTGATCATCGGATATGCCATCGGCTATCTGATGCAGTTTGTCAACAGCACCTTTCTGGGGTTTCTCACCCTGGATCCCTATAAGATCATCCATGGGCAGGTGTGGCGCATCTTTACCTGGCTGCTGATTCCGCCTTCCGGGAGCAACATCCTCTTTATCCTGCTGATGCTCTGGTGCTGCTACAGCATCGGCACGGTGCTGGAGAGGACCTGGGGGACCTATAAGTACAACGTGTTCATCATCAGCGGGATTCTGCTGACGGTGGTGCTGGCCTTTACGGGATTCGGCGTGGAGTGCCTGCGGTACGGATACGATCAGGTGGCACAGCTGGAACAGAACAATCTGTACGTCTCTGAGATGGGGCACTGGATCGAGTTCAGCACCTACTACATCAACGTGTCCATCTATATGGTCTTCGCCATGACCTATCCCAACAACACGGTGCTGATCTATTTCATCCTGCCGGTGAAGATGAAGTGGATGGGGATCATCGACCTGGTGTATATGGGGTACCTCCTCATCGTGGGAGATGTGTTCACGAAGCTGGCGGTGGCGGCTGCCCTCATCAACTGCGCCTTCTTCTATGTGGCCAATATCCGGGGCATCAGTGTGGCACCCCAGCAGATCAAACGGCGGGTGCAGTACAACCGGAACCTGCGGGGCGGCGGGAACTTCGCAAAGGGAAGTCCCTACAGCAGCGGTCCCTCCGCACCGAAGATGAACCCCTCCGGCATCACACGGCATAAATGTGCCATCTGCGGCAAGACCGAGGTGACGGATCCGGGGATGGAGTTCCGGTTCTGCTCCAAGTGCAACGGAAATTATGAGTATTGCAGCACGCATCTGTTTACACACAAGCACGTGGAATAGTCGAAGCCCTTTCGCATGGATGAGTTATGGATAAAGAAGTCGTATTCGGACAAAAGTTAATGGAGCTGCGGCGTCTGGTGAATGAGCGGGAAGCCTTCGGGGACGGGGAGCACCTCACCGAGGAGGAGATCTGCGCGCTCTTTGCGGAGCTGGACCTGACGCAGGAGCAGATGAACATGGTGATGGAGTATGCCCGGTCCAGGGAGGCCGCCGCCTCCGCAGCGGTATCTGCAGACGGACCCTCTGAAGAGCCTGCTGCCAAGGAGGATGCAGACGGCACACCCCAGCCAGACGCTGCGCTTGATCCCATGTCGGAGACCGAGCGGGACTACCTCCAGATGTATCTGGACGATCTGGAGCTTCTGCCTGTCTTGACCCCCGGGGAAAAGCAGGCCCTGACCATCGCCGCCATGGCGGGAGAGCGGGATGCCCAGAAGCGCCTGACGGAAGGGTATCTAAAGGATGTGGCCCAGATCGCGAAGCTCTACACCGGACAGGGCGTCCTCATCGAGGATCTCATCGGTGAAGGGAATGTGGCCCTCTCCGTGGGGGTGACCATGCTGGGCAGCCAGGAAAAAAACGAGGAGTGCGAAGGTGTCCTCATGAAGCTGGTGATGGATGCCATGGAGGACCTCATCAGCGAAAACCGCGGGGCGGAAGAATCCGCGGAAAAGGCCGTGAAAAATGTGAACCGCGTCTACGAGAAAGCCAAAGACCTTTCCGAAGATCTGGGCAAAAAGCTCACCATCGAAGAACTCATGGAGCTGGGTCACTTTTCCCGCAAGACCGTGGAAGATGCCATCCGCATCAGCGGCGGCATGAGCGACGTGATCATGTAAACGACAACCAACAGCCGGTCACACGCATCCTGCAGCCGCCGTGACGGATCGTCCATAACAGGAGGAGTGATCCCCGATGTCCACAACCTACGAAGATTACAAATACTACCTCCAGGAGACCTCCTCCTTTTACGTGGGTTCCAAATACACCCTGCAGGAGATCACCGAGAACGAGGAGATCAATTTCAAATTCCGGAAGGTCATCGCCGAATCCGTGATCCCGAAAGCGGACCCGGAGGATACCCTGGAGACCCTTCTGTACTACCTGACCCCCGACAGCTTTGTGTATCAGATCATGAAGCAGATGAAGGCCGGGGTCCGGGTCAGCGTGCTGCGGAAGAAAAAGAACCTCTTCGGCAAAGAAACCGAAGTGTATGAGAGCAAATACATCACCATCGAGGAGCTGGTGTCCATGAGCAAAGAGGAAAAGGAGGCAAAGGGCCTCTTTATCCAGGAGCTCAAAGGGAGCAAGCTGGCGCTTCTTACCATCTGATCCGGCGGTCAGACCGAAGGACCGCCTCATTTTTTGAAAGGAACAAACAGACGTATGAATCTGGAAGAACTGAAAGCACTGACCGCATATGAGATCCTGGAAACGAGAGACCTGTCTGACATCTCCGCAACAGGGGTGCTGCTCCGGCACAGGAAAAGCGGAGCGAAGGTAGCCCTGGTATCAAACGAAGATGACAACAAGGTCTTTTCCATTTCCTTCCGCACACCGCCGAAGGATTCCACCGGCGTGGCCCATATCCTGGAGCACTCCACCCTTTGCGGGTCCAGGGCCTTCCCTGTAAAAGACCCCTTCGTGGAGCTGGTAAAGGGGTCCCTGAATACCTTTCTGAACGCCATCACCTATCCGGACAAGACGGTGTACCCCATCGCCAGCTGCAATGACAAGGACTTCCAGAACCTGATGCATGTGTATCTGGATGCGGTGTTTTACCCCAATGTGTACCGGAACGAGTCCATCTTCCGGCAGGAGGGGTGGCATTACGAGTTTGACGACGAGGGGAACCTCCAGGTAAACGGCGTCGTGTACAATGAGATGAAGGGGGCCCTGTCCGCTCCGGACGATATCCTGGACCGGGAGATCATGAACTCCCTCTACCCCGATATGTGCTACGGCGTGGAATCCGGAGGGGATCCGGAGGTGATCCCGGAGCTGACCTATGAGCAGTTCCTGGAGTTTCACCGGACCTATTATCACCCGGTGAATTCCTATATCTATCTCTACGGAGATATGGACATGGCGGAAAAGCTCCGCTTCATGGACGAGGAGTATCTCTCCGCCTTTGACCGCATCGAGGTGGACTCCGAGATCCCGCTCCAGAAGCCCTTTACGGAGACGGCCCGGGTCCACAGGGATTGCCCCCTGGGAGAGGGAGAGGATCCGGAGGAAAATACCTTCCTTTCCGTGAATTTCTGTCTCCCCGCCCATCAGAACAAAAAGTTTTACCTGGCTATGCGGGTGCTGGACTACGCCCTGATGTCCGCCCCCGGCGCGGTATTAAAGCGCACGCTGGTAGAGAGCGGCATCGCAAAGGATGTCTACAGCAGCTATGACAGACTGCTGCGCCAGCCCTGCTATTCCATCGTGGGAAAAGGCACCACCCTGGACCGGGAGGAGGAGTTCCTTCGCCTGGTGCGGGAGACCCTGGAGAGCGCCGCGGAGAAGGGCCTGGACGAAGAGATGCTGATGGCGGCCATCAATCATTTCGAATTCCAGTACCGGGAGGCGGATTTCGGCTCCACACCCAGGGGACTCATGTACGGACTGGATCTCATGGTGAGCTGGCTCTATGCCGACGAGGAAGCCTTTGCTCTGACCCAGCTGGGAGAGTGCTTTGGGGAGCTTCGGGAGGATGTGAAAAGCGGTGCCTTCTCCCGCATGATCCGGGAGCTTTTCCTCCAAAATCCTCACAAAAGCATCGTCACCGTATCTCCCAGAGCGGGGGTGGAGGAAGAACGGGAAGCGCGCTACAAAGAGCGCATGAAGCGGATCCGGGAATCCATGAGTGAGGCGGATCTGGCGGGGATCAGGAAGACTCTGGAGGATCTGCGGGCCTTTCAGGAGACCCCGGATGCAAAGGAGGATCTGGAAAAACTGCCACAGCTTCTCCGGGAGGATCTGAAAAAGGAGGCAAGACCTTTTTACAACGAAGAGCGGTCCATGGGAGATACGAAGGTGCTGTTCCACGAGCTGGACACCCATGGCATCGGGTATCTGCGTCTGGTCTTTGACCTGGGGCGGATCCCTGCGAAGGACCTGAAATATGTGGGGCTGTTAAAGCTCCTGCTGGCCATGGTGGATACGGACAGCCATGATTATGATCACCTGAACACCGCCCTGGATCTGGTGACAGGGGGATACACCTTCGGGGTGTCCACCTATCCTGTCGTGGCCGAGGCCGGTGCCTTCAAAATGACCTTCGAGGTCCGGAGCAAATATCTGGAGGGGAAGCTCCCGGAGATGATGGCCCTCACCCGGGAGATCCTTTTTACCTCCCATCTGGAGGATGCGGTGCGGATCCGGGAGATCCTGGAGGAGGAAAAGAGCGAGACGCAGGCCACCATGTTCAGCGCCGGGCATCACGTGGCCATGCACCGGGCCTATGCCGCCCTCTCTCAGGAAGCCAGAGCGGACGAGGAGGTTTCGGGCCTGGAGTTCTACCGGTTTTTAAGCGGCCTTCTGAGCGCTTATGAGGAGCGGAAGGAGGAGATGAGCGCGCATCTGCGCAAGGTGCTGCATCAGATCTTCCGCCCGGAGAATCTCATGGTGGATTTCATCGGTTCCGGAAAAGCGCTGGAGGAGCTGCTGCCGGAAGCGCAGCGCCTGAAGGACATGCTCTTTACGGACGCTACAGAGACGGGGGAGCCCATCCTGCCCCTTCTTCCGAAGGGAGAGGGGCTCATGAACTCCGGACAGGTGCAGTTCGTGTGCCGCGCCGGGAGCTTCCGAAAGCGCGGCCTTCCCTTTACCGGGCATCTCATGGCGTTAAAAAACTATCTGAACTACCAATACCTTTGGGTGAACGTCCGGGTGGTGGGAGGCGCCTACGGGTGCATGAGCGGCTTCGGAAGGAGCGGCATCGGGTATCTTTTGTCTTACCGGGATCCGAAGCTGTCGGAGACGGTAAAGATCTATGAGGAAGCCCCCAAAGCCCTGGCGGAATTTGACGCAGACGAGCGGGGGATGACCCAGCTCATCATCGGCGCCGTCAGCGATCTGGACGTGCCCATGAATCCCGCATCCCTGGGCTCCCGGAGCTTCAGTGCCTACATGTCCGGCATCACCTATGAGGAGACCCAGAAAAACCGGGACGAGCTCCTTTCCACCCAGCCGGAGGATATGCGGGGCCTGGCGAAATATCTGGAGGCCATTTTGTCCGACGAGTGCCTGGCGGCAGTGGGAAATGCGGCAAAGCTCCAGTCGGAGAGCGCATTATTTGAACGGCTGGAGAATTTGATGTAAAATATTTTGGAAACCATGCAACAAAACAGTTTTTTTTCCGTCTTGTGGGTTGAAGCGAAAAGAGGACAAAGGGTCCTCGGATCTGACAGGGAGGAAATGAGATGAAAAAGACAGGAATGATGCATTTGGGAAGGGCGCTGTCTGCAGGACTGGTAATGGCCATGATCCTGGGCGGCTGCGGATCGTCCGACAGCTACGCCACCTCCGCGTCCAAGGGTGCCGGCGCTTCCTATGCCGTGAACGCTCCCATGGAGGCAGCCACGGAAGCCTATTCTGACGATTACGACTACGGCTATGCGGAAGAGGCCATGTACGACAACGGCACCGGCTCCACCGCACAGGCTCCGGAGACCCAGAATACCAACCGAAAGCTCATCCGCACCGCGAATCTCTCCGTGGAGACCAAGGAGTTCGATCAGCTGATGAACACCCTCACCGGCAAGGTGAATGAGCTGGGGGGCTACATCGAGAACATGGAGACCTACAACGGGAGCAGTTATTCGTATTATTACGATTCCAGCGCCCGGAATGCGTCCCTGACCCTGCGGATCCCCGCATCCCGTCTGGATGAGTTTTTAAGCTGTGTCAGCGACATCTCCAATGTGGTCCGAAAGAGCGAGAATGTCTCCGACGTGACCCTGTCCTATGTGGACACCCAGGCCCACAAGGATTCTCTGGAGACGGAGAAACAGAGACTCTTAGAGCTTCTGGAGATGGCGGAGGATCTGGATGAGGTCCTGACCATCGAAGACAGACTCACCAGTGTCCGGTATCAGATCGAGAGCATGGAGCGCCAGCTTCGGACCTACGACAACGAAGTGGACTACAGCACCGTATACATGAGCATCTCCGAGGTGAAGGAGCTGACCGTGGTGGAGGAAGAGGAGAAGACCCCTCTTCAGCGGATGCGGGAAGGCTTCCTGGAGAATCTGGAGGATGTGGGGGATGCCATCGTGGAGTTCTTCGTGTGGCTCGTTTCCCACCTGCCTGCACTGATCATCTGGGCCGGCATCATCATCGTGGTCATCGTGATCTGGAAGAAGACCCTGGGCAAGCGTGCAAAGGAACGCCGCGCCGCAAAGAAGGCGGAGAAGGCCGCTCAGAAAGCAGCCCAGGATGCGGCCAGAGCTGCAGCCAGGCCGCAGAATATGCCGCAGAATATGCCGCAGAATATGCCGCAGAATATGCCGCCCATGGGCCCCGGCGCCCCCGTGCCTCCCGCAGGAGCGGCGCCCACTCCCTACGGAGCACCGGTACCCCCTGCACCTGGACCCGCACCCAAGGCGGATGCTCCTGAGTCAGACGAGAAGAAGTAAACCTCGGCAGAAAAAGAAAAACAAAAAGATGATAGAAATTCCCGGATCAGACAATCGAAGATCAGGCTTTGTGGCGCTGGTGGGCCGGCCCAATGTGGGAAAATCCACCCTCATGAACCGGCTCATCGGCCAGAAGATCGCCATCACCTCCTCAAAGCCCCAGACTACCCGAAACCGCATCCAGACGGTGTACACCGACGAGCGGGGGCAGATCGTGTTCCTGGACACCCCCGGGATCCATAAGTCTAGAAATAAGCTGGGGGATTATATGGTCAGCGTGGCGGAGGGCACCATGCGGGATGTGGACCTGGTGCTTTGGCTGGTGGAGCCCACGGACTACATCGGCGCCGGAGAGCAGCACATCATCGGGAAGCTGAAGGAGGCGGCCTGCCCGGTCTTCCTGGTGGTAAACAAGGTGGATACCGTGCGCAGGGAGGAGCTCCTGGGCTTTATCGACACCTACCGGAAGGCTATGGACTTCGACGAGGTGGTGCCGGTGTCCGCCCTGAAGGGGCAGAACACCGAGACCTTAAAGGACCTGATCTTCCAAAAGCTCCCCTACGGCCCCATGTTTTACGACGAGGACACGCTGACGGACCAGCCCCAGCGCCAGCTGGTGGCGGAGATCATCCG
The DNA here is from genome assembly GCA_017543485.1 of Lachnospiraceae bacterium. GTDB lineage: Bacteria > Bacillota > Clostridia > Lachnospirales > Lachnospiraceae > AC2028. The sequence continues at coordinate 2,123 of JAFYFY010000080.1, read as the reverse complement.
GGAGAAGGCCCTGCGGGACCTGGGAGATGAGATCCCCCACGGCATCGCGGTGGGCATCGAGCAGATGAAAAAGAAGGGAAAGCTCTGGGAGATCGACGCCACCATCTACTGCGAGAAGGACTCCCACAAGGGCATGATCATCGGCAAGGGAGGCTCGAAACTAAAGGAGATCGGCTCCGACGCCAGACCGGATATCGAAAAGCTCCTGGATGCGAAGGTGAACCTGAAGCTCTGGGTGAAGGTGAAAAAGGACTGGCGGGATTCGGATTTTCTGCTGAAGAATTTCGGATATTCCGAGACGAACGGAGAGTGACCATGGGCCGTGCCCTCACTGCGGGCCGGTGAGAAACAAAAACCTATGCAGGATCTAGTGACGGTTACCGGGATCGTGATCAAGTCGCAGCCCGTAGGGGAGAGCGACAGAAGGGTCACGATCCTGACCAATTCCAGAGGAAAAGTAGGGGCGTTTGCCCGGGGGGCCAGGAAGCAGGGATCGCGCTTTGCGGCATCCACGGGACCCTTTGCCTTCGGCACCTTTCAGCTCTATGAGGGCCGGGATTCCTACACCATCGCGGACGCCCGGATCGAGAACTATTTCGAGGAGCTGCGCACGGACATGGAGGCCATGGCTCTGGCCAGTTATTTCGCCGAGATCGCGGACTATTACTGCCGGGAGAACAACGACGAGCGGGAGATGATGAAGCTCCTCTACCAGAGCCTGCGGGCGCTGTTTGCGGAAAAACTGGGGAGACGCCTGGTGCGCAGAGTCTTCGAGCTGAAGGCCCTGGCCATCGAAGGAGAGTACCCGGGGCCGCCCACGGACAGACAGATCCTGCCGGGGACGGTGCAGGCCATGAACTATATCGGGGAGAGCCCGGTGGAGCGGCTCTACACCTTCACCCTCTCGGAGGCGGCGCTCTCGGAGCTGGAAGCCATCTCGGACCTTTATTGCAAAAGGTATATGGAGCATCATTTCAGGAGTCTGGAGATGCTGGAGACACTTTTGGACTAGGGGCTTTGCACTTGAAAAGCCTCTTTTCTTATGTTAAGATATTTCATTGGATTTTACTGTTTAGACGAATACTTAATCGTTTTCAGACCCGGAATATGAGCATGCAAAATTTTAACAATCGAATCGCCGGTATTGCCGCATTGGCACTGTTTTCCCTGATGCTTCTCGCAGGATGTGGGGCGGTGACCAATGTGGGACATCCCACCGGACTGGACTCCATCATCATCGAGACGGACGGGAGGATCACCTACGATTTCGGCGGGGATTTCGCCGACGAGCGGTACAAGACCGACGAGCTGGTGGACATGGCCAAGACCCAGATCGCGGAATTTAACGCGGAGGAAGGCCGAAAGGCCGTGGAGTTTGTCGGATCCGTGGAGGAAAACCGCGGCGGACGCCGGGTCTACCTGGAGTACCGGTTCGCGGACGCGGAGAGCTTCGAGAAGATGACGGGCTACAAGCTCAGCTACACCCCGGTGGAGGAATACGCCTCCGAGGGCTTCGGATTCAGCGGGAGCAGCTTTGTATCCGCAAAGGATGCCCAGCTGGTCAAGAGCGGAGCGGACCTCATCGCCGGAAGCAGCGGATCTCACCTCATCGTCACCAACTTCCCCGGAGCCGTCATGGGCGGGTATCAGATCGCCTACTACTCCGAGAACGCACAGCTCCTGACCGCGGGGGATACGGTCTATGCCACGGCAAAGACCCAGCCCGAGGAGGGAGAGCAGGTCTTCATACAGGTACTTCTGCGCAAGTAGCAGATGCATAAAAATCATCGGAAAAACTGAGGAGAGAGTTATGGAAAAAACAATGGAAAAGATCGTCAATCTGGCAAAGGCGAGAGGCTTTGTCTATCCCGGTTCCGAGATCTACGGCGGACTGGCAAACACCTGGGATTATGGCAATCTGGGTGTGGAGCTGAAAAACAATGTCAAGCGCGCCTGGTGGCAGAAGTTCATCCAGGAGAACCCCTACAATGTGGGCGTGGACTGCGCCATCCTCATGAACCCTCAGACCTGGGTGGCCAGCGGGCACCTGGGCGGATTTTCCGATCCTCTGATGGACTGCAAGGAGTGCCATGAGCGCTTCCGTGCGGACCAGCTCATCGAGG
>JAFYFY010000079.1 GCA_017543485.1 Lachnospiraceae bacterium | reverse complement strand
TTACTCCAGGTCATGCTTTTTTCTATGTCTGCTTTTTTCTACTTCTGCTTTTTTCTCCCGGTCCTGCTTCCGGTCCTATCCCCGCACCTGTCCGGTTCCCCGGACCTTGTACTTGTAGGAGGTGAGCTCCCGCAGCCCCATGGGGCCTCTGGCATGGAGCTTCTGGGTGCTGATGCCGATCTCCGCCCCGAAGCCGAATTCAAATCCGTCGGTAAAGCGGGTGGAGGCGTTCACATAGACGCAGGCGCTGTCCACTCCGTTTAAGAACAGTTCCGCATGCTCCGCGTTCTTTGTGACGATGGCATCGGAATGTCCCGTGTGATACCGGTTGATGTGATCGATGGCTTCCTGCACGCTGCCCACGGTCTTCACCGACAGGATATAGTCCAGATACTCCGTCCCGAAGTCCTCCTCCGTGGCACTCACCGCTGCATCTCCCAGAACCTCCAGGCTCTCCGCATCCGCCCGCAGCTCCACCCGTTCCTTCAGGGCATCCCGCAGCATGGGCAGGAAGATATCCTTGATGCCGCGATGGACCACCAGACTCTCGCAGGCATTGCACACGCTGATCCGCTGGAGCTTTGCGTTTAACAGGATCTTCACCGCCATCTCCAGGTCCGCATCCTCGTCCACATAGACGTGGCAGTTGCCGGTACCGGTCTCGATGACGGGGATATTGGCATTTTCCACCACGCTGCGAATGAGTCCGGCACCGCCTCTGGGGATCAGGACATCCACATACGCCTTCATCTTCATGAACTGCGCCGCGGTCTCCCGGCTGGTATCCGTCAGGAGCTGCACCGCATCCCGGGTGACCCCGCTTTTTTGCAGGGACTCCCGCAGGATCCGCACGATCTCGCTGTTGGTACAGATAGCATCGCTCCCTCCCCGGAGGATCACCGCATTGCCGGTCTTAAAGGTCAGGGAAAAGGCATCCGCGGTGACGTTGGGGCGGGATTCAAAGATGATGCCGATGACACCGAAAGGCACCCGCACCTTTTCGATCTGCAGACCGTTTGGCCTTTCAAACCGCTCCAGGATCTCCCCTACAGGGTCCGGCAGGAGCGCCACCTGACGGATCCCCTCGCTGATCCCCCGGATCCTGTCCGGTGTCAGCCGAAGGCGGTCCTGCATGGCTTCGCTCATCCCTCTGGCCGCAGCATGCTCCAGATCCTTTGCATTGGCCGCAAGGAGGGCGCTTTCCCCGTTCTCCAGATCTTCCGCGCACAGCCGGAGGATTTCATTCTTTTTTTCGGTATTTAGCGCTGCCAGCTCGTACTTTGCCTTGCAGGCCGCTGTTCCCAGTTCTTCCAGATAGGTCATGGCCGCTCCCCCTTCTTTCAAAACGTTATGTACTAAAATAGCACATTTTCCGAGACTTTTCCATCTTTTTCGGAAGTCTCCCGGAAAGCCCCAAAGGCGCCGGTCTATACCAGGATCACCTGCCCGGGCCGGACATCCGAGGGAAGCACCGGCAGTAGCTCCGGTACCTGCTGACAGGCAAAGCCCACCGCGATGGACTGTAAGGACAGCAGGAACTTATCCGCCAGAAACCGGTCGTAGTATCCGCCCCCGTACCCCAGACGGGCCTTTGTCACATCAAAGGCCAGACCCGGCATGATGCACAGCTCCGGGAATCTGGCATCCCCCCGAAGGGCTTCCTCCCCGGGATCGTACCGGTAAAGGCTCTCCCCTTCGTCAGCGGGCGCCGGAGGCTCCAGGATCCCGTATGTCCCGGGCACCAGGGCCTTCAGATCCCGCACCCGGTAAAACCGGATCTGTGCTCCTTCCGTCCGTGGCAGGTACAGGTCCTTTCCCTGGCGGATGGTCTCCTGCAGGATCTCCGTGATGTCGATCTCGGAACCGAAGGGCATAAAGGCCAGGACCCTGTTTGCCCCGTAGAACCACTGATGTCCCAGGATCCGCTCCGTGATCAGCACCCGGGCTCTCTCCCTCTCCGCCTCCGAAATGGCATCCCGCAGCGCCTTCATCTGCCTGCGCAGCTGTTTCTTTTTTTCTTCCAGAGCGTCCAAGCCAAACCTCCTCAGATATCATCCACCTCGTCCGTCAGACTGTCCTCTTCCTCCGGATGCCCCGCGCCGGCCCCCGGATCCGTCCTTTGTCCGGCAGGGTGCTCTGTCCTTTGATCCGCTCCGAAACCGCCCTTCGGGTATGTCCCCGCCCGGGTCAGCGCCCATTTTGCGGCTGCCGGACCGATGAGCTCATACAGGATGCTGGAGGCCAGGATGATGGTCCGAAGGCTCCTCCCTGCCGCGCCCCCCAGGGTACGTGCTCCCAGCTCCGCCAGTCCGATGGCCACGCTGGCCTGGGGGATCAGGGTGAGTCCCAGACAGGTGCATACCGTTTTTTCCTTTTTTGCCAAAGACGCTCCCAGGAAGGATCCGAAGTATTTCCCCAAAAGCCTGGCTGCGAAATACCCCACACCGATCACCGCCAGACTGTAACCCCCGAAATCCGCGCTGCGGTTCCACAGGCTCCCCAGATCAAAGGAGATCCCGGAGCGGACAAAAAAGAGCATCAGGATGGGCGGGCTGAAATACCCCAGCTGCCGGAAGAGCCGTTCGTCCCCTGTGGTGTTCACATATACGGTGCCCATGGCCATGCACCCCAAAAGGGGGGATACCCCCAGGATGGAGGCGATGCCGCAGAAGGTAAAGAGCATGGTCACGGCGATGATGAGCCGGTTATCCGTGGAATGCCGGTGCCGCATGAACAGCATGACAAAGAGTCCGAACACGGCGCCGATGAGCATCACCGCCAGATTGAGAAAGACCGGGATCAGGCAGTCCAGGATCCCTACCGGGGCACCGGCTCCGGAGGCACTGGCCAGGGAGACCGCGATGCTGTAAGCCACCAGGGCTACGATATTGTCCATGGCCACCACCTGCAGCAGCGTATCCACAAAGGGTCCTCTGGCCCCCAGCTGCCGGATGGTCATCATGGTGGAGGCCGGAGCCGTGGCGGCTGCCAGCACCGCCAGGATCAGCGAGGAGGAAAAGCTCAGCCCGAACACGCCCCTGGTCAGGGCAAATACCAGAAGAACGGCCAGCAGGCCTTCGGACAGGGTGATGAGAAGGACCCCGGGTCCGTTTTTTCGAAGGGTCTCTAACCGAAAGAACTCTCCGGTCCCGAAGGCGATGAAGGCCAGGGCGATATCCGGCAGAAAATCCGTGCCCTCCACGATGGAGTGCGGGATCAGGTCCAGGCAGAAAGGCCCCAGCAGGATCCCGGCCACCAGATAGGCCGTGACATTGGGGAGGGAGAGCTTTTTCGTCAGCCGCGTAAGAAGAAATCCTGCGGTCAGCATGAGTGCGATCGACAGGATCTTCGGTGCGACGGTGGAACCGGATGCGATTGTGTCATAGAGCTGCGCGGCATTCATAGCTGTCTGTTCCGATAGCCCCCTATTTTTCCGTATAGTCGATAAAGCTGATGTCCAGGTTCACGATCCCCGAGACGCCGTCCACGGTGCCGTTTGTTTTGTACTGCCACATGGTGAACTGATAGGGATAGTCCGGCAGATCCTGGGGCTGGCTCAGCCACACATCATAGGCCGTCAGCTTGGAGAGGTCGATCTCCTTGATCAGCCATTCCTTGTCCGCAAAGATCATGGCATTGTATCCCGCGGCGCTCACCGTATCCAGAAAGAGCTTGGTGAGTTCGGTCTTTTCCGCACGGGACAGGGTCTCGATCCGGGCGGTGTCATTCTGGACAAAGCCCATCTCCACCGCGATGGGGTACCGAACCTCATAATCCGCGATCTCCTGCAGGATGAGGGTGGTCTCCTCCAGCACCTCCTCCGCCGTGACAGCCTGGGAGGTGAAATAGACCCCGATCTCCAGCCCGGCGTCCGTTGCGCGTTTTAAATTCTCCTGAAAATACTCATCCATGGTCACGGTGCCGGCGCCGTATCCGCGGACTCCGGCCCGGATCATGACGAAATCGATGCCGGCGCGTTTCACCTTTACAAAATCGATGTAATCATTGTACTTGCTCACATCGATCCCCACAAAGGACACCAGCCTGCTGTCCTTGTAGTACTTCATGAATTCATCCTGGCTCACCAGGTTCGTATAGTCGTAGTCGTTCTTCGGCAGATGCTGGGAGATCAGCACCCACTCCTCTTCTCCTTTCCGGTTGATGATCCGGGTGTGCTTCCCGTCCTCCGAGGGCGGAAGCTCTGCAGGTTCCTCCGGCGCAGGTTCCGGCTCCGGCGCAGGTTCCTGCACCTGCTCCTCCTCTTCCTTCTGCTCCGGATACAGCTCCCAGAAATCCAGATCTCCGGGGTGGAGCGAAGATGCCTCTCCCCCTTCCGGTGCAGCCTCCACGGGACCGGATGCACTTCCCCCGTCCGCGCCCTGCCCGCTCTGCGCTTGTGCAAGTCCTGTCAGGGCTTCCCGGGAGGGTCGTTCTTTCCGGTTGGTCACCGCCACGATGACGAGGATCAGGAGCATGAAGGCAAAGACGCCGCCCATGACAGCCAGAAGCGTCGGCGATATGCGGTTGTCTCTGTCAGAATCCCGTCTCAAATCCGTCTTCCTTTTCCGCTTACTGAATGCATTTCTTCGGGCATTTCTCGGCGCAGATGCCACACCCGGTGCACTTTTCCTGATCGATGACGGCGTGGAACTCCTCCACGGTCACCGCACCTGCCGGGCAGTTCTTCGCGCAGATCCCGCATCCGATGCAGCCCACGGTGCAGGCCTTCATGGTGACGGGTCCCTTGTCCTTGGAGCTGCAGCCCACCACATGCTTTGCATCCGCCGGGATCAGGCTGATGAGATGCTTCGGGCAGGCCTCCACGCATTTGCCGCAGGCCTTGCAGGCCTCCGGATCCACTACGGCGATGCCGTTTTCCACATGGATGGCATCAAAGGGACAGACCTTCACGCAGGTCCCGTAGCCCAGGCACCCCCAGGCACAGGACTTGGGGCCGCCGGAGGGGACGAAGGACAACATGCGGCAGTCCTGTGCCCCGGAATAGACATAGTCCGAACCGGCCTTATCACAGTCCCCCTTACAGGCCACGAAGGCCACCTTCCGGACGCTGTCACCCGCTTCCACGCCCATGATCTTTCCGATCTTCGCCGCCACCGGGGCGCCGCCCACGGGACACCCCGATACCGGAGCCTCCCCTTTGGCAATGGCAGCTGCCAGTCCGGAACACCCCGGATAGCCGCATCCGCCGCAGTTATTTCCGGGAAGGGCCGCCAGCACCTGCTCCTCCCGCTCATCCACCTCCACCGCAAATTTCATGCCGGCGATCCCCAGGAACAGTCCCACGAAGATCCCCACTGCCGCCACGACTCCCGCAGCGATCAAAATGGCATTGACACTCATAGATCATCCTTTCCGAGACCCGCAGCGCGGACCTCCATCAGAATGGAACGCTCTTTACAGCAATCCCGAAAATCCCCAGAAGGCAATGGCCATCAGCCCTGCAGTCACAAGTACCATAGGGGTCCCACGGAAGGGCTCCGGAATATCATGAAATTCCATCCGCTCCCGCAGTCCCGCCAGGATGACGATGGCCACGGTAAAGCCCACCGCGGTACCGATACCGTTGACGATTCCCGTCAGGATCCCGTAATTTTTCTGCACATTGGTCACAGCCACACCCAGCACCGCGCAGTTGGTGGTGATCAGGGGCAGATACACCCCCAGAGCCTGATACAGGGGCGGCATCACCTTCCGCAGGAACATCTCCACAAACTGCACCAGTGCCGCGATCACCAGGATAAAGACGATGGTCTGCAGATAGGTCAGATCCAGTGGCACCAGCACGTAATTGTAGATCAGTCCCGCCACGGCGCTGGCCAGGGTGATGACAAAGATCACCGCGCCGCCCATGCCTGCAGCGGTCTTCACCTTTCGGGAGACTCCCAGGAAGGGGCACAGTCCCAAAAACTGACTCAGCACCACATTGGACACCAGGGAGGAACCCACCAGAAGCAGCAGCATATCCTTTACTTCACTCATGTTCGTCCTCCTCCGCTTCCCAGTCCAGATCCGTCACCATGGGTTCTTCCGTTTCATCCAGGCTGATAAACTGCATCCCCGCTTCCTGATCAAAGGCTTTCTTCTGATCCAGGCCGCAGCCCGCTGCGGAGGGACATCCGGCGCACCCGGAGGCGCAGCCCGAACCGATCTTGGAGACGTCCCGCCCTTTGGCTGCCAGCTTCTTTTTCATCACATTCTGGATGGCCGTCAGCGCCGCCAGCACAAAGAAGGCACCCGGCGCCAGCACAAAGATGGTCACCGCATACTCCGAAGGAAAGACCTGCATCCCCCAGAACTTTCCGCTTCCCAGAAGCTCCCGCACCATCCCCAGGATGGTCAGAGCGATGGTAAATCCAAATCCCATCCCCAGACCGTCAAACAGGGAGGCGACGGGGGGATTGTGATAGGCGTAGCTCTCCGCTCTTCCCAGGATGATGCAGTTTACCACGATCAGGGGGATATAGATCCCCAGGGCGCTGTTTAAGGAGGGCAGATACGCCTCCAGAAGAAGCTGCACCATGGTTACAAAGGAGGCCACGATGACGATAAAGGCCGGGATCCGCACCTTGTCCGGAATGATCTTCCGAAGGAGGGAGATAAAGAGGTTACTCAGAGCCAGCACCGCCGTGGTGGTGAGGCCCATGCCCACACCGTTTACCGCGCTGGTGGTCACTGCCAGCGTCGGGCACATGCCCAGAGTCAGCACGAAGGTGGGGTTTTCCTTTACAATGCCGTTGTAGAGGCGTTCCGATACGGTATTCACATCGCACCTCCTTCCCGAAGCAGCGCCGCCGCCCTCAGGCTGGCATTCACCGCCCCCGTCACGGCCTTTGTGGTGATGGTGGCACCGCTGATGGCGTCGATCTCATTTTCCGCAGTTTTTCCGGTCTTGGTATAGACGATCTCCGGCACATGCAGATTGTGAAGCTGCGGCACCAGCACTTCTTCCGCCCGCATGCCCAGGCCCGCCGTCTCGGAGATCTCCAGGATGGAGATATCCCGCAGCACCCCCTCCGCCGTCACGCCGGAAAACAGGACGATGTCCCCGCCGTAGCCCAGGGAGGAGGTACTCTCGATGACATACCCCATCACTTCCCCGCCGGCGCTTAAGGCTTCATAGCATCTGCCGATGCGCACGCCCTGCGCTTCCAGTTCTTTGGTAAAAGCGGTGTCAAAGGAGGGGGTAAACTCCCGGAAAGACGCCGCGCCTTCATATCCCTCTCCCGCGGAAAACACCGCCGCACAGGCATTTTGCACTGCCAGCTCCTGCTGCTTTGCGATGGGGTCCTTGGTGAGCTCATGGATAAATCCCAGCAGCACCCCGGAGAGCAGCGTGATGGCAAAGAGGATACCGGCTTCCTTCAGCATGTTCTTCATGATGCCTTCCCTCCTTTCCGCAGATCCTTTCGGGTAAATCCGAAGGGAACGGGCTTTGTCACCTTCTCAATGAGGGGCACCAGAAGATTCCCCAGCAGGATGGCAAAGGAGACGCCCTCCGCACCTGGTCCGAAGAACCGGAAGATCCCCGTCATGATCCCCAGGAAGATGCCGAACACGATCTGTCCCGCGTTTGTGGCGGGTCTGGTCACATAGTCCGTGGCCATGAAAAAGGCTCCCCGCATCAGTCCGCCGCCGGCCAGCTGCGCCGCCAGAAAGGCCGGATCCGCGCCGTGCCCGCCAAAGAGCACCGCAAAGAGAAGAAAGCTCAGAAGATAGCTCCCCGGGATCCGCAGATCGATGATCCCCAGAAGCAGCAAAAAGACGGCACCGATGAGGAGGCAAAAGACAC
>JAFYFY010000078.1 GCA_017543485.1 Lachnospiraceae bacterium | reverse complement strand
TGCACGATTTGGAATCTTCCCGTATAATAGATTATGGACTTTTACGGAACACCAAAAACCTTGAGAATTGAGGGGGAGTTTCCCATGGGCAGATATGAGTATTCCGAAGAGCACCGCAAGATCATGGAGCAATCGCTGGTTCCCTATGCGATCTATCAATTCGTCGATAAGCGTGTCGTCACGCTGATCCTTTCCGACGGTTTCCTGGAGATGTTCGGTTACACGGACCGGGCGACTGCCATCGAGGACATGGACAACAACATGTACCGGAATACCCATCCGGATGATGTGGCCAGGATCTCCGATGCAGCGGTCCGCTTCGCCACCTTGGGGGAAAAATACGACGTGGTCTACAGGACCCGGATGGTGGGGAGTGAGGAGTATCGCATCATCCACTCCAAGGGGACTCATTTTACCACGGACACCGGTGTGCGCCTGGCCCAGGTGATGTACACCGACGAGGGCGTCTACTCCATGGATCCCCATGCCAATGAGACCCCCTTCGGACAGTCCCTGAATGAGGCCCTGCACCGGGAGAGCATCATCCGTTCCAGGTATTACGACTACCTCACCGGCCTCCCCAGCATGAGCTATTTCTTCGAGCTGGCTGAGGCGGGATGCAGGACCATGAAGGAAAACGGCATCGTGCCGGCCTTCCTGTTCCTGGACTTAAACGGGATGAAGTACTATAACCACCAGCACGGCTTTGCCGAGGGAGATGTGCTTCTGCGTTCCTTTGCACAGCTCCTGGTGGACCGCTTCGGGAATGAGAACTGCAGCCGCTTCGGCGGGGATCATTTTACGGTCTTTACCGTGTATGAGGGGGTGGAGGAGACCCTTCAGGAGATCTTTGAGGAATGGGAGCGCACCGCTGCCCGCAGTCCCCTGCCCATCAAGGTGGGGATCTATCAGGATACCACCAAGGATCTGGACATCAGCCTTTCCTGCGACCGGGCCAAGATGGCCTGCGATAAGCTGAAGAATACCTATGTGTCGGGCATCAGCGTTTTTGACCGCCAGATGCAGGTGCTGCAGGACAATAAGCAGTACATCATCTCCCATATCGATCAGGCCCTGGAGGAGCGCTGGATCGAGGTGTATTTCCAGCCCATCGTCCGTACCATCAACGGAAAGGTCTGTGACGAAGAGGCTCTGGCACGCTGGATCGATCCGGAACTGGGATTTTTGTCCCCGGACCGCTTTATCCCCATCCTGGAGGAGACACGGCTCATCTACAAGCTGGATCTGTATGTGGTGGACCGGATCATCGAGAAGATCGGAAGGATCAGGAAAGAGGGGCTCTATGCCGTGCCCCAGTCCGTGAACCTGTCCCGGGCGGATTTCGAGGTCTGCGATATCGTCACCGAGATCTGTGACCGGATGGATGCGGCGGGAGTGGAACACAGTCTCCTTACCATCGAGATCACGGAAAGTGTGGTGGGCAGTGATTTTGAATTCATGCGCAGGCAGATGGAGCGGTTTCGGAATGCGGGCTTCCAGATCTGGAT
>JAFYFY010000077.1 GCA_017543485.1 Lachnospiraceae bacterium | reverse complement strand
TGGAAACCAGGTCTGGATCGATCACGGGAACGGATATGTATCCATTTACCGCAACAAGGGCGATGTGATGGTGAAAGCGGGAGATACCGTGGCCGGCGGCAACACCGTCTATATGGTGGGAAAGGACAATCACGGTCTGAACTATCAGATCCAGTATAACGGGGAGTATATCGATCCGATCGAGATGATCGAGATCAGCGGCTGATGTGTTGGAGGGGTATCATGCAAAAGAAGAAGGAACTGCAGATCACGACTCTGGTGGGAAAGGGAGCGGAGCTCAAGGGTGATTTCCATGCTCCCGGATCCGCACGGATCGACGGTACCGTGGACGGGAATGTCACGGTGGACAATGTTCTGGTGCTGGGTGCATCGGGGGTGATCAACGGAAATATCGCTGCCGCAGCCGTCTATATCGGTGGAGAGGTAAACGGCAACATCCAGGCTCCGGAGAAAGCGGAGCTCACCGCGTCCGCGAAGGTCATTGGGGATATCAGTACCGAATCCATCGTCATCGATGAGCATGCCATCTTTCAGGGCGGCTGTAACATGAACCAGGAAGTCCCGGAGAGAAAGGGCCCCATCTACCGGAAGGCGGTGCGCACCGGCAAAAAATCCGCTGCGGAGGCCGTGGCTGCCGCGCTGAAGGAGGTCCGGGAAGAGCAGAGCAAGGAAGAGGAGTCGCCGGAGCAGGAATCGGCGGCTGCTGCAGAATAGGGATCAAAAGAGCAGCAAAAAAGACCACCCGTCGGGCGGTCTCAGACTGAAGACAAAGCGAGCTGGCGTTAAAATGCCAGCTCGTTTTTTGCCTGAATCATCATTGGTTCCGTGAAATTCATCATTACTGCGATGAAAAAACGTAAAAAGGGACCTAATTGTCCGTTTCTATACTTCATTTTTGCCAGTTTCTTCAGGTTCATGCATGCAAAAGTAAGCCCGGCCTTCATTCTCATCCTGGCATTACCGTACATCTGGGTATATCTGAACCCGTGATTTTCCTTGGCTGTTCCAAAGATGCGCTCTATGGTTTCTTTGCGCTTTCCATAGAGTTCATACATCCCGAGGGTGTGTCGGATATCTTCACACATCTCGATGTAGGGTTCCCAGATATGTCTTGTAACGAGCTTTACATGATCCCTGCTTTCTGTACACTGTTTCAGGTACGGGCATTTGCAGCAGATATAGCTGCGGCTCTTGTATTCACGATAACCGTCCCTGTTGGTCGTGCTATAAGCAAGCACCTGATCGTTCGGGCAGATATAGCAATCATAGTATTCATCATAAACGTAGTCGCGTTTGAAGAAGAAACCCTGTTTTGTCATGGGACGTTTGTAGGGGAACAGGGGGGTGATCCCATCATCGATCAACATCTTCGCGATCGCCGGAGTTTTGTATCCGGCATCCGCTATCAGCGTTTTGATCCCGATATCTTTTATCTTTTCATAAAGGCCCTTGAAGGTGCGACTGTTATGCAGGTTCCCAGGACTCACGGTATAGCCCAGGATCCAACCGTTTTTATCACAGGCCGTTTCGATTGAATAAGCAAAAACCTGCTTATGCTCCCCTTTGTGAAACCATCCGCTTTCGGGATCCGTAGTGCTGACTTTTATTTCTCTTTCAGAATCTCCAGATCCGCCCGATGATGGTGGGTCGCCATCGTCGTCATCGTCTTTCAGAGCTTTTTTGCCATGAGTTGCACGGTCCTCGTTAATTTCCTGTTTGAGCTGCTCTTCATAAAAAAGTGCTTCCTGCTGGGATTTCTTTAATTCCAACTTATGTCCGTTTGCCCTGGCCTTGACATGTGTTGCATCAACAAAGACTTCTCTCGGATCTATCACATTTGCCTTGTAACACTCATCCAGAATGCGGCTGAAGATCTGTTCAAAAAGATCTGTATCCTTAAACCTGCGGGTATAGTTTTTCCCAAAGGTGGAAAAATGTGGTACCGGATCAAACATGTCTAATCCAAGAAACCATCTGTACGCAACATTGACCTGGATCTCTTTGATCGTCTGTCGCATGCTTCTGATCCCATAAAGATACTGAATGAAAGGAATCTTTATCAGCATTACCGGATCCATACTGGGCCGTCCGTTATCCGCACAATATTTATCTTCAACGAGATCATAAATGAATGACCAGTCGATAGCACTGTCGATCATCCTTAAGAGATGATCCTTCGGCACCATGTCATCCATGCAGAACATCTGTATCTGTGCACGCTTTTTGTCCGCATCCCGAGTCATCATAAGGCACTCCTCCGTATGATTATTATATCACAAAATGACACGCGTGTCATTATTTTGGCGAAAAAAGGTGCGGTTTCTTTCGAAAACCGCACCTTTGTCTACAGTCTGAGACCACCCGTCGGGCGGTCTTTTTTCTGTGGGGAAAGTAAGCGCGGCGGAAACGATGCCGTCACCGGGACAGCACCAGCTCATATCCGTCGTTCCCGTAGGCCAGGCTTCGGTTTACCCTGCTGATGGTGGCGGTGGAAGCTCCGGTCTTTCTGGAGATCTCCTGATAGGTCTGCTTCTCCCGGAGCATGGTGGCGACTTCAAAGCGCTGGGACATGCTCATCAGCTCCCCCACGGTGCAGAGATCTTCAAAGAACGCATAGCATTCATCAACGGTTCGAAGCTTCAGGATGGCGTCCATCAAAGAGTCCGTGGCTTCGGAGCGAAGTTTGTCATTCATAACCCTTCTCCTTTGGTGTGTCGAAAGTGTTTCCCCCGTACGGATTCTATAACATTTTAACACTTTATTTCGTGAAAGTAAAGTCCCATCCGTTCCCATTGCAGGTGCGATTATTGGTGGAATTTGAGGTCGGTTCGTGGTATGATCGGGGATAGAAGCGTTATGGGGAAGGAGCGGCGTGCAAAAAGTGGAAGAACGGGGAGATTTCGAAAAGACACTGGAAGAGGCGATGAAGAGCCTGGACTATATGGAGACCATCTCTCCGGACGAGTTCCCGACCATCGACCTGTATATGGATCAGGTGACCACCTTTATGGAGCGGAAGCTTCGGATGCTGATGCGCAATCCATCCGGGGACAAGATCCTGACCAAGACCATGATCAACAATTATGCGAAGAACGATCTGATCCCGCCCCCCATCAAGAAAAAGTATTCCAGGGAGCATATGTTTGCGCTGCTCTTTGTCTTTTACTTCAAGAGCTTCCTGTCCATCAGTGATATCCAGACCCTGCTGGAGCCCATGATGGAGACCTATTTTGACCGGAAGAACGACTGCGGCTACAGTGTGGAGGATATCTACGGAGAGATCCTGAAAATGGGCCGGGGCGCCAGGGCCGAGCTGAAGGAGGAAATGCTGGAAAAGTATCGGAAGGCCGAGGGTGCCTACGAGAACGCGCCGGAGGAGACCCGGGACTATCTTCGGAAATTCGCCTTCATCTGCGAACTTGGATATGACATTTTCCTGAAAAAGAATATGATCGAGCGCATGATCGATGATATGGCTGAGGATCGGATGCTTGAAAAAGAGCGCCGGGAGCTGCGGGAGGAGGCGGAACGCAAGGCCGCAAGGGATGCGGTAAAGCAGAAGAAGGAGAGTGCAGGCGCCGCCGGAAAGCAGAAAGAAAAGTGATGGCACGGTGCGGAGGACTGTGACCTTGAAAAGTCCCGTCCTTTGCATTAAAATAATAAAGGCTTTTGTGCCGAAAAAACAAAATGGAGGGTATGAAGAATGGGTTTACTGGCTGCTGCGAAAGAGTCTCTGGACACCTTGCTGAAGGATCAGTGGAGAGAGTTTTTCTACTGCGATTCTCTGCCGGATGCGATCCTGATGAAAAAAGGACAGATCCGTGAGACCAAAAAGGGAAACAACAAGGGTACGGACAACATCATTTCCAACGGCTCCATTATCGCGATCAACGAAGGACAGTGCATGATCATCGTGGATCAGGGTGCAGTGGTGGATCTTTGCGCCGTTCCCGGAGAGTATGTGTACGACACCTCCACAGAGCCTTCTCTGTTCTACGGCAATCTGGGAGAGAATCTGAAGAAGAGCTTCGAGACCTTCGGAAAGCGCTTCTCCTTCGGCGGAAACACCGGCAAGGACCAGAGAGTTTATTTCTTCAACACCAAGGTGATCCAGAAGAATCTCTTCGGGACTCCTTCCCCCATCCCTTTTCGTCTGGTGGATAAGAATGTGGGACTGGACATGGACACCAACGTGAAGTGCAACGGAGAATACTCCTTCAAGCTGGTGGATCCCATCCTGTTCTACAAGGAATTCGCCGGGAATGTTCCCAGTGAGTACAAGACCCAGGAGCTCACCGGTTCCCAGATGCGCACGGAGCTTCTGGAGGCCATGTGCCCTGCCTTCGCCCAGCTGGCGGATGAGGGCGTGCGCTACAGCGCTCTCACCGGAAGCACCGAGAGACTGTGCGAGATCCTGAGAGAGAAGCTGGCGAAGAAGTGGACCGAGGAGAGAGGGATCGAGATCGTCTCCATCGGCTTCAATACCATTGATATCCCCAAGGAGGATCTGGAGTCCTTTAAGGAGCTGCAGAAGAAGGCGGTCTTAAAGAGCGCGGATATGCGTGCCGCCAATATGAACGACGCCATGGCACAGGCGATGGTGGGTGCCGCAAACAACACCTCCACCGGACCGATGATGGCATTTGCCGGCGTGAACATGGCACAGATGGCAGGCGGAGCCGCTTACCAGCAGGCTGAGATGGCAGCCATGCAACAGCAGCAGATGCAGATGCAGCAGGCGGCGGCACAGCCCCAGGTACAGGCGGGTGCGCCCATCCCCGGATGGAAGTGCTCCTGCGGCAAGGAAGGCAACACCGGAAAGTTCTGCGCGGAGTGCGGAGCACCCAAGCCTTCGGATGCCGGATGGACCTGCAGCTGCGGTACCGTCAACCAGGGCAAGTTCTGCCAGAACTGCGGATCCCCCAGACCGGCAGGCGCACCGATCTATAAGTGCGACAAGTGCGGATGGGAGCCCGAGGATCCCGCACATCCGCCGAAGTTCTGCCAGAACTGCGGCGATCCCTTTGACGAGAACGATATCAAGAGATAAAAAACGAGAATAACAGGCAGGCTTTGGATCGAGCAGGGCGACCGATTTGCCCTGCTCGATTTTACGCATGGACACAAGCTCTGTGGGCATGTCCCGCGGGCCCGGTTGTTAAGAAAGGAATCCCCGTGTCAGATCTGATCAAAAGTATCGAAGGTTTAAATCCCGAACAGCAGCGCGCCGTCGTCTGCACCGAAGGACCGCTTCTCATCCTGGCGGGAGCGGGCAGCGGAAAGACCCGCACCCTGACCCACCGGGTCGCATATCTCATCGAAGAAAGGCAGGTACGCCCCTGGAACATCCTCGCCGTGACCTTTACCAACAAGGCCGCCGGAGAGATGCGGGAGCGTGTGGAAAATCTGGTGTCCTTCGGCGGGAACGAAGTCTGGGTCTCCACCTTTCACTCCCTTTGCATCCGGATCCTGAGACGGCATATCGACAGACTCGGGTATGATCCCAAATTTACGGTCTATGATTCCGATGATCAGAAGACCGTCATGAAACAGGTCTGCAAAAAGCTGAACATCGATACGAAAAACTACAAGGAGCGGACCCTCCTGGGGGCCATCTCCAAGGCAAAGGACAGCCTGGTGGATGTGGCGGAGTATGAAAACAGCACCTTCGGGGACTTTACAAAGGTGGTGATCGCCAGGGCCTACCGGGAGTACCAGGATCAGCTAAAGCGCAGCAATGCCCTGGATTTTGATGATATCATCCTCCTGACCGTAAAGCTCTTTAAGGAGTATCCGGAGATCCTGAACAATTATCAGGAGCGGTTCCGGTACATTCATGTGGATGAGTACCAGGACACCAACACGGCCCAGTTTGAACTCATCCGCCTGCTGGCCGACAAATACCGGAATCTGTGCGTGGTGGGAGATGATGATCAGTCCATCTACAAATTCCGGGGAGCCAATATCCGGAATATCCTGGATTTCGAGGCGCACTATCCGGAGGCTACCGTGATCCGTCTCGAGCAGAACTACCGTTCCACGGCCAATATCCTGAATGCGGCAAACGCCGTGATCCGAAACAACGAGAGCAGGAAGGAGAAGACCCTCTGGACCGAGCAGGAGGAGGGAGAAAAGATCCGCTTCCTGCAGCTGGAGTCCGCATTTGAGGAGGCCTGCGAGATCGAGGCGGATATCCTGCGCCAGATCCGGAAGGAAAACAGAAGCTACAGCGATTTTGCCGTTCTTTACCGGACCAACGCCCAGTCCAGACTCCTGGAGGAGCGCTTTGTGGTGGAGGGGATCCCCTACAATGTGGTGGGGGGGACCAATTTCTATTCCCGGGCGGAGATCAAGGATATCCTGGCCTATTTAAAGACCATCGACAGCGGAGCGGACGAGGTGGCTCTTCGCAGGATCGTGAATGTTCCAAAGCGCAGCATCGGTGTGGCTTCTCTGGGAAAGCTGGCGGAGTTTGCCGAGATCCGGGATATCCCGCTCTATGATGCCATGTGCCGTGCGGATGAGGTGCCCGGACTCGGGAAAACTGCGGACAAGGTCCGGGCATTTACGGACCTCATCGGGGTTTTCCGGAGCCTGGAGAGCACAAAGTCCATTCCGGATCTGATCCGGGAGATCGTTGAGCGCATCGATTATGAGGAATACCTGCGGGATCAGGATGAAGAGAGTGCGGATGACCGCATGGAGAACATTGAAGAACTGATCTCCAAAGCAAAGACCTATGAAGAACAGAAGAAAGCGCAGGAAGAGTTTGCGGACCTCACCGGTTTTCTGGAGGAGGTGGCCCTGGTCAGTGACATCGACACTGTGGAAGAGGGGGACGGAAGGGTGCTGCTCATGACCCTTCACAGTGCCAAGGGGCTGGAATTCCCCGTGGTTTATCTGGCGGGGATGGAGGACGGCCTCTTCCCCAGCTACATGTCCCTGTCTTCCGATTCTACGGAGGACCTGGAGGAGGAGAGAAGGCTGGCCTATGTGGGCATCACCCGGGCTATGGAACGGCTGGTCCTCACCTGTGCCAAAATGCGGATGCTGCGGGGGGAAACCCAGTACAATGCCGTCAGCCGCTTCGTGCGGGAGATCCCGGCGGAGCTGCTGCAGGGAGATACGCCTCCGAAGGATGCCTTTGCCGAACGCCGGGAGTTCGGGTTCCAGAGAAAACAGGTCCAGGCCCCGGCGGTAAAAAAGCCCTATCACGCCAGTGTGGCATCCGGCCGGGCATCCCTGGCGGGAGCCGGGATCTCCAAAGGAATGCCCGGGAGCGGCGAGGTGACCTACAAGGTGGGAGACCGGGTCCGGCATGTGAAATTCGGGGCCGGCACCG
>JAFYFY010000076.1 GCA_017543485.1 Lachnospiraceae bacterium | reverse complement strand
TACGGCCCTCCCGGCACCGGGAAGACCACCATCGCAAGGGTGATCGCAAATAGCACCAGCGCGGAATTTGTCTCGGTGAACGCCACCGTGGCGGGGAAAAAGGATCTGGAGGAGACCGTGGCTCGGGCCAAAGAAGCCATGGGGATGTACGGCAAAAAGACCATCCTCTTTATCGATGAGATCCACCGCTTCAACAAGGGGCAGCAGGACTACCTCCTCCCCTTTGTGGAGGACGGCACCCTGACCCTCATCGGCGCCACCACGGAGAATCCTTATTTCGAGGTGAACGGGGCACTGATCTCCCGGTCCATGGTCTTTGAGTTAAAGCCTCTTTCCATGGAGGCGGTGGAGGCCCTGATCCGGCTGGCGGTGACGGACCCTGAGCGGGGAATGGGCTCCTACGATGCCGTGATGGATGAGGATGCGGTGCACTTTCTGGCGGATGTGGCCGGGGGCGATGCCAGACATGCCTTAAACGCCGTGGAGCTGGGGATCATGACCACCCCCCGGTCGGAGGACGGGAAGATCCATTACACCCTGGAGGTGGCGAAGGAGTGCATCCAGAAGCACACCCTGCGCTATGACAAGGACGGGGACAATCACTACGACACCATCTCCGCCTTTATCAAAAGCATGCGGGGGTCGGATCCGGATGCGGCGGTGTATTACCTGGCCCGGATGCTCAGCGCCGGGGAGGATATCAAATTCATCGCCAGACGCATCATGATCTGCGCTTCCGAGGATGTGGGAAATGCGGATCCCATGGCCCTGGTGCTGGCCACCAATGCCTGCCTGGCCATCGAGCGGGTGGGGATGCCGGAGGCCCAGATCATCCTGGCTCATGCCGCCAGCTATGTGGCCTGCGCCCCCAAGTCCAACGCGGTGGTGAACGCCATCTCCGAGGCCATGCGGGAGGTGGGGGAGAGCGGCAATCTGCCCATCCCGCCCCATCTGCAGGATGCGCATTACAAAGCCAGCGCAAAGCTCGGGAGGGGCACCGGGTATCTCTATGCCCACGACTTCCCGAACCATTACGTCTCTCAGCAGTATCTGCCCTATGAGCTCACCGGGAGAGAGTTCTACCGCCCCGATGGCGGCGGTTATGAAGAAAAGATCCGGGAGCACATCGCCCGGATCAAACGAGAGGACAAAACAGGAAAATAAACCCAAAAGGGAGGAGAAAAAATGGATACTTATGAAAGAGCATTACAGGCACATGAAGCATGGGGAGGAAAGCTCACCGTGGAGGCAAAGGCCAAGGTGAACACCAGAGAGGATCTGGCCATCGCCTACACCCCCGGTGTGGCAGAGCCCTGCCGCGTCATCGCAAAGGACAAGTCCCAGGCCTATACCTACACCTGGAAGAGCAATACCATCGCCGTGGTCTCTGACGGAAGCGCCGTGCTGGGACTGGGCAACATCGGACCGGAAGCTGCCATGCCCGTCATGGAGGGAAAGGCAGTTCTGTTCAAGGAATTCGGCGGTGTGAACGCGGTGCCCATCTGCCTGGATACCCAGGATACCGAGGAGATCATCAAGGCCGTCACCTATCTGGCTCCCACCTTCGGCGGCATCAACCTGGAGGACATCAGCGCACCCCGCTGCTTTGAAATCGAGGAGCGTCTGAAAAAGACCCTGACCATCCCGGTCTTCCATGACGATCAGCACGGCACCGCGATCGTGGTGCTGGCTGCCATCATCAACTCTCTGAAGATCATCGGCAAAAAGAAAGAGGAGTGCCGTATCGTGGTAAACGGCGCCGGAAGCGCGGGCATCGCCATCACAAAGCTCCTGCTCCTCTATGGATTCAAGCATATCAGCATCTGTGACAGCAAGGGCCTCATCACCAAAGAAAACGCCAACAATCCCGTGAAGAAGGAGATGGCGGAGGTGACCAATCTGGAGGGCCGCACCGGTACCCTGAAGGATGCGGTGGTGGGAGCGGACATCTTCGTGGGGGTCTCGGCTCCCGGGGTGCTGACCCAGGAGATGGTGCGCACCATGAACGCGGATCCCTGCATCTTCGCCCTGGCCAATCCCACACCGGAGATCATGCCGGATGAGGCAAAGGCAGCAGGCGCCCGGATCGTGGGAACCGGCCGCAGCGATTTCCCGAACCAGATCAACAACGTGGTGGCCTTCCCCGGCATTTTCAAGGGGGCCCTGGAGGGCAGAGCGCGTCAGATCACCGAGGAGATGAAGCTGGCGGCGGCGGAAGCCATTGCAGCCCTGGTCCCCGCAGACAAACTCTCCGAGGAGAACATCATGCCAGAAGCCTTTGATCCCCAGGTAGCCCTGAAGGTGGCGGAGGCCGTAAAGCGCAACATCTCGATGTAAGCTCTTGTCAGAGACACGGAGGAAAACATGGATTCGGAAAACATGACCTTTTGCAAGCTCCTGGTGCTGTACATGCTGGACACTGCGGAGTTTCCCCTCATCGGGGCCCAGATCAGCGAGTTTATCCTGGGGCGGGAATATGCGGAATTTCTCACTTTGAGCGAGGCGGAGGGAGAGCTTCTGGAGGCCGGTCTCATCCGGCAGAACGACGAGGAGAGCTCCTACCACCGCACCGCCTTTGAGATCACGGAGGAGGGCCAGAACACCATCGACCTGTTCCGAAACCGCATCGGCCGCAGGATCCGGGTGGAGGTGGACGAGTACTTCCGGGAGCACTCCCTGGAGCTTAGAAACGAAACCAGCGTCTACGGGGACTATTACAAATCCAGCGACGGAGAGTATGAGGCGCGGCTGGAGATCCGGGAGAAGGGCAGCAGCCTGGTGGACTTAAAGCTCACGGTCCCCACGGAGAGCCTGGCGGAATCCGTCTGCGAAAAATGGAAGGAAAAGAACGCACAGGTCTATGCCTTTCTGGCAAAGGAACTGTTGTGACGGGGAGCTTTGTCCGAAGGACGGAGCACGAAAGGATAGCGGAAAATGAGAGTCGGACTCGGATATGACGTACACCGCCTGGCAGAGGGCAGAGACCTCATCCTGGGCGGGGTGAAGATCCCGTACGAAAAGGGCCTTCTGGGCCATTCGGATGCGGATGTGCTGACCCACGCCATCATGGATGCCCTTCTGGGGGCAGCAGCTCTGGGGGATATCGGGAAGCTCTTTCCTGACACGGACCCTGCCTATGAGGGGGCGGATTCCATGAAGCTTTTGCGGGAGGTGGGAGAGCGCCTTCTGAAAGAGGGATATGTCATCGAAAACATCGATGCCACCATCATCGCCCAGGCCCCGAAGATGCGGCCCCATATCGACGAAATGCGAGCTGGCATCGCCCGGGAGCTGGGACTGGACATCCGGCAGGTGAGCGTGAAGGCCACCACGGAAGAGGGACTGGGCTTTACCGGGACCGGAGAGGGCATCTCGGCCCAGGCCATCTGCAGCCTCTCCAGCCCCTTTGATCTGAGCGCCTACCCCGTAGGCGCTGCCGGCACCACCGTCCCCGCCTGCGGCTCCTGCGGCGGCTGCCCGGCCCGCAGGTGACGCCACCTGCCACGTCGTTTGCACGAAAAACAAAGGGCTTAAGTTTTTCTTAGCAAACGACGGTCGCGGCGGCGTAACAGGATCGAAAACGGCGATGTAACAGGATAAAGGAGAACACATTTTGGAAGAGCGCATAAGCGCGGAGGGCTTTTCCCCGGAGCTGTTTGAGCGGCTGGGCACCCCCGCCGCACCGGAGGACGTCATCGCATCCCATTCCTCCCTGGAACTGGCCTTTCTGGGAGACACGGTCCACGACCTGACGGTGCGCCAGCTCCTGCTTTTGCAGGCAAACCGCCCCATCAAACAGCAGCACAGACTCGCCACGCAGTATGTCCGGGCGGATGCCCAGGCCCTGCTCTACGATGTCCTGGCCCGGGAGGATTCTCCCCTGACGGACCCGGAGCGGGAGGTGATGCGCCGGGGCAGGAATCAGTCCCATACCTCGGGACGGGGCAGCAGCGTGAATGAATACCGGAAGGCCACGGGCTTTGAAGCCCTGCTGGGCTATTTATACCTCACAGGGCAGCTGGACAGGATAGTCGCCCTGGTGCGGTACGCCATGGAGCAGACCGGGCAGCAGGAGGCGGAGCACACAGCCTCACCCATCGGATAAAGGAGACACCCATGCAGGATCAGGAAAACATCATCGAAGGCAGAAATGCCGTGCTGGAAGCCCTGGGGGCAGGCAGACCCGTGGACAGAGTCTATGTCCTGGACGGGTGTCAGGACGGCCCGGTGCTGACCATCAAGCGGGAGGCGAAAAAAGCGGGCGCCATGATCAAATACGAGACAAAGCAACGCCTGGATCAGCTCTCGCAGACCGGACATCACCAGGGGGTCATCGCCGTATGCGCCGCCTACGCCTATACGGACCTGGAGGAAATCCTCAAAAGCGCCAGGGAGAAGGGGGAAGCGCCCTTTCTCTTCCTGCTGGACGGGATCGAGGATCCCCATAACCTGGGCGCCATCATCCGCACTGCGCACCAGGCGGGGGCGCACGGCGTCGTCATCCCAAAGGACCGGGCCGCAGGACTGACCGGTGTGGTGGCCAGGACCAGCGCGGGGGCGCTCAACTATCTTCCGGTGGCCAGAGTGACCAACCTGGCGAGGACCATCCAGGAGCTGAAGCAGGAGGGCATCTGGTTTGTCTGCGCCGATATGGACGGGACCGTGATGTACGACCTGACCCTCACCGGGGGGATCGGACTGGTGATCGGCGGAGAGGGAAGCGGGGTGTCGAGACTGGTCCGGGAGAAGTGCGATATGGCCGCCAGGATCCCCATGTTCGGACAGATCGACTCTCTGAACGCCTCCGTGGCCGCGGGAGTTCTGGCGTATGAGATCGTCAGACAGCGGCTTAGGGGCGGATGATGCAACCATACCTCCCTGCCGGGGGTGTTGATAAAAGGAACTGCAATCGCTGAAAAAAAGGAGAAGAGCCATGCCGAAGAACACATACCAGAATGCAGAGGAAATGAACAAGTACCGCGATATGAAGTTTGTCCTCGACGGACAGGACCTGAAGTGGTTTGAGGACGAGTGCGCACGGATCGAGAAGATGACCGGATACCAGTTAGGCCGCAGGGCCTCCGGGACCAACGGACTGATGCTGTATCTGCTGGCGGAGAAGGACTATACCCTGGAGCAGCTGAAGGATCTGAACAAGCTGCCCAAGGAGGAATTCAAAAAGCTGGCGGAGGAGTTCTTTAGGGAAGTGGGGGATCCGAAGAAGACCCCGGAGGAAAACGCCAGACGCAGCGGAGAGATCCACCGAAAGGGGATGGAGAAGGTGCTGAAGATGAAGATCCCCACTCCGGATCTGTCCACAAGGGAGGCGGCAGGGGCCCTGCACGAGGATCTGCTTCTTTTTCAGGCGCTGTTTTTTGACCTTAGTCAGGATACGGAAAAGCTGCGCACCACAACTAACGGTGGCGATCCCTCCCTTGTGCGCGCCTATCTGGACGGCTACGGAGGGGCGGAGCTGCTGACCGAAAACGATGCCAGGATCCATATCTATCGGCAGTCCGTGAAGGTTATCTTCGATATCCTGCACAGCGGGGAATTTCGGGAGGACGGACAGGCGATGGCGCTGGATGCCCTCAGACAGTTTTTTGAAAAGTTCGGCGGAAAGACCATCGGTGAGCTTCCCAGGAACCTGCACAATTGGATGGATGCGGCCGGTATGGCGATCAAAACCACCGCGTGCCCGACCGCAAAGCCCGATGCCGAGCTGAAAAACCCGCAGGCTCATCAGGATTATCTGGAGGGCAAGGCGCAGAACTATCCGAAGCAGGCTCAGTTTATGACAGCACTGCAGAGCGTCTTTTCCGGTTCCATGGAGAGTCATAACGGCCATACCAGGAGCGCCCTGAACAAGTTCAGCACCCGAAGCTTTGAGGGCTATATGAACGCCCTTCCCAACCCCGCAAATCCCGCGGATCCTGCGGATCTGCTGCAGCTCCCGGAGGAGAAGCTTCAGGGGCTGGAGACGGCCTATGTGGAGACCTTCGGCACCTGCTTCCGGGATGAGGCGCTGGAACCCCTGGCCGATATGGGCCTGAAGCCCTGGGATGTGATCAAGACCCCGGACGGCAAGACCATCCATGATATCGTGGAGGAAAAATATGCCGGCCGTACCAACGCGGAAAAAGCCCGGGTGATGATGGCGGAGACCATGCGAACGCTCCTGTCCTCTCCGGAGGGAGTTCGGGTGCGCATTCCCGTGATGAACCCCAAGGACGGCAGCATTACCATCTCCGGGGAGACCGTCGTGCGGCGTCTTCCCTTAAGCCTCGTACAGACCTATACCTGTACTCCCGTAAAGAAACAGGGGAACAGAATCATCACCCAGGCCGATGCGGAGCATTTTCTGGAGGCTCCGGAGGGCGAGCTGCGAAATGGCGATCCCATGTACTTCAAAGAACGGATCAACCCGGAAGTAAACGGAGTATACCGGTTTTTCAGCAATCAGAAGCCCTTGCTGGAGAAGCACGGTCTGGATGTGCTGGACTGTGTCTTTGTGGGGGAAAAGAGCCTGAAGGAGCTCTATCACGACAAATACGAGGCGATGCACCCGAACCTGGAGGGAGACCAGCTTCTGGAGCTGATGGAGACCGTGCTTTTTGCGGAAAGCTTCAATCCGGATACCCCCATCTATCTCGCCTCCCTCTCCGAAACTCCGGAGGGGGAGCTGAGGCGCTCCGTTGTGCCCGTGACCCTGCGGGTAACGGGGGCTCAGACCGTACCGGGACAGGACAGAGAGACGAAGGCGGACGAGGTCAGGGCATTTGGCGAAAACGCGCTGAAAAACCGGGAGCAGGAGGCCTATAGAGAACAGAGCCGTACCGAGCTTTTGGAGAGAGAGGCGAAGCGTCTGGACGGACCGGAGGGCCAGAGGCGGCTGGAAAATGAATGGGAGAGACGCTTGGGGATACTGTCTCTGCGCGCCTCTTTGATCACCCCCTCCTCCAGGGAGTACCTCCGCCGGACCCTGGAGGTGATGGAGCCCATGCGGGAGCAGATGGCGGAGACGGTCCGCCAGATCCAGCTCCTGGAGCGGGCTGCCGACTGCACCTCCGATGAAAAGCTAAGGCGGAGCATGCGGGAGCAGGCAGGAACCCTGAGGAAGAATCCCCCCGTCTCCGATTATGAAAAGCTGCTCACCGGACTGGAATATGCCTATGGGCTCCGGGGCGTAAAGAGCGCAGCCGAGATCCCCATGGAGCTTCATCAGTTCTTTGAGGCCCGCACCGGATATCACATTCCCCAGTTCATCGTTGAGTCGGATCTGTCATACGGCGCATACAGGCCACTGTCTGTAGAGATCCCGGCTTCGGTCTTTGCGGGAGAGGATCTGAAGAAGAAGCTCCCGGACTATATCCGGAGGGTGTTCTTACATGAGGTATTTGAAAACGCCAATCTGAGGCCAAAGGGACTGGAGAGGACTGACCAGAACGATCTCATCCTCATCGGAGGAAAGACGTTATCAGAGCTCCTGAAGGAGCAGGGGCGCGCGGATGCCCACAGGGTGCTGGCACAGGCGCTGCTGGACGGGGAGCCTGTGGAGTTTTTCGTGGGCAACGGCTGGCCGGACAGAAAGTGTTCCTCCACACCGGTCAGCATCCGGCTGGAGGGGGCGCCGGTCCATGTCCTCTCCAGGGAGGAGACTCAGCAGATGGAGGCGGGGCGTCAGCGTATCCTGGACGGGGTGAAGGCGAAGGGCCTGGAGATCGACCAGACCTCGACGGAGCATCTCCGGGCCAGGGAGCAGATGAGAAACCGCCTGGCCGTCCAGCAGTACGACGGCGTCATCGCTACGGACTGCTGCAAAACGACGGATAAGGGGATGTCCAGCATCCTGACCGTGATGCAGATATTCCTGTTCCCCGACGGGGTGCCCAAGCCGAACCCCGCTGCGCTGGACAAGCTGAAGCCGGAGGAGCGCGCCCGGCAGATCGGAACCATCGTAGGCGGCCGGTACAGCCCCACCTCTTATGTGATCGGCCGTCTGGCGGAGGAGTCCGAAAAACTCCGGGCCCAGGGAAAGCCAGGGTATACCATCGATCAGATCATGGACCTGAATTCCCTGCAGGAGGAAAAAAGGCGCATCGCACAGGAATACCGCGAGATCTGTGAAAGCTATGACACGGTGAAATATGCCGTCGGGCTGGAGCAGGGGATGCGGGCTATTGTGGCCATGCACCGCAGAGCCTATCCCCCCGAGGAGATCTTTCAGAGTGAGGAGATGATGAAAAAGGCGTTCCTGGGAAGGGCGGGAGCGTTTCTTTCCAATGCCCTGGACAGCAAGCAGGAGCTCAAATATGAGGGCAACAAGGATATCCTCGTCAGCACCGGGCGCTTTAAGGACCGGGAGGAGGTGTATGCATTCCAGGACTGGGCCTCGGATGAGACCATCATGATGAACGTCATGTCGCAGTACGAGACCGCAAAGCGGTATGCGACGGAAAAGATCGACTCCACCTCAAGCGCACTGGAGTCCGAGGCAAGCTACGGACAGGTGATCGACAAGATCCGGAAGGATATCCTGGCGGGAAGGGATCCCTACAAGGGCCTGTTTCTGTTCGCCTCCTCATCCAGGGGGGACATCGTGGACATGGACGAGGTGCAGCCTGTCCTTCCCAGTCTGAAGCCCTACACGCAAAAAGAAGCGCCCATGGAGCTGGTGGAGGGACTGGCCTCGGGGAAGACGCTGGAGACGCTGGATCTTGATTATGAGGAGCTGGACCGCCTGAAGGAAGAGGGAAAGATCCAGGCGATGGGAGAACACATCAGGCCCATCGCCAGAGGGGAAAAGCTTGCGCGGGATCTGGCGCCTTTGGCAAGGGTCGCCTTTCACAAGCGTGTGGAAAACTCCATGGCGGAGCTTCGGGCGCTGTTTGTGAACGAGCAGGGAGGGCTTCGCGAGGTTTCGGAGCTTTCTGAGGAGGAGCTGGGGAAGGCATCGCAGCTCTTTGACCGGATCTACCAGCCCTATTTTGACAGCATGCCGGTGCGGGAATATCTGCAGCAGAATCCCGGCAAGACCGGTATGGACCTGATCCTGATCGGCAGCGAAACGGCTGCCTCCCGGGTCGAGCTCCCGGCAGAGCTGGGGCAGGCCCAGAGGGAGATGGCTGTCAAGGCCCAGCTGCTGCAGTTTGGCATGGATCCCAGGATGCCCATCTATACCGCCGGTATCGGGTATGACCCCAAGACGGGCTCTTACACCCTGGAGGGAGCCCGTCTGACCATGACCCGTAACGACCTCCGGGAGAGAGTGATCCAGGAGCGCCCGTACCTGGCCTCGCTGGATACGTATATCGGGCAGCGCATCCTTGATGATCCGGATCTGTCCCGTGAGGATTTCTCCGAGAATGAATGGAATGAGATGTACGAGGATCAGTTCCGGATCGCCGTAGAAAACGGCCTGCTTCCGGAGAAGCGGATCGTGCATTCCGATCAGATGAAGGCACAGGCGGAGGAGGCGGGGATCCCGTCTGTGCTGCACCGGCTTCAGATCGAGTCCCTGTACGGCGCAGAGCCCACCTATGTGCCGGAGTGGTGCAACCGGACATACAGAAGAGACGAGTTTACCGGGCTCAAGGTCCAGGACCGGGGATCCTTTACCAACGCGCAGTTTGCGGTGCTGAGCTATTTTGCCGTCATGGATCCCCAGAGCGTGACAAGCGATATTGCCCCCGAAACGCCCAATATTTCCAACGAAAGAAAGCTTCGGGCCCGGGTGATGAATCTGACCACGGATCTGCGGATGGACCCGCCCAGACAAGCCTTTGGGAGGAATTTTCTCCGTTTTGCGGAGGAGGCCAGAGATGAAGTGGCGCGCGCCATTCAGGATCTGGAGGACGGACAGCCGGAGCATCTGGCGGGGATCATCGCCCGGGGCCTGAAGGAGGCCATCCCTGCCATCGGCGCGATCAGTAGCATCCAGGATCCGAGTGCGGATTTCGCCTGCCAGGCGGAGATGCTAAAGAGCCTGAATCAGCTGCTGCACTCCGCAGATGAACGGCTGAGCGAGGCGGTGGAGGCACAGCTGACGGAGGAGGAAAAGAACCTCATCAAGGGCATTCTGGAGATCAAGCGCCTGATGGACGAAAGCTCCCTGGCGCTGAAGGAGCTCGAGGAAGAGGAGCGGGGCGAACGCGCTCCCTTTACAGAGGAGGAGCGGGCACAGAGACGC
>JAFYFY010000075.1 GCA_017543485.1 Lachnospiraceae bacterium | reverse complement strand
GGTGAAATCCACATGTCCCGGGGTGTCGATGATGTTGATGCGGTGCTCCTCGGCACCGGGCATAGGCTTGGTCTCTTTCTCAAGAGTCCAGTGGCAGGTGGTGGCTGCGGAGGTGATGGTGATGCCTCTTTCTGCCTCCTGCTCCATCCAGTCCATGGTAGCGGTTCCTTCATGGGTATCACCGATCTTGTAGTTCACGCCGGTGTAATAAAGGATACGCTCCGTAAGTGTGGTCTTACCGGCATCGATGTGCGCCATGATACCGATATTTCTGGTTCTTTCAAGGGGATATTCTCTTCCAGCCATTTCCTATCCCTCCATCAGAAGCGATAATGCGCAAAGGCCTTGTTTGCCTCGGCCATCTTGTGCATATCTTCCTTTCTCTTCACTGCGCCGCCGGTGTTGTTGGCAGCGTCCAGGATCTCTCCGGCCAGTCTGTCCACCATGGTCTTCTCGCCGCGCTTGCGTGCGAACATGGTCAGCCAGCGAAGTCCCAGAGTCTGGCGTCTCTCGGGCTTGACCTCGAGGGGCACCTGGTAAGTAGCACCACCGATTCTTCTGGCTTTGCACTCCAGAGCGGGGCACACATTGTTCATGGCCTCCTGGAATACCTCGATAGCGGGCTTTCCGGACTTTTCCTCTACCTTCGCAAAGGCTCCGTAAACGATCTTCTGGGCCACGCCCTTTTTGCCGTCCAGCATGATGTTGTTGATCAGCTTGGTAACGACCTTATCGTTGTACAGAGGGTCCGCCAAAACGTCTCTCTTTGCAACATGTCCTTTTCTAGGCACGATTCTTCCCTCCTTATTCATCCGGCCGGATCCTTTCGCACATTTCGCGTCTGGAAATGCTACCGGCCATCAATAATTCATCGGTACTCACCTTCGATTGTACGTTCAGTGTACGTCTGCCGAAAAGTTCATATTGCCTATCCAAATGAACTTTCCAACACTTGTCAGTTATACCGAATCGAAGAAGCTTTTCTTACTTCTTCTCGCCCTTAGGTCTCTTTGCGCCGTACTTGGAACGCGCCTGTCTGCGGTTCGCAACGCCTGCGGTATCAAGAGTTCCGCGGATGATGTGATATCTGGTACCGGGAAGATCCTTGACACGGCCGCCACGAATCAGAACGACGCTGTGCTCCTGCAGATTGTGTCCCTCGCCGGGGATGTAGCTCGTCACTTCGATCCCGTTGGACAGACGCACTCTGGCAATCTTACGCATCGCAGAGTTAGGCTTCTTGGGGGTTGCGGTCTTCACAGCGGTGCACACGCCGCGCTTCTGGGGCGAGGAGGTGCTGACTGCCTTTTTGTGAAGAGAATTGTAGCCCTTCTGAAGTGCAGGTGCCTTGGACTTCTTCACGGAAGTCTCACGGCCCTTTCTCA
This sequence comes from Lachnospiraceae bacterium, assembly GCA_017543485.1. Classification (GTDB taxonomy): domain Bacteria; phylum Bacillota; class Clostridia; order Lachnospirales; family Lachnospiraceae; genus AC2028. Next base: position 5,709 of record JAFYFY010000075.1, on the reverse strand, counting down.
CTAACTGATTGAATGTTGGCATCTTGTTCACCTTTTCCTTTCTATAGTATAGTTTGTGAATGCACGTCATTTTTGACGCGCCTAACCATTATATGCACAATCCTTTTCCTTGTCAACACCCAAAAAGCCCGTCTTTTCCGCCTCCGGAAAAGACGAACCCTTTGACCGCCGCCGGCGGTTATAGTAAAATGTGTGCCATGGAAAACACAAACAACACCCACCCCTATGCCTTTTTTGCCACCCTTTCCCGGATGAAGTACATCGAGAGATGGGCTCTGATGCGCAATTCCCGCCAGGAGACCTTAAGCGAGCACTCCCTGGAGGTGGCCATGATCGCCCACGCCCTGTGCACCATCGGGAACCTGCGCTACGGCCGCCATCTGGATGCCGACCGGGCCGCGCTCATCGGGATCTACCACGATGCCTCGGAGATCATCACCGGGGACATGCCCACGCCGGTGAAATACTACAATCCGGAGATCCGCAGCGCCTACAAGCAGATCGAGCACATGGCGGAAAACCGCCTTCTGGACCGTCTGCCGGAGGATCTGCGAAGCGCCTACCGGGACGTGTTCTACACCCCGGATGATCCGGACGAAAAGTACATGAGACGCCTGGTAAAGGCCGTTGACAAGCTCTCCGCCTATATCAAGTGCATTGAGGAGGAAAAATCCGGCAATACGGAGTTTCGCAGTGCAAAAGTCTCCACCCAGAAATCGCTGGAGGGCGTCTGCGCAGAGCTTCCCGAGGTCCGGGACTTTATGAGGGACTTTCTGCCGGCCTACGGCAGCACCCTGGATGAGCTCTCGGAGCCCCGTCCGGAGGATGCAAAGGCCTAGCCTTCCATCTCGTAGATCAGCTCTGCCTGGTGCAGCGCGGATCTTCTGTGGGACACCAGGATCACGGTCCGTCCCGCCGCATGGGCGTCCAGCGCTTTCAGGATCATTCCCTCGCTCAGAGCATCCAGATTGCTGGTGGGCTCATCCAGCAAAAGCACCGCTCCGTCGTGCAGGAAGGCTCTGGCCAGACCCACCCGCTGCTTTTCCCCTGCGGACAGGTTCTCTCCCAGCTCTCCCATCACCGTATCGTATCCCTTCGGAAGGCTCAGGATCCGCTCATGGATCCGGGCCTTTTTTGCTGCCTCCACGATCTCCTCATCCACGGCATCCGGGTTCCCCAGCCGGATGTTTTCCCGGACGGTGTCCCGGAAAAGCCAGGTCTCCTGGGGCAGGAAGCTTTCCAGTGCGCGAAGACGCGCCGTGGGAATCTCGTCGATGGAGGCGCCGGCCAGCTCGATCCTCCCGCTGTCCGTCACCCAGAATCGCATCAGGAGTCTGAGGAGCGTGGATTTGCCGCAGCCGCTCTTTCCGCAGATCCCCGTCAGATGCCCTGCCGGGAAGGATGCGGAGAAATCGCGGAACAGGGCGCGGCTGTCATATCCGAAGGAGATCTCCTGCACCCGGAGCCCCACGCCGGCGCCTGCCGCGTCCATGACCGAAGCGGCTGCCGTCCGCTGCGCCTGCGTCCGTTCCGGGATCTCCTCCGCCAGGGGGCGTTCCTCCAAAAGCGCCAGGATCCGCTCCCCGGCAGCCATGGTCTGGCTCAGGGACCCGGACAGCGCGCTGAGGGCAGCCACGGGGCCGAAGGAGCTCATCAGGGACAGAACCGCCACCAGAGCCCCGGCGTAGGTCATCCGTCCGTTTGCGAACAGCGCGGCACACAGCAGGAACTCTCCCAGCCCCAGAAGCCGGATCACCAGCTCTGTCACCGCCTGTCTGGTGCTTTCCGCACGCACCAGCTTTCGCCCCAGCTTTTCCAGTCCCAGGGAGTGGCTCTTCAGGGATGCCTTCCGGGCCTCGCCGCAGTCATATTGAATGGTCTCATCCACCCCGTACAGGGAGGAGAGCAGGAAGCTGTTCATCTGTCCGAAGCCCTCCCGGTACTCCCGTCCCGGGGACGCCGTGCGTTTCCGGCTCCAAAGGGGGATCCAGATCCCCACCACCCCGTAGGACAGCAGGGCATAAGCCCCCGCCAGGGGATGGAACGCCGCGATCCAGCCGGACATCAGAAGGCTGACCAGGGCCGCGATGGCCACTGGGGAGATGGTATGGGCAAAAAACACCTCCAGCAGCTCGATATCTCCCATGATCAGGGAGATCAGATTTCCTTTTTCCCTGGTCTCCAGCTTCGCCGGGCAGAGGTTCCTGAGGGCCGCGAACACCCGATGTCTGATCAGGGCCAGGAGCCGGAAGGCGATGTAGTGATTGCAGTACTGCTCTCCGTAATGGAAGACGCCCCGAAGGAGCGCCAGGACCGCTGCCAGTGTCAGCCAGGCGACAGGGGTACTGCGGTCCGCCATCTGTCCCCCCACCAGAATGGGCAGGAAAATGGCACAGCCAAACCCCAGGACTCCCAGGATCACCGCCAGGCTCATCACATGGGAAAGGGGACGCACCAGGTGAAGCAGTCTGGGGACCAGCGTGCGCCCTCCCCGGGAATGCCGGGAGTCCTTGTCCGAAGGCGCCTTGGCATTTTCCCGGAGATGATAAAAGCTCTGTCCACTCTCGTCGGTTCCTTCCACCCCGCCGGCGCGGACCCGCACGATCCTGGGCTGACCGGCCACCTCTGACCTGGCCTCCCGTGCCTGTCTGGAGGAGCTGAAGCCCTCGCTTTCCTTCTGGGTGCGGAACATGGTGGCATACAGACCTCCCTTTTCCAGGAGCTGCGCATGGGTGCCTTCCTCCTGCAACGCCCCGCATGACAGGAGACAGATCCTGCGGGAAGAGACCACGCTTCCCAGCCGATGGGTGATGAGGAGCACCGTATGGTCCGCGGACAGCTCGCGAAGGACCTGCAGGATCAGTTCCTCGCTGTCGGGATCCACATGGGAGGTGGCTTCGTCAAAGACATAGACCGGGGTATCGTGCAAAAGGGCGCGGGCCAGGCAAAGTCTCTGTCTCTGGCCTCCGCTCAGGTTCGACCCGCCCTCTTCGATGCGAGTGTCCAGTCCCTCCTTCATGTCCATGGAAAGAAGCAGACCCACTCTCCGCAGAGCAGCGCGAAGTCTGTCATCCGCAGCTTCCGGATCTCCCATCCGCAGATTCTCCCGGACCGTGCCCCGGAAGAGATAGCTTTCATCCGACACAAGTGTCACATGATTCCGGATACACCGCTCCGAAAGGGTGGAGAGCTCCACACCGTTTAGCCGGATGCTGCCGTCATATCCCCGGAGCCGCCCCGCCAGAAGTCTGGCCAGGGTACTCTTCCCGCAGCCGGATTCCCCCACGATGCTCACCAGGCTCCCGGACATGATCTCCGCAGAGACATTCCGCAAAACACCGGCGCTTTCTTCTTCCTCTCCCGCATCCGGATAGGCAAAGCTCACCCCTTCGATCCGGATATCCACACGGTCTCCCAGGTTTCGCTCTTCCCCGCCGCTTTGCTCCGGAAGATCCAGAATGGCAAAGATCCGGTCGCTGGCTGCCATGCCGTTCATGGCAATATGGAAATAGGAGCCCAGAAGCCGCATGGGCAGGAAAAACTCCGGCGCCAGGAGCACCACCAGAAGAGCCTGTGCGATACGGATCTCCCCTCTGCTGTAGGAAAGGGCCGCCAGGATCATCCCCCAGGCACTGGCCCCGTAGGCGATGAGGTCCATCACCGCGGTGGAGCTCAGCTGCATGGTCAGGACCTTCATGGTCACCCGGCGGAAGGTCTCGGACTCCCGGTCCATCCGCTCTGCTGCCTGTCCGTCCGCGCCGTAGGTCTTTAAGGTCGTCATGCCCTGAAGGCAGTCCAGAAAGCTGTCCCCCAGTCTGGCATATGTATCCCAGTATCTGCGCAGCAGCCGCTTGGCCACCTTCATCACCAGCACGATGGTGACGGGGATCAGGGGCACGCATACCAGAAGCACCAGGGACAGATGCAGATCCACATGGATAAGGATCGCAAACAGCGTCAGAGGCGCCAGCAGCGCGTAAAAAAGCTGGGGCAGATATTTGCCGAAATAGGTTTCCAGCTGTTCCACCCCCTCCGTGGTCAGCTGCACGACCTCCCCGGAGGACACCTTCTGCCGATAGGACGGTCCCAGCCGAAGGAGCTTGTCATAGAGCGCCTCCCGGAGCCTGCGTCTGGCTCCCATCCCGGCTTTTCCCGCTGCCTTTCCTCTTTTTTCATCACAGACAAACTGCCCCAGGGCTCCCAGCAGGATCGCCCCCAGCGTGGCAAAGAGCGCCGTCTGGTTTCCTCTGGTGCGCCCGGAGAGCAAAAAAGAAAAGCACAGCGCGATGCCGATCCTGCACAGCAGCCCAAGCCACTGCCACACCACGGTCCACACGACGTGCTTTTTTTCATTCGATAAGTATTGTAAGAGTCTGATCCTGATCATGATCCCTCCGGCGTCAGATACGCTTTCTCTCCTCCAGATAACGGGACAGGGCATCCTGCCAGACGGGCAGCGGCGCAAATCCGTTTGCCGCCAGTTTTTCTTTGTTCAGGCGCGAATTAAAGGGACGTGCCGCCTTGGACGCGCCGTACTCCGCGGTGGTCACCGGGATCACCCGGGTGTTCATCCCGGCCTGCCGGAAGATCTCACAGGCGAAATCGTACCAGGAGATGTATCCGCCCTCGTTGGTGGCATGGTAGTATCCGTAGCGGTCCGTGACGATCATGTCCGCCAGGAGCCTGGACAGATCGTAGGTGTAGGTAGGGGTTCCGATCTGGTCGCACACCACCCGCAGCTCCTCATGGGTCTCTCCCAGCCTCAGCATGGTGCCGATGAAGTTTTTGCCGTTTAATCCAAAGACCCAGGCGATGCGCACGATGAAGTACTTTTCCAGGGTCTCGGCCACCGCCAGCTCTCCCCCCAGCTTGCTTTGCCCGTAGACATTTAAGGGGGCGTAGGCCTTGCAGTCCGGATCCCAGGGCTCCTCCCCCTGGCCGTCGAAGACGTAATCCGTGCTGATATAGAGCATCTTTGCGTCCGCCTCCCGGACCGCCTCCGCGATGTTCCGGGTGCCGTCCTCGTTGATCCGGCGGACCTTCTCCCGGTTTTCCTCCTCCTCCGCGGCATCCACGGCCGTCCAGGCCGCACAGTGGATCACCGCATCGGGCCGAAGATCCCGGATGGTCCGAAAAACCGCTTCCCTGTCCGTGATGTCCAGAGAGACATAGGGCATGGAGGTTACCGGCGACCCGTCGGCGATCCCGCTGTAGGCGGGTGCCAGATCCGTCCCGATCCCCTCGATGCCTCTGCCGTTTAGTTCATTCATCACGTCGTGTCCGAGCTGACCCGCCACGCCGGTCACCAATACCTTCATCCCTTGCTTCCTTTCTCTTTCAGCGGACCTGCAATCCGGTACGGATGGATCCATATGCTCAAAAAGCCGCATTTGCCCGGCCATTGGGCCGGTGCAAAGTACGGCTTTTCGTTTGTCCTGTTTCCGGGCCGGTGAAAGGTTATTCTTCGGAAGTCTCCGCAGTTACCTGGTCCTCTTCCTCAAATCCTTCTTCCTCTTCGGGTGCATATCCCTCTTCGGTGTCCTCTCCCGCCTCCACGGTCACGGCTTTTGTATAGTCCGTGGAAAGCTCCGGGTTCCGGTATCTCTTCAGGCCGGTTCCCGCAGGGATCAGCTTACCGATGATGACATTTTCCTTCAGTCCCACCAGGGGATCGACCTTGCCCTTGATGGCAGCATCCGTGAGGACCTT
>JAFYFY010000074.1 GCA_017543485.1 Lachnospiraceae bacterium | reverse complement strand
GTATTACAAGGATTACTATGAGATCCTGGCCTATGAGGAGCCCATCAGCGCGCTAAAGGACGTCACTATCCAGGGGCACATCAATGCCATGTACGATCTGGACGGGATCCTGCGCCATGCCATTTTGTATGTGGAACCGAACGGGGAGCGGGTCTATTCCATGGCCTATCAGACCGCGGCGGCTTATGCGCAGGCAAACGGCATCACCCTGGGGACGCCGGAGACGGATGAGAGAGGACACTTTTACGTCTCCTATGCCGCCAAGCCCGGAGATTTTGCGGATCCCGTGTCATTGGTGGACCTTATCGAGGGACGGATCCCTGCGGATTATTTCGCGGGGCGCATCGTCCTCATCGGTCCCTACGCCGTGGGCCTGCAGGACGCCTACTACACCTCCATCGACCGTTCCGCCCAGATGTACGGCGTGGAATATCAGGCCAATGTCATCGATATGCTCCTGCGGGGAGACTTTAAGAAGGAGGTCTCCGATGCGCTGCAGCTGGTGATCCTGTTCCTCATCTGCTTCGGAGCCTATCTGGTGTATGAGAAGTTAAAGCTGGTGCCCGCCACCATCGTCCTGGCCGCTCTGGTGGCTGCGGCGGGGGGCGCCACCATCCTGCTCTACAACGCCGGGCATGTCACCCATCCGCTGTGGATCCCCGTGGGAGCCATCGCCGGATATGCGGTCTCCGTCCTTTTGAAGTATCTGCAGTCCGCCAGAGAAAGACAGCGTGTCACCCGGACCTTCGAGCGCTATGTGGCCCCGGAGATCGTAAAGGAGATCCTGAAGGAGGGGACGGACGCCCTGGAGCTGGGGGGAAAACTCTGCGACATCGCCGTGCTCTTCGTGGACGTCCGGGGATTTACCACCATGTCGGAGCGCCTGGATCCCGAGAAGGTGGTCTACATCCTGAACAAGTATCTGGATATGACCAGCCGCTGCATCGCGGAAAACCGGGGGACTCTGGACAAATTCGTGGGAGATGCCACCATGGCCTTCTGGGGAGCACCGCTTCCCATCGAGGACCCGGTATATCTGGCAGTGAAGACCGCCATGGATATCGTCCACGGGGCCAAGGAAGTATCGGATGAACTGAAAGAGGAGATCGGAGAAGAGTTTAAGTGCGGCGTGGGCGTCCACTTCGGTCCTGCCGTCGTGGGGAACATGGGAGCCGCCAGACGCATGGACTATACCGCCATCGGCGATACGGTAAACACCTCCGCAAGACTCGAAGCAAACGCGCCCGGAGACTGTGTGTACATCAGCCGCACAGTCGCGGACGCGCTGGGAGACCGGATCACCTACACCTCTCTGGGCGATACGGTAAAGCTGAAGGGTAAGGCTTCCGGTTTTGAAGTATTAAAGCTGGAATCCGTGGAGGGGGTGCAGGTCTGACCTGCCTACGCAAACATCCAGTCCGCGACCTTTGCGATCCATTCGGACCAGAAGACCATGTCGTGGATGCCGGGCCCCTCTTTGTAAATGTGCTCGATGCCTTCCTGCTCCAGGAAGGCGTGGAATGCACGGTTATTTTCGATCAGAAAATCTTCGGTGCCGCAGGCCATAAAGATCTCAGGGATCTTTGCGCCTGCGGCCTTTAATTTCCGGGCCAGGACTTCGGGGTTCCGGTCGCTGGCGGAGAGCTCTGCCGGCTCGCCGAAGCACCCTCTGTAGTACTCATAATCTGCCACGCCGTTGTTCGAGCCGGGCTGCATCCCCATCACCTCATGGTGGATCAGGGCGGAGGAGAGGGCGCCGATCTTTCCGAAGGTCTCCGGGTAGGCCAGGCCGGTATGAAGCGCGCCGAAGCCTCCCATGGAAAGCCCCGCGATATAGGTATCCTCGGGACTCTTTGCCAGACCGAAGGTCTTTCGCACATATTCCACCAGCTCTTCCCCCACCAGGGTCTGGAAGGCGCGGCCCGTCCCCAGTCCGTTCAGGTAGAAGGAATTTTCCGCCGTGGGCATGACGATGGCGAAGTTGTACTTTTCCGGGATCCCCTCCGGCACCCAGTTCCCTGCCTTCCCGGTATATCCGTGGAGCAGGAACAGGGTCTTCATGGGGCGCTTCAGGTACGGATTTTCCGGCGCGCCGGGGAAGGGGACCGCGGGCTGATCATTGGGGATCAGCATCTCAAAGGAGGTGACCCTTTGCAGCGCCTCCGACCGGTATTCGATGCGATAATATGCCATGTGCTTCTCCTGCCTTAGAAGGTGACGGTTTCCGGGGCCTTGGTGAAGGAACTGAAGGTGGCGACGGCGTTCTTCAGGTAGAACACCACGGTGTTGTCATCGTCTTCGGAGTACATGCCCCGCAGGTCCGGATAGGCATCCAGCATGGCCTTCTTTGCCTCTCTGCGGTCGTCCTCCGCCAGCTCTGCCGCCACCCGGACCCAGTCGCCGTTTAAAAACGCGCAGATCTCCACCTTGGGATTCGCATAGATCTGCTTCGCCACGGCCTTGGACTTCCCGGTCTGGATGTACAGCTTTCCCTCAAAGACATTTATGGTGCCGAAGGGCCGCACTCTGGGCTGATCGCCCTCCACGGTAGCCAGATAGTACGTGCCTGCTTCCTTCAAAAACTTCTCAACTCTCTCCATACTTTACCTCCTTTTGGTGGTGGGGGACGGTTCCTGGGTGTCAGGAACCGTCCCCCACTGTCATCTCGGTTTCAGTATAATGAATCCCGCCCGCAAGGACAAGAACTTTGAGGCAGATTCCCGGCAGATTCCGGAAAGGCCCGGCGGTATCGCGAAGAGGGGAGGCGTGATATAATATTGCGCATAGTTAAAAAGGAAAAACGCATCTGACGGAGGGGGAAAACATGGATCTGATGCTGATACTGGGCAGCGGC
>JAFYFY010000073.1 GCA_017543485.1 Lachnospiraceae bacterium | reverse complement strand
GCCATCAGGAGAAAGATCAGGGCAGCTCGTTTATAGACTGGAGTATTCATGAAAAACAGTATATCATCTTTGCACGGACAAAAAAAGAAACCCTTCCCGGCGATGCTCGCCTTGCTTTTGTCCTGTACCCTGGCGCTTTCGGGGTGCGGGCGCGAAAAGACTCCGGATACCCATGGAGGCACCATCGCCATGGGTACGGTGTTTCAGTTCTCCCTGGAGGGAAATACCGCCGCCTCTTATACCGAAAGGCTGGGACATCTGGCGACGGATCTGGACCGGGATCTTCTGTCCTGGCGGGAGCCTGCCGCACAGATCGCCCGGATCAATGCATCCGCCGGACGTCCGGAGGGATATCCCCTTACGGAGGAGACGGAAGCGCTTCTTCTGTCCTGCCTGGCGATCTGTCAGGAGACGGAGGGGGCCTTTGACATCACCCTGGGAGCCCTGACGAAGCTCTGGGACCTGGATGCCTATGCCGCCGGAGAGGAAACGGAGAGACGCGCAAAGGACGGATCCTATGTCCCGCCGACTCCGGCACAGATCCGGGAAGCCTTAACCTGCTGCGGATATGAGAAGGTGCGGATCGCGGATCATCATATCTATCTGCCGGAAGGGATGAGCCTGGATCTGGGAGCCGTGGGGAAGGGATATTTCCTGAACCGTGCACAGATGGAGATGACGGGGGAGCTGCCGGATGCGTATGTGCGGCAGATCCTGGAAGAGGAGAAGGGGTTTTTCGGCGGATCCGCGGACATCTCCGGAAATGACATCTCCGGGAATGATGTGTCCGGGAATTCCGTATTCAAGGGGTATTCCTTTGATGTGACGGGAAATGACTTTACCATCTTCACGCCGGCGCCCAAGCTGGCCTATCATGCCTATGCGGCGGATGCGGATCTGTTAAACGCTGCGGGGGCGGCGGGATGCATCAGTGCCGGCGGAAGCGTGCTGACCGTGGGAAAGAAGACCGACGGAGGCGCCTGGAATGTAGGCATCACGGATCCCTTCGGAGGCAGTGCCCCGGTGCAGATCCTGCAGGTGCCCGGCGGCATGTGCGTCTCCACCTCCGGTGATTATGAGAGAGCTGCCCGGGTGGGAGAGACGCTTTATCATCATATTCTGGATCCCGGGACGGGATACCCGGCCCGGACCAATGCCGCGGGATATACGGTATCCGAGGACCAAAGACCGGTGTCCGTAACAGTCCTTTGCAGGGACGGTCTTTTGGCGGATGCGCTGTCCACAGCCTGCTTTGTCCTGGGGGAAGAGGAAGGAAAAGGCCTGGCGGAGCGCTTTGGCGCGGAAGTGATGTATCTGTACGCAGACGGAAGGTTTTCGAGGTAGGATCATGAAGATGATGAAAAAAGACCTGATCACCAGGATCGAGGATGCCATGCCTCCGGAGGAGGAGCTGACGGACCTGACCGAATTCTTCAAGGTCTTCGGGGATGTGACGAGACTGCGGATCCTGCACGTGTTGCAGGTCTCGGAGCTGTGCGTACAGGATATCGCGGATGTTCTGGGGATGAGCCAGTCGGCCATCTCGCATCAGCTGAGGGTCTTAAAAGCCCAGGACCTGGTAAAGAGAAGGAGAGAGGGAAAGATCATCTATTATTCCCTGGCGGATGATCACATCTCCACCATCCTGAGCACGGGACTGAACCACATCGAAGAAGAATAAAGATCTATGCTTCGTACTTTCGGTTTTCCAGTCTCTTTTCAAATTCATCCCGGGGCAGAGGCCTGTCATACAGAAAGCCCTGGATCACATAGCAGCCCACCCGGTTTACAAATTCCAGCTGATCCGTGCGTTCCACGCCCTCGGTGATGACGCCGATCCCCAACTGGCCGGCCATATGGATGATATCCGTGAGAATGATCTCGTCATTCTTGGAGAATTCCTCATTGTTGATAAAGGAGCGGTCGATCTTCAGCGTGCCGATCCGGAAGTTCCGAAGCGTGCTGAGAGAGGAATAGCCGCTGCCGAAATCGTCGATGGCGGTGGAGATGTTCATCTCGTACAGACGGTTCAAAAACTCCGTCATCTTTCCGTGCTCCGTTTCATCCGTGGTCTCCGTCACTTCAATCTGGATCAGGCTCCGGTCGATGCCGTAAGTAGAGAGGATCACGTCGATCTCGGAGGCCAGCCCGGGATCGGACAGGTCCTTCCGGGAAATGTTCACGGAGATCTGTACCGGCTTCAGGCCTGCCTTCTGCCAGGCCACCAGATCCTCGCATACGCGCCGGAGGACATACAGATCCAGCTTTTCAATCTCTCCTTCCCGCTCTAAAACGGGGATGAACAGTCCGGGGGAAATGGTTTCTCCGTCATGCTTCCATCTGACGAGACCCTCCGCACCGGTGAGTTCGTTTGTGCGGGAATCCACCTTGGGCTGGTAATAGACCATGAATTCTTCCATGGCCAGCGCCTTGGGGAAGAGCTGCATCACCTGCTTTTCCTCGCTGACGCGCCTGACCATCTCCTCGGTGACAAAGCAGGCACTCTGGTGAGTCACGTTTTTCGCGATATTCAGGGCAATCCCCGGCATGGAGATGAGATCGCTCTGCTCCACCTGATTGTCCGTGATATGCCATCCGCCCGCAACGGCGGAAAGCTGCACCGTCACGGGACCGTTTTTGGAGGGCACCGTCACGGAGATCCCGGAGAGCATTTCCAGAAAGGCGGGAGAGTTCTCCTTGCGGATCAAGGCCACGAAATTGTCGCCTCCCAGGTGCCCGATGACCTCATCCTCTGCGCGGAAGACCCGCAGGATCTCCGCATACTTCTGGATCACCTGGTCACCGATCCCGGCTCCGTAGCGTCTGCTGATGAGACCGAAGCTGCGCAGGTTGAAATAATAGGCATCATATTCCGTGATCCGGCGCTGGGCGACGATGGGCATCACCCGGGAAATATACCCGCCGGCATTGGGAAGACCGGAGAGATACTGTGTGAAGGCGCTCTTTTCCACCACATCCGCGAAACGGATCCGGCCGAAGTAGAAGAAGCAGATATGGGAAAAGATCACCAGCTCGTCCTTTTCCGTTTCCGTCCAGGGGGTGAGCCCCGGATAGATGGAGACCAGGATTTCCCCCTCCCGGGTCACATGGAAGCGCTGCAAAAGAGCCTCCCCGTTTTCTTCCGGAGGATTGGGAGCTTCATAGAGCGTCATCAGTCGGGTTTTTGCATTCGGCAGGAAAGCCGGAACCTCGGATAGATCAATCTCCAAACGGGCGATGTGATAATCGGGTGCGGCCATTGCCACGGCCCTGGTGAGGGAAGTGATGGTGGCCTTTGCGTCCATACCCAGTTTTCGCACAAAGCGAAGCAAGTTGTCAGTGCCATTCATGAACCTGTACCCCATTTCGTCATTCTGTCATCCGTGACGCTTTGACTGTTTGTATTTTACCACGGCAAAGGATCGGCTTCAATCCGTGAAAACGCTTCCAAACTATGAAATCATTCTAAAAGGGGACGGGACGCGCCGGCAAACGGGACCCGGAACGCTACTTATATAAGAAACCGCTTGAAACTTCCGACGGGATATGTTAAAACGGTAAAAGTGATTAAATGCGGGCAAATGCCCGAAATCTGCATAATGTGAGGTAACCAACATGAGTGAGACCAAGACAAATCAGGGCGGATGGCGCACGAACAAATGGATCCGCGCCGCGATCCCCGCACTGCTGCTTCACTGCAGCATCGGTACCGTGTACTGCTGGTCCGTCTTCTCGAAAGAGATCGCGGATTATATCGGCTTCGGTAAACCTGCCGTGGAATGGGCTTTCAGCTTTGCCATCTTTTTCCTTGGCATGAGCGCCGCTTTCCTGGGCAATGTGGTGGAGAAGGACATCCACAAGTCCTCCCTCATCGCCACCATCTGCTTCACCGCAGGAATGCTGCTCACCGGCTTCTTTATCTATTACGGCGGCGGCCACAAGGGATCCCCTCTGGCGCTGGTGGGAATCTATGTGAGCTACGGCTTCATCATGGGTATCGGTCTGGGCACCGGATACTTAAGCCCTGTGAAGACCCTGATGCTCTGGTTCCAGGATAAGAAGGGCCTGGCTACCGGACTGGCCGTGGCAGGCTTCGGTGCGGCCAAGGCCATCGCAAGCCCCATCATGACAAAGCTTCTGGACAAGTGGGAAGACGGGAGCGGGATTTATAAGATGTTCCTGATCCTGGGCTGCGTGTATTTCGTGATGATGTTTGTGGGACACCTTCTTCTGAAGAAGCCCGAGGGCTGGCATGAGCCCGCAAAGGGAGAGAAGAAGCCCGGCATCATGGAGACCATAAAGACCAAGCCCATCACCAACTACATCGGCATCTGGCTGATGTTCTACATCAACATCACCTGCGGACTGGCTCTGATCTCTCAGGAGAAGGCCATCGTCAAGTGCATCGGTCTTGCGGCTGCGGCGGGCACCATCTCCTCCATCTCTGCCATCTTCAATGCGGGCGGACGTCTCGGCTTCTCCGCATGGGCGGATAAGCTGAAGGATCGCAATACCATCTACAAGCTGATCTTCATTCTGTCCATCGCCTTCACGGCCCTGGTGATCCTCACCCGCGGCATTGTGAACGGAGAGGGCAACGGCCTGCTGATCTTCCTGGTACTGGCTCTGATCTTCCTGGTGAATGCGGGATACGGCGGCGGCTACTCCAACGTGCCCACCCTGCTTTCCGACCATTACGGCATGGGCTCCATCTCCGCGATCCACGGCATCACCCTTTCCGCCTGGGCTTTCGCGGGACTGACGGGCAACCAGATGGCATCCTTTATCGTGAACCACAGCGGTGAGTGGATCGACCATGCAGGACAGCAGGTGAACCCGGTGGGATATCAGAATGTGCTCTACGCCACCGGCATCCTCTACGTCATCGCCCTGGTGGTCTGCCTGGTGCTGGTGAGACCTTCCGGCAAGGCTGCAGAGGGAAAGTAAGGTCCAAAAAATCCTTGCGGCGCAGATCCATCTGTGCTAAAATGCGAATGTTGCACTAATAAACACGCAGTTTCCATGCAAAAACGGGTGTCCCGGAAGGGATGGTTTTTGCGCCGGATGCTCATCGGCGAAGAGGCTGCGGAAGAACAACCTAAAGGAGGAATTTCAAATGAGCGTTATTTCTATGAAGCAGCTGCTTGAAGCAGGTGTTCACTTCGGACACCAGACCAGAAGATGGAACCCTAAGATGGCTCCCTACATCTTCACCGAGCGCAACGGCATCCACATCATCGACCTGCAGAAGAGCGTCGTGAAGGTGGACGAGGCCTACAAGGCAGTGGGCGAGATCGCTGCACAGGGCGGCACCATCCTGTTCGTGGGCACCAAGAAGCAGGCACAGGATGCGGTGAAGGCGGAAGCTGAGCGCTGCGGAATGTTCTATGTGAACGAGAGATGGCTCGGCGGCATGCTGACCAACTTCCGGACGATT
>JAFYFY010000008.1 GCA_017543485.1 Lachnospiraceae bacterium | reverse complement strand
TCCGGGAAGATCTACATGGGACGGAAGTATCAGCAGCCCTCGGAAAATATCCTGATCCGCCAGTGCCTTATGGAAAACGGACACGGGGCGGTGACCATCGGCAGTGAGATGGCGGGCGGCGTGCGAAATCTGAAGGTGGAGGAGTGCATCTTCCGCCGCACGGACAGGGGACTTCGGATCAAGACCCGCAGAGGCCGCGGAAAGGACGCGGTGCTGGATGATATCAGCTTCTGGCGCATCGATATGGATCATGTGATGACGCCCTTTGTGGTAAACGCCTTCTATTTCTGCGATCCGGACGGAAAGACGCACTATGTGCAGTCCCGGGAGGAGATGCCGGTGGATGAGCGCACGCCGGAGATCAGACGTCTGGCCTTCGAGGAGATCAAAGCCTCCAACTGCCATGTGGCAGCAGCCTTTTTCGACGGTCTTCCGGAGCGCAAGATCGAGGAGATCATCATGCGGGATGTGGAGGTCAGCTTCGCACAGGATGCCGTCCCCGGTGTCCCGGCCATGTCCGAGGGGGTGGAGCCCTGCAAAAAACGGGGACTCTTTGCCCGAAACGTGGCAAAGCTGACTCTGAAAAATGTGCAGATCACCGGCGCGGAGGGGGAGACCTTTGAGCTGACCGGTGTGGATGAGATCGTTCAGGATTAGGAGAAAAGGGGGGAGTCAAATGGAAAATCGCGTGTATATCTGCTATCCCGGCGGGAAGACCAAAGCCCTCACCATGAGTTATGATGACGGAAAACTGGCGGACAGAAGGCTCCTTGAGATCTTTCGAAAGTACGGGATCAGGGGGACCTTTAACTTAAACTCCGGCCTGATGGAGCAGGAGATCCGCGTGCGGTCGGAAGAGATCCGGGACTTGTACCGGGGCTTTGAGGTGGCGACCCACACCCTGACCCATCCCACCCTGGCCAGATGCCCCTTAACGAAGGTGGCCCAGGAGGTGCTGGAGGATCGCAGAAACTTAGAGCGCATCACCGGGGATCTGGTCCGGGGGCACGCCTATCCAAACGGCTCTTACAGCAAAGAGATCGAGGCGCTCCTGTCCTCCCTGGGGGTGGCCTATGCCCGGACGGTGCATTCCACGGGCGGGTACGATCTGCCGGAAAATCCCCTGGCCTGGGATCCCACCTGCCATCATGGCGACCCCCGGCTGATGGAGCATGCAAAATACCTGGCGGAGTTTCAAAAGAAACAGTACCTGATCCTTTTATATGTCTGGGGACACAGCTACGAATTCGACAATGCGGACAACTGGAACGTGATCGAAGAGTTCTGTGCCTACATCGGCGGACGGGAGGATATCTGGTACGCCACGAATATCGAGATCATCGACTATCTGGATGCGGCGCGGCGCCTGCAGTTTTCCGCATCCTGTGACCTGGTGCGGAACCCTTCCGCCATCCCGGTCACCATCACAACAGGAGAGGAGATCTATACCGTCGGTCCCGGGGAAACCCTGCGGCTGGCGTAAATCATCACATGCAGCTTTTGGTAAAGGAACGGGAATTTTATAAAAAACTGACAGCCTTCGCACTTCCCATCTGTGCCCAGCAGCTCATCACCATGGGCGTCAACATGGCGGACAACATCATGCTGGGACAGCTGGGGGAGGTCCAGATGAGCGGCGCCACCCTGGCGAACAATTTCATCTCCCTCTTCCAGATCATGTGTATGGGGCTGGGAATGGGAGCCACGGTGATGGTCTCCAGGTTCTTCGGCATGAAGGACCGGGAGAATATGAAGCGCTCCGTGAACATCATGCTGCGGCTGGAGGTTCTGACGGCCACGCTTTTTTGCATCGCCACCGCCCTGATGCCGGGGCCCATCATGTCCCTGTTTTCCGGCGAGGCGGATGTCATCGCCATCGGCACCGGGTACCTTCTCATCAGCATTCCCTGTTACTATCTGAACGGCCTCTCCGTCACCACCAGTCTGGTGCTCCGGTCCGTGGGAAAAGCCAATGTGCCGCTGTATTCCAGCATCGCCTCCTTTTTCCTGAACATCTTCTGCAACTGGGTCTTTATCTTCGGACATCTGGGGGCACCCCGCATGGAAGCCAACGGCGCCGCCCTGGGGACCCTCATCGCCCGGGTGGTGGAGTTTCTCATCACCGTGGGGTATCTGCTTTTCCGGGATGAGCATATCGGGCTCAGACCCCGGGATCTGACCATGAGCGTCCGGAGCCTGATCCCGGAATATTTCCGGATCTCCATTCCGGTGCTGGTGTCCGATACCCTGCTGGGCCTGGGCAATACCATGACCGCCGTGATCTCCGGCCGGATCGGCAGTACCTTCGTCTCCGCCAATGCCATCACCACCGTTACCATGATGCTGGCCACCGTCATCAGTCAGGGTCTGTCCCAGGCCAGCTGCGCCATCACAGGCATCACCCTGGGAGAGGGGGAGACGGAGAAAGCACAGCGGCAGGGCGTGACCATGGGATTTCTGGGATTTTTGGTGGGGTGCTTCGGCTGTGTACTGATCCAGCTTCTGGCGGACCCCATCATCAGCCTCTACAAGATCGAACCGGACACCAGGCTCCTGGCCAGGGAACTGATGCGGGCCGTGGGCTTTGTGGTGATGTTCCAGACCACCAACAGCATCCTCACCAAGGGGGTGCTGCGTGGCGGCGGAGACACGAAATTCCTGATGGTGATGGACGTTTTGTTTCTGTGGGTGGCATCGCTCCCCCTGGGAGCACTGGCAGGGCTGTACTGGCACCTGCCGGGCTTCTGGATCTACATCTTCCTGAAGATCGATCAGTTCATCAAGGCGGTGATCTGTGTCTACAGGCTAAAGAGCCGGAAATGGATCAAGGTCATCAGGGGGTGATAACCGTTGGTTCTTTTCGCGAGAATATGATAAAATCAATCTGTATGTGCTGAAGTGGGCTTTCTTTGTGAGAATGGGGAGACAAAGGGAGGTTTTTTGCCGATGAAAAAGGGATTCCTGCGGCTTTTTGCCTGGGGCGTGCTGGCGCTTGCACTTGCCGCTGCGGTGCCTGCGGACCGTGTGCGCGCTTCGGAAGCGGGATCTGCCGTTTATGAAGTCCAGAAAGATACGGTACCGGGGGAGAGTACCTACACTCGCTCCAGATCCGAGACCGGGGGCGGATACGCGGTCTCCGGGCAGCTGACGGGAGTCGGCTACACCGCGGTGATGTACAATGCGGACAATGGTCTGCCCACTTCCGATGCCAACTGCATCCTGGCCGCCAGTGACGGATATATCTGGGTGGGGGGCTACAGCGGCGTGCTGCAGTACGACGGAGACAGCTTCACCCGAATGGACTCCACCAACGGCCTCACCAGCGGATATGTGTTTTTTGAGGACAGCAAAAAGCGGATCTGGGTGGGTACCAACGACAACGGCGTCGTGATCCTGGACGGATCGCAGCAGACGCGGATCACCTACCGGGAGGGACTTCCCGCTTCCTCCATCCGGGGCTTCGGCGAGGATTCGGACGGTGTGATCTGGGTGGGTACCACCGTGGGGATCTGCACCGTGGACGAGAATCTGGAGGTGCATGTCTTTAAGGATCCCCGGATCCAGACACAGTATATCCAGCGCATGGTCTCCGATTCCCAGGGACGGATCTACGGATGCACCCACAGCGGGGACGCATTCTGCATCGAAAACGGGGAGATCACTTCCTTCTGGACCTCCGGGGACTACGGAGTCGATCGCATCACCACCATCTATCCGGATCCCAAGACCCCGGGATTTGTCTATCTCGGAACGGATCAGGATCTTTTGCTGTACGGAAGATTCGAGGACGGAGGGGAAAAGAGCCACAAGATCGAGGTAAAGCCCCTGACGGATATCTCCTGGATCATCTCTGCCTGTGACCGCATCTGGGTCAATTCCAAATCCCAGATCGGGTATCTGGACCAGAACATGAATTTCCATCTGGTCAGCGGCGTCCCCATGAACAATTCCATCGACACCATGGCGGCGGACTATCAGGGGAATCTCTGGTACACCTCCTCCAGACAGGGTCTCATGAAGATCGTCAGCAGCAACTTCCGGGATGTGTCCAAAGCTGCCGGCCTGCGGGAGTCGGTGGTAAATTCCACCTGCCTGCGGGGAGAGGATCTGTACATCGGAACGGATGAAGGTCTGCGGATCATCGCATCAAGCGGAAGATCCGTTCAGAACGAGATGACGGAGATGTTAGAGGGCGTCCGGATCCGCTGCATCTCACGGGATTCCAGGGGGAATCTATGGATCTGCACCTACACGGAAGGAAACGGCCTCATCCGGTATTCGCCCACGGGGATGATCCAGCGCTTTACGGAGCGGACGGGACTTCCCAACAATGCCACCCGCTGCGCCCGGGAGATGCCGGACGGCACCATGCTCATCGGCAGCAACGGCGGCGTCACCCTCATCAGAGAAGGCAAGGTGGTCAAGAGCTACACGGAGGAGGACGGCCTCACCAACACCGTCATCCTCACCGTGGAGGCGGGGCCGGACGGCACGATCTATGCGGGATCGGACGGCGACGGGATCTATGAGATCAAAGGGGATACCGTGCGCCGCATCGGACGGGACGACGGCCTCACCAGTGATGTGGTGATGCGGATCAAATGGGATGAGGCAAGAGGCCTGTTCTGGATCATCACCTCCAACTCCCTGCAGTACATGAAGGACGGCGTCATCACCAATGTGGACTCCTTCCCCTACAACAATAACTTCGACCTCTTTTCCGACAAAAACGGCAACCTCTGGGTGGTGTCCTCCTACGGCCTCTACTGTGTCCGGGCGGAGGATATCCTGGAAAACCAGGTACATGACTACCGCCTGTACAATACCTCCAACGGAATGCCGGGGGTGGCCACGGCCAATTCCTTCAGCGAATACAGCGAGGACGGCACGCTGTATATCTCCGAAAGGAGCGGGGTCTGCAGCGTCAACATCGACAATTATTTCAACAAGAACGGCGAGCTGCGACTGGACCTTCGGAGCATCAGCTTCGGCGGGGAAAAGATGATCCCGGACGAAACGGGTGCCTATGTCATCCCGGCCGGAGAGGGACGGATCCAGATCGAGGCTGCGGTGCTGGATTATTCCATGACCAATCCCACCGTGCGTCTCTACCTGGAGGGGAACAACGATGAGGGGATCACCGCCGCCCACAGCGACTTAAAGCCTCTGGAATACACCAGACTGGCCTACGGGGACTATGCCCTGCACATCCAGATCATCGACCCTTCCACGGAGCAGGTCCGTCAGGAGGAGGTCTTCCGGATCGTGAAAAAACCCGCTTTCTTTGAGCTGCTGGTGGTCCGGATCCTCTTTGTGACCATGATGGCGGCACTGGCGGGATTCTTTGTCTGGAGGGTGATGACCGGGACCATCATCCACAGGCAGTATGAGCAGATCCGTCAGGCAAAGGAAGAGGCGGAGCAGGCAAACCAGGCCAAATCCAGGTTCCTGGCAAATATGTCCCATGAGATCCGAACCCCCATCAACACCATCATGGGGATGGACGAGATGATCCTGCGGGAGGAGCCCAAGGACGTACCCAAGGAGTACTTTATGTCCGTCATCGGGTATGCCCTGGATATCCGGTCCGCATCGGAGTCCCTGCTGGCCCTGATCAACGACCTGCTGGACATCTCCAAGATCGAATCCGGCAAGATGAATCTGGTGGAGCATGAATATGACTGCGCGGCGCTGCTGCGGGCCCTCTGCACCATGATCCGGGTCCGGAGCGATGAAAAGAACCTGCACTTTGACGTGGAGGTGGACGAGAAGCTCCCGAAGCGCCTCTACGGCGACGAGGGCAAGATCAAACAGATCGTGTTAAACCTCCTGACAAATGCGGTGAAGTACACCTCCGTGGGGGGCTTTACCCTGAAGGTGAAGGTCCTGGAGCATGAGGAGGATCTGTGCCGTCTGCAGTTCTCCGTAAAGGATACCGGCATTGGCGTCAAACCGGAGGATCTGGACCGGCTCTTTACCGCCTATGAGCGTCTGGACGAGGTGAAGAACAATGGCATCCAGGGAACCGGTCTGGGGCTGGATATCTCCCGGAGATTTGCGGAGCAGATGCACGGCAGGCTCTGGTGCGAGAGTGAGTACGGAGAGGGCTCGGAATTCTTCCTGGTGGTGACCCAGAAGGTGGTGAACGGGGAGCCCATCGGCTTCTTCGTGGAACAGGAAGAGGAGAAGGTAAAAGGTCCTTATGTGCCGCAGTTTATCGCACCGGAAGCGGAAGTGCTGGTGGTGGATGACAACCCCATGAACCTGAATGTCATCAAGAGTCTGCTGAAGGCGACACAGGTCTTCGTCACCACCGTGGAGAGCGGAGAGGACTGCCTGGAGAGACTTCGCTACAACCGCTTCGATGTGGTGCTTTTGGACCATATGATGCCCGGTATGGACGGCATTGAGACCGTGGCCAGGATCCGGGAGACCCATCCGGATCTGCCGGTGTATGCCCTGACCGCCAATGCGGCAGCAGGCGGGGAGGAGTTCTACAAGTCCAAGGGATTTAACGGCTATCTGGCAAAGCCCATCGACTCCGAGGCACTGGAGAAGGCCATCCTCCGGCATCTGCCTCCGGAGATCGTGATGAAGCCCAATCCCGGGGCCTTTGATGCCGGGGAGGAAGAGACCTCCCTTCCCGAGGAGGTGAAATGGCTGGAAGAGGTGGACGGGATCAGCGTGGAGGAAGGGATCCGGGGCTCCGGCGGGGTGAAGGATTTCCTCTTCTCCCTGAACATGTTCCTGGACACCATCGACGCCAATGCACAGGTGATCGAAAAGGCGTATGCGGACGGGGATATCCGGCTCTACACCGTGAAAGTCCACGCACTGAAAGCTCCGCCCGGATCATCGGCGCGCAGGAGCTGTCAAAGCTGGCGGAGGATCTGGAAAAGGCGGGAAACGAAGAAAACCTGGAGTATATCCGGGAGCATACGGACCGCCTGATGGAGCTGTACCGCTCCTATCATGAGAAGCTGGCGGGGCTGAAGGCCCCGGAGGCGGCTTCGGATCTGCCGGAGATCTCCCCGGAGGAGCTGGCGGATGCCTATGCGGCCCTGAAGGAATCCATCCCGCAGATGGACTATGATGCGGTGGAGATGATCGCAGGGGAGTTAAAAGCATACCGGCTTCCGGAGGAGGATGCAAAGCGGCTTGAGCGGCTGGAGGGACTGATGAAGGCCTTTGACTGGGACGGCATGGAAGCGCTGATCGCGGAAGTGTAAAAGAGGGGGAAGGTAAAGAAAATGGCAAACAATCGAGTCATGGTGGTCGGAGAAAGAGAGACTTTTCTGATCCGGGTGATCCTGAAAAAACTGCAGGATGCCGGGGCAGACAGCTTCTTTGCACCATGGACCGTCAACGACATCAATACGCACTGGGAGGGCACCTGCATGATCATCCTGCATATGGATGACGGCCAGCGCCCCCGGGAGGATGTGCTGCAATTTCTGATGGACCGGATGAAGGACGCTGACATGAAGATGATCATGATCGGGGAACGAAACGATCTGTCCTATGTGACGGATCATTTTCCCCATGATCTCATCTACCGTTCGCTGACGCGCCCCGTGGACCACGAGGAGCTCATCCGGAGCGCGACGGATCTTTTGAACAAGATCCAGGCGGGGGAGATGCGAAAGAGCGTCCTCATCGTGGATGATGATCCGAATTACTTAAGTCTGGTGCGGGAATGGCTGAAGGAGTCCTACAAGGTGGCCATGGCCAATTCCGGGCTGCAGGCCATCAAATATCTGGGAAAGAACAAGGTGGACCTCATCCTGCTGGATCATGAGATGCCCGTCACCACAGGGCCCCAGGTGCTGGAGATGCTCCGGAGCGATCCCGATACCAGCTCCATCCCGGTGATGTTCCTGACGGGAAAGAGCGACAAGGAGAGCGTCATGGCCGTGGTGGCCTTAAAGCCCGAGGGGTATTTCCTGAAGACCATCGAACGGAAAGAGCTGCTGGAGAAGCTGGATCAGTATTTTGCAGCGCATAAGTAAACGCGCCGGGTCGGCGGATCCCGGAGCGGAAAGGAAGCAAACAAAATGGTCTCGTTTTTGCAGGCACATCAACTGAACATCATGCTGGTCATGTCCGGCGTCTGCGGAGTCATCGCATTCTTCTGCATCATCGGACGGTCCATGCCCCGCAGGAGACGGGTGGCACTGGCTCTGGTGGAGATCTGCGCCATGGCGCTGCTGATCTTTGACCGATTTGCCTACCTCTACAGAGGGGATGTGAGCCAGACCGGGTACTATATGGTCCGCATCAGCAATTTCCTGGTGTTTCTGGTGACGATCCTGATAATGATCTGCTTTAACAGCTATGTGCAGGATCTGATCATCCGGGAGGGCGGTCTGGAAAAGACGCCCCGGAGGCTGATCCTGGTGTATTTCCTCTGCGCACTGGGGATCGTGCTCCTGGTGATCTCCCAGTTCACCGGCCTGTATTACACCTTTGACGAGATGAACCGGTACCAGCGTTCCGGCGGGTTCCTGATCTGCTATCTGATCCCCATGGTGTGTCTGCTCATCGATCTGTCGGTGATCATCCAGCATGCGGAGCGGGTGAACACCCTGATGCGGAGCTCCCTCATCCTCTTTGCCATCGCCCCCATTGCGGCTTCCGTGGTCCAGGTCTTTATGTACGGTGTCTCTCTGACCAATCTGTCCTGCGTGGGCATGGCCGTGGCCCTGTATGTGTTTGCCCTGATCGATATGGACCGGGCCGTGGAGCGGGGCAGGATCCTGGAGACGGACTATCTGAAGGAAGTGAACAAAAGGCAGCAGATCCTCTTCATGCAGACCACCACAGCCCTCACCAGCGCCATCGACGCAAAGGATGTGTACTCCCACGGGCACTCTGTCCGGGTGGCGGAGTATTCCAGAAAGCTGGGGGAGATGATGGGCAAATCCGAGGAGGAATGTAACGAGATCTACTATGCAGCCCTCCTGCATGATGTGGGAAAGATCGGCATCGACGGCCGGATCATCAACAAGGTGGGAAAGCTGACGGATGAAGAGTATGAGGAGATGAAAAAACACTCGGAGATGGGCAACCAGATCCTCTCCAGCATCACCGAGTATCCCTTCCTGAGCATCGGCGCCAGATACCATCATGAGCACTATGACGGCACCGGGTACCCCGCCGGATTAAAGGGAGAGGATATCCCGGAGATCGCCCGCATCATCTCCATTGCGGATGCCTATGACGCCATGACCTCCAAGAGAAGCTACCGGGATCCCATCCCGCAGCAGAAGGTCCGGGAGGAATTCGTCAAATGCGCCGGCACACAGTTTGACCCCAACATCGCAAAGCAGATGCTGCACCTCATCGATCTGGACACCGAGTACCAGATGCGGGAAAAGGAAGAGATCCGGGAGCTGTCCGGGACGAATGAGCTCTACTGCGAAGAGTACCGGAGCGCGGTCTCCGAGGGGATCGTGATCTCCCCCAACACCACTACCATCCGGCTGCGGAGCGTTCCGGATGAAAACGCCAAGGGCTCTGCTGCGCTGCCCGCCCTGATTCTCTTTGACTCGCTGGATGCCAGGGTGCACACCGATGAGGCCAGTATCCGGGAGCTGGGATATTATGAATACGCGGAGGTCTGGTTTGACGGACATGCCATCTCCTCCGGAGCCCGGATGATGGAGGCCGAGACGGAGCCTCTGATGGCCGGGACCCCGGCGGATATCGAGACCAGGGGTGCCACCTATGAGATCGAGGCCGTGAAATACCAGGATCACATCCGAATCCGGGTAAAGGGTGCCGGAAAGCGGACGGAGGTCATCGTGGCCCTGCCCGACAGCTCCCGCTTCGCTTACCTTAGCCTCACCGGAGAGCACTGTCACATCCGGGACGTGGAGATCTCCAAGGCCGAGCAGCCCATCGGGGAGTACGAGATCCCTCGCATTGCGGAGGAGATCAGCTACATCGACCGCATCGCGGGGGATGTGCCGAATATCCAGATCAACGGATACCGCACCGCATCCACGGAGGGGATCCCCATCCGGGACGGTATGCAGATCACCTTCCATACCATGAGCCTGCCCACAGCGAGACTGGTCTGGCACTGTCCCTTCATCGATATCTTTACCTCCGCCAACGGTCAGGTGGATGGCCCGAATTACCGGGAGTTTGCCCTGATCCGCCTGGATGGGGAGCATTGGGAGTCCGATGATGAGGTGAAGCAGGCCGACAACCGGATGATGGTGAGCCATACGGAGGCCTTTGAAGGCTGGGAGAACTGGAAGGAGTGCAACAAGAAAGGCCTTGACTGCAGCGTCACATTTCTGAGAAGAGGCAACAAGTTCACGGCCATCACGGAGAATCTGGGCATCGCCATCAAAAACATCACCACCATCCCCGATGTGGACGAGGTTTACGTGTCCCTGACAGGAGATCAGTGTGCCCTGACGGATATCCGGATCGAGGAATAAACTCGTGATTTACATTTCCGCGATTTTTCGCTATACTAGCCTGTGGGTTTCAAACGGGTAAACCGTTAATATTTTATGATTTTGAAGGGAGTAAGCAATGGCAAAGAAAGAAAAGCACAATGTGATCGTCGGTCAGTCCGGCGGCCCTACCGCCGCGATCAACTCATCGCTGGCAGGCGTCTACTGCACCGCCATCAAGCGCGGCTACAAGAAGGTCTACGGAATGGTCCACGGCATTCAGGGCCTTCTGGACAAGAGAGTGGTAGACCTCTCCGAGCACATCGAGGACGAGCTGGATGTGGAGCTCCTTAAGAGAACTCCTTCCGCATACCTGGGCTCCTGCCGCTTCAAGATGCCCGAGATCAACGAGGGCAAGGAAGTCTATGAGAAGCTGTTCCAGATCCTGGAGGAGCTGGAGATCGATGTCTTCATCTACATCGGCGGCAACGATTCCATGGACACCATCAAGAAGTGCTCCGATTACGCGATCATCACCGGTTCCCAGATCAAGTTCGTGGGATGCCCCAAGACCATCGACAATGACCTGGCACTTACCGACCACACTCCCGGATTCGGCTCCGCTGCGAAGTACATTGCTACCAGCGTGAAGGAGATCATCCGTGACTGCTGGTGCCTGGAGATCAAGGGCGGCCAGGTGGTCATCATCGAGGTCATGGGCCGCAACGCCGGATGGCTTACCGGTGCCACCGCTCTGGCAAAGGGCGAGGACTGCGAAGGCCCGGATCTGATCTATCTGCCGGAGCTTCCCTTCGATGTGGACGGCTTCGTGGCAAAGTGCGAAAAGCTCCTGAAGGAGAAGTCCTCCGTGGTGGTGGCTGTCTCCGAGGGGATCAAGACTGCGGACGGCAAATATGTCAGCGAGCTGGGAAGTGCTTCCGAGTACGTGGATGCCTTCGGCCACAAGCAGCTCTCCGGAACCGCTACCTACCTTGCAAACCTCATCGCTTCCAAGCTGGGCTGCAAGACCCGTGCGGTTGAGTTCTCCACCCTGCAGCGTGCTGCCAGCCACTGCACCTCCCGCGTGGACCTGAAGGAGTCCTATCAGTGCGGACAGGCTGCCGTGAAGGCTGCCGACGAGGGAGATTCCGGAAAGATGGTCTGCATCATCCGTACCTCCGACGATCCGTACGCTTCCACCACCGCCATCAACGATGTGCACAAGATCGCAAACGAGGAGAAGGTGGTTCCCCGCGAGTGGATCAACAAGGACGGCGATTATGTCACCGATACCTTCCTGGAGTATGTGAGACCTCTGATCCAGGGCGAGCTTGATCCCATCATGGTGAACGGACTTCCCCGTCACCTGCAGAAGGGCATCCAGCTGTAATCGGTTGCGAAAAAACATATCAGGAAGTAAAATCAAAGGGAGAGTCCGCTGCGGATTCTCCCTTTTGTGCGATATGGGAGGAAGAGGAAGATGGCAGAGATCACGGAACAGCTCATCGATGAGATCCTAAGGCACTTAGACAGTGAGGTGGAGCTTGGGGCCGCCAAGATGAGTGTCGAGATGGACGATACCCAGGAAGAATACGCCAAGGTGTCCCACAAATGCTGCAGAGTCTACGGAAAAGAGGCGACGCAGGTGGTGGCGCAGATCGATATGTGCCAAGATCTGTACCTGTCCCAGGGCCTGGTGGAATGACCGCTTGATAACAGAGGAGGAAAAGATGGACAAAAATACCTTTGCACTTCGACCGCCCATGGGCTGGAACAGCTATGACTACTACGACACCACGGTGGACGCTGCCGCCGTCCGGGCCAATGCAGCCTATATGGCGGAGCATTTAAAGGACATCGGATGGGAGTACATCGTCATTGACATTGAATGGTTCGCACCGGGAGCGGGTTCCCGCAGGGACGAACATCAATATATCCCCTTCAATTCCCTGGTGATGGATGCGTATGCCAGACTTCTGCCGGATCCGGCCCGGTTCCCGGAAGGCTTCGGACCCCTGGCACAGGAGATCCACGATCTGGGGCTGAAGTTCGGGATCCATATCATGCGCGGCATCCCCAGAGAGGCGGCCCACAGACATATCCGGACCTTAAGCGGTGTGGACGCCGCGGAGATCGCGGATCCTTCCTCCATCTGCAGATGGAATCCCGATATGTACGGCGTGAAGAACACCGAGGCCGGACAGGCCTATTACGATTCCATCATCGAGCTCTATGCCTCCTGGGGCGTGGACTTCATCAAATGCGACGACATCTGCAACACCAATATGTATCCCCATGCCCCCTATTCCGGAAAGCATGAGATCGAGATGCTGGCAAAGGCCATCGACAAATGCGGCCGTCCCATCGTCCTGTCCCTGTCCCCGGGCCCTGCCCTCATCGAGCAGGCCTGGCATTATGAAAAGCATGCCAACATGTGGCGCATCACGGATGATTTCTGGGATGACTGGCGCCTGTTAAAGGAGATGTTCTGGCGGTGCGAGCTCTGGCAGGATCATGTGAGCTGCGGCAACTACCCGGACTGCGATATGCTGACCCTGGGAAAGATGGGGAAGGGCTTCGGACATGAGCGCAGCACCAACCTGACCCCGGATGAGCAAAAGACCATGCTCTCTCTCTGGAGCATCTTCGGATCCCCGCTGATGCTGGGATGCGAGATGACCCTCCTGGACGATGCGACCCTGCGCCTCCTTCGGAACAAGGAGATCTATGACATGGAAGATCCGGCCATGCGGCCGAAGCAGATCATGCGGGATGACTTCGCCGCCAAGTGGATCCGGGCAGACGAAAACCGCTACTATGCGGCCCTCTTTAACCTCTCCGAGGAGGAGCGGGAGATGGGACTGTGCGAGACCTGTCTGGGGAAGGCGCTTCGCGAGCGCGGCTACAAAGGAAAGATCGCGGACCGCTACACCTCTCTCTGGGACGGAAGCACGGTCACGGTTACGGAAGGAAAAGTAAAGCTTCGGGTCCCGGCCCACGGATGCGTGGTGTTAAAGCCCGTTTTGTAGGAGGAACCGCACATGCGAACAATCCGGGTATCCGCCGCCGAAGATGCGGATTTTCATTCAATTCGGGAGGCCCTGCAGAGCCTGATGCCGGGATATCCGGAGCCGGTGACGATCCTCCTGTCCCCGGGCACCTACCGGGAGAAGGTGGAAGTGCGGCGCCCGGATGTCACCATCTGCGGAACCGGCACGCCGGAGGAAACCGTCATCGTCTACGGGGACTATGCCCTGAAGATGTATGATGAAAACAGAAAATACGGAACCTTCCGGTCCTATACCTTCCTTCTGGACGGGGACCGGAACACCCTTCGAAATCTCACGGTCCAAAACGATTCCTTCCCCCGGAAAAAGGTGGGGCAGGCTGTGGCTCTCTATGCGGACGGGGACGGGATTCTGGTGGAAAAATGTCATCTGGAAAGCTTCCAGGACACCCTCTTTACCGGGCCGCTGCCCCCCAAGGCCATGTCCGTGGGCGGCTTTATCGGGCCGAAGGAATTTGCCCCCCGGGTCATGGGCCGGCATCATTACCTTCACTGCCGCATCAGCGGGGATGTGGATTTTATCTTCGGCAGCGCGGTGTGCTACTTCGAGGACTGCGACATCATCTGCAGGAACGGTCTGACGGATGCGGATCAGGCGCCGGAGACCGGCGTGCTGGGATATGCCACGGCGGCTTCCACGCCGGAGGGATACCCCTACGGTTACGTCTTTGCACGCTGCCGCTTTCTGTCCGACGGGTGTCCGGCCGGGAGCTTCTATCTGGGACGCCCCTGGCGGGACTATGCCAAAACGGTCCTGATCCAGTGCTATCTGGATGCCCATATCCGAAAGGAAGGGTTCCATGACTGGGGAAAGCCGCAGGCGCATGACACGGTGCTGTATGCGGAATATGAAAGCAGCGGCCCCGGCGCCTCAAAAAAGCGGGCGGACTTCGTCCGGATCCTGACGGAGGAAGAGGCGGCGGAATATACAAAGGAAAAGGTGCTGTCCGAAGCGGCACTGACGGGAGAAAAAGATGGCTGATTTTTTTGACATGATGAGTTCGTCCGGAAGGGTGTCCGACTACACATTGGAAGAGATCGAAGCCGCGGAAAAGCGCATGCGGAAGATGGGAGGGAGCCTGCAGGCGAATCTGGAGGCCGTCACCGGGAGAAAGCCCGGCGGCGCCAGGACCCTGCCGGGAGCCCTGAAGGCACAGGTGAGCGCCATGGAGCAGCAGCTCCGGGATCTGGAGGAGCAGGCCAAGGCCAGACTGGCACAGCCCGCAGCGCCCGCCCAGCCTCAGACCTCCCAGCCTGCCCGGCCGCAGACCTCCCAGCCTGCCCGGCCGCAGACCTCCCAGCCTGCTCAGTCGCAGACCTCCCAGCCCCAGACCGCTTCCGGCGGACCTGCCTCCGCGGCACCCGAGGAAGCGCCAAAGCCTGCACCTGCCTACGTTTCTCCCAATGAGGTGCTGCTGCAAAACAGCCGGGAGATCGACAGGCAGCTCCAGGAACTGAACCAGAGCTTGGCACAGGATTTCGGTGTGGGGGCATCCGCCGCATCCGCAGGTACGGAGACCTCCGCAGCTGCCACTGCCCAGCCGCCTCTTCCCACCGGGGAGGAGGCTCTGGAGAGCTTCCGCGGCGTCAAGGAGGAGGCCACCGCAAAGGTCTTCGGCCAGGATGAATTCGTGGGTAAGCTGGTGATCGCCATGAAGCGCCCCTTTGTCATGCCTCCCGATGGGACAAAGGCCCGCAATGCCATCCTCCTCATCGGCAAAAACGATACCGGGAAGCATATCGCGCTGGAGACCCTGGTGGGGCTTTTGAAGGACAGAGGGATCCTGCGAAGCCCGGAGGTCCGGAAGATGGATCTGTCCCTATATCAGGACGCCTCCATGGAGAAGATCTTCCTTCAGGATCTGTATGCGGCGCTGGCCAGTCCTTCGGATGTGCTGCTGTTTGAGCATCTGGAAAACTGTCACCCCTCTTTTCTGGTGCTGGTGTCCCAGCTGGTGACAAACGGCTCCGTGCCGCTGTCCGAGCGCTATATCCTGCAAAAGGGACAGCTGGTGAATGTCCAGAACTCTCTGGCATCCGAGACGGTGAGCAGCCTGACACCCCAGGGGAAGTACCTGGTCTTCCTGACGGAAAAGAGCGTGGACAAGGTGGCAGGCCTGATGGGTGCGCCCTTTGTGGATGCCCTGGGGGATCTGTGTGAGACAAAGGATCTGGAGGAGGATGCTCTCCGGAAGATCACGGAGAGTGAGCTGGAGGAGCTGAAGAAAAAGGCGCTGGATCAGTTCTCCTTCCGGATCGCCTATGATGACGGGTTTCTGGAGGAGTGCGTGAGCCACAGCGCCCGGGGTGCGGGACTTCGCGGCGTGCAGAACCACCTGGAGGATGTGCTCCGGGCCCTGGCTCAGGCAAAGCTGGAGGGAGAGTACCCGAAGGAAGCGGGGTTTACCATCGGTGTCTCAAACGGAAAGCTCTATGCAAAGGGGAGCGAGGGAGAGCTGGATCTTTCGGCACTCCTGCCGGACAGCTACCGGGGTGAGATCGATGAGATCCGCCGGGAGATGGACGAGATCGTGGGCCTCACCGAGGTGAAAAAGTATATCCTGAGCCTGGAGGAGTATTACCGGGTGCAGAAGCGCCGGGCGGAAGAGGGACTGAAGGCCGGCGAAGTCAGCAAGCATATGATCTTCACCGGCAATCCCGGCACCGGCAAGACCACCATCGCCCGGATCGTCAGCAAGTATCTGAAGGCCATCGGAGTCCTCTCCGGCGGGCAGCTGGTGGAGGTATCCCGTGCGGATCTGGTGGGACGCTACGTAGGACACACGGCGCCCCTGACCAACAAGGTGATCTCCTCCGCCATCGGCGGCGTTCTCTTTATCGACGAAGCTTACAGTCTCTACCGCGGCGGGGACGATACCTTCGGACTGGAAGCCATCGACACGCTGGTAAAGGGCATCGAGGACAACCGGGAGAATCTCATCGTGATCCTGGCGGGGTATTCCATGGAGATGCAGGAATTTCTGACCTCCAACTCCGGCCTGAAGAGCCGCTTCCCGAATGTCATCGACTTCCCGGACTACACGGGGGAGGAGCTCTTACAGATCTCCCGCTGCATCGCAAAGTCCAAGGGATACCGCATCGACGAGGGAGCGGATGAAGCCCTGAAGATCTACTTTAACGGGGTGCAGATGACCCGGGCTGCGGATGCGGGCAACGGAAGACTGGCCCGGAACCTGGTGGAGGAGGCCATCTTGAACCAGTCCAGGCGCCTGGCTGCCGAGCCGGAAGCGGATCTGTCCCTGTTGCTTTTGTCCGATTTCGAGTTGTCGGAAGAAAAAAGTTTATAAAAACTTTATAATTTCATCAGGTTGTGTTATGATGGGCTGAACAAGGAAAGTTTGGAAACAGCCGTTTGACGGCTGCAAAAGAGGAGAGAAGAAATGATCCGAGCTTTTGATTTCGGCCGAACCCGGAAAAATGCCGAGAACCGCGGCTTTTCCCTGGTGGAGCTCATCATCGTCATCGCCATCATGGCCGTCCTGGTGGGGGTGCTGGCGCCGCAGTTCATGAAGTATGTGGAAAATTCCAGAAGAGCCAGGGATATCCAGGATGCCAACGCCATCCGGGACGCGGTCCTGGCAGCGCTGGCCAACGGAGACCTCTCCGGAGGGGAAACGGCAGGAGGCGCGGTGGACTTTGATTCCATCAATACGTTTGTGCGGGATCTGACGGTTTCCCGCAGGGCCGACTCTGCGAAGTTCAAGGATCGGAAGTTCATGGTGTATTATCGTCCCGACGGAACGGATATCGAGGTGCGTGTCGCGGGATATGTGCTGACCACGGATGCCGGAGCCCAGGCCTACCGGGATGCAACTGCACCGGTTTCGGGATATGAGACGGATCCGGATGACGCGGCGGTTTCGAATCCCTGATGCAAAGCTGTTTATGAGAAAGACCTCTCTGAATCAGGGAGGTCTTTTTACGTGCCGGGACGGCCGTGGCAGGACGGAAGAGGGACGGAGCCCAGTCGCGGCATCTGCGCTGTGCTCACGCTCCCGCTCGGCACAAAAATGCACAAAACAACTGGGAAAGTTTGGGAAGAGTTGTTTTGGCATTTTTACGGGATCGCTCCGCGATCCCTATCCCTCGGGGACAGTTCGCACATCGCAGATGCCGCTCCCCGGCTCCTGCCCTGCACCAAGACCCTGTAATATCCTTGATCATTCGAAGAACTTTGCTTTTTTGATATCGATGCCTGTGACAGAAGCCTCGGGGGTGCCATATGTGTTTCCCGAAGTGTGACCGAACCGATGAAACAGCCAAAACAACTCCCCGCAGAGGGTCGAATCGACATGGATGTCGATTCGAGGAAAGCACTGCCATGGATGGCAGATGCTTTCCGACCCGACACAGTGTGAGTTTTTCTGTTGTTTTGTGCTGTTTCACGGTGAAGGGAACCGTGAGGGAAATACATATGGCACCCCCGAGGCTTCGTCCCATGTGACCCATAAAAAACCGAAATGTAAGCACTTTCCTGATATTGCCAATTCTTTGTCAAACAATCCCAAAAAAATCATGTAAAAATCATCATGTAAGGGCTTTCATAAAAAGAAAATCTGTGCTATAGTGAGGATGGTTCTCGAAAAAGAGGACCCTTCACCCCCATCTTTTGATGATCTCATGCGATCAGGAAAGGAAAACAAATTGGAACTCAGAACAGCCTCATCCCCCAAGGACATGAAATACTACACCACGGAGCGACTTCGCGAGGAATTCTTCATCGGAGATCTGTTCCGCCCGGGCGAGATCAAGCTCGTCTACAGCCATATCGACCGCATCATCACCGGTTCCGCTGTACCCGTAAGCCCCCTGAAGCTGGAGACCGGTGACGAACTCAGAGCGCAGTATTTCTGCGAGAGACGGGAGCTTGGCGTCATCAACATCGGCGGCGCGGGCACCATCACCATCGACGGGAAGGTCTGGAAGGTCGGATACAAAGAGGGCATGTACATCGGCATGGGCTCGAAGGAGATCACCTTTGCCAGCGATGATGCATCGGCTCCCGCCAAGTTTTACCTGAATTCCGCACCGGCACACCGCACCTGCCCCACGGTCCTGATCAAACCCGAAGGGACCCCGGAGGAGGGCGTGGTCATCATAAAGCCCGAGAATAAGAAAGAACTGGGAAGCCTGGAGGACGCAAACCACCGGACCATCAACAAATATATCCTTCCCGGACAGGTGGAGAGCTGCCAGCTGGAGATGGGCATGACGAAACTGGAGCCCGGCAGTGTCTGGAATACCATGCCCTGCCACACCCACGACAGACGCATGGAGGTGTACCTCTACTTCGATATCCCCGAGGATGCCTTCGTGATGCACTTTATGGGAGAACCCACCCAGACCCGCCATATCGTCATGAGAAACGAGCAGGCGGTGATCTCTCCCAGCTGGTCCATCCACTCCGGATGCGGATCCAGAGCCTATACCTTTATCTGGGGCATGGTGGGAGAGAATCAGGACTTCGACGACATGGATGACGTGAGAAATCAGGATCTGCTGTGACGCAGAAGGCGCAGATCTGAGATAGAGAAAACGAAAACAAAGCAGGAGGAAAAGAAATGGCTGGAATGATTGACAAATTCAGGCTCGATGGCAAGGTGGCTTGGATCACCGGAGCTTCCTACGGACTGGGACTCGCATATGCAAAGGCTTATGCGGATGTGGGAGCGAAGATCGTCTTCAATGATATCAACCAGGAGCTGGTGGACCGCGGCCTGGCGGAATATGCAAAGCTGGGGATCGAGGTTTACGGCGCTGTCTGCGACGTGACCAAAGAAGACCAGGTGCAGCAGTTCGTGGCGGATGTGAAGGCAAAGGTGGGTCCCATCGATATCCTGGTGAACAATGCCGGGATCATCAAGCGGATCCCCATGCACGAGATGGCTGTGGAACAGTGGAATCAGGTCATCAACGTGGATCTGACCGGTCCCTTCATCTGCTCCAAGGCCGTGCTTCCCGATATGATGGAGCGCGGCAGCGGCAAGATCATCAACGCCTGCTCCATGATGAGTGAGTTCGGCCGGGAGACCGTGTCCGCATACGCGGCAGCCAAGGGCGGCCTGAAGATGCTCACCCGCAACATCTGCTCCGAGTACGGTCAGTACAACATCCAGTGCAATGCCATCGGTCCCGGCTACATCGCTACGCCCCAGACCGCACCTCTTCGCGAGAAGCAGGCGGACGGCTCCATGCATCCCTTTGACCGGTTCATCCGTTCCAAGACGCCCGCACAGCGC
>JAFYFY010000072.1 GCA_017543485.1 Lachnospiraceae bacterium | reverse complement strand
GATGTGGTATGCACACGCAATGTGAACTGCACCTATCGGCAGACCAGGGATCAGCAGGTCTCCTTTACACTGGGCGGACGGGTCGTGGACCACGTCTATGTGATGAAGGGGGACACGGTCAAGAAGGGGGATCTCCTGGCGGAGCTCTCCGCGGGAAATCTGGAAGACCGGATTGCGGAACTGGAGTACCGGATCGCCCGGAATGAGCTGCAGGCGGGATATCTTCCGATCCAGCACGAATTTGATTACCGGCAGGCATGGGGGCAGTTTTTCTACTATACCTGGCAGAATAGCGGGGATGTGGAAAACCTTCACAAAAACCAGGACCAGCTGGCAAAGCAGTACACGGAGCGGATGGAGGACTATAACGACGCTCTGGAGTTTGACCGGAAGGAGCTGGCCGCCCTGAAGTCGGAGCTGGCCAGAAGCCGGGTATATGCCGAACTGGACGGCACCGTATACAAGCTGACGGAAAATCTGGAGGGCTCCACCTCCCGAAAGGACGAGGTGGTGATGACCATCGTGGATGATTCCGAGTGTATCTTCGAGGCGGAGATGCCGGAGCTGGCGGATCTGTTCCCGGAGGATGTGCCGGTGGAGATGACGGTGGTCTACGGAAGCGGAGCGGGGACCTATTCCCTGATCCCTTACGAGAGAGATACCTGGGAGGAGAAGCTCCTGTTCACGGTGCTGGAAGCCCCGGAAAACGCACAGCTGGAAGTGGGGACCGCAGGTACCATCCATGTGCAGACCGACAAACGGGAGAATGTGCTCTGCGTGCCCAAGGAAACGGTGCACCAGGCGGATGACCGCACTTATGTCTACGTCCTGAACGACGAGGGCATGCGGGAAGTGAGAAATGTGACCATCGGCCTCATCGGAGATACCATGACCGAGATCAAAGAAGGACTTTCGGACGGAGAGAAGGTAGTCAAGCGTTGAGAAAACAGGTTTTGCAAAACAGAAAAAAGAAACGCGGAAAAGCGATCCTGGCGCTGGGACTGGCTGTATCCGTGCTGGCCGGCTGCGCACAGGAAGCTGCCTCGCCGGAGGAGGAGACCATCGAGCTCCTGGAGCCCGTGGGAGTCTCTCTTCGCTACGAGGAAGCCGCCTACCGCAATCTCTACAATGCGGAGATCTTCAATGCGGTGCTCTGCCCCGAGGTGCGGGAATACTCCTATCCCGAGGAGCAAAGCTTCGCCAGATACGGAGCGCTCCCCGGAGAGAGCGTAAAGTCCGGTGACCTGCTGCTGCAGGCGGACTACGGCGATATCGACGATCAGGTAAAGGACCTGCGGGAGCAGGTGGAAAAGCTGGATCATGAGTATGAGAAATACTGTGTCGATGCCCAGGATGACTTAAATTACGCAAAGTGGGACGAGCAGGAAGACAAGCGTACGCAGGAGCTGACCAAGCTGGCCAGAGAGCGGCTGGAGGAGGAGATGCGGGAGCGGGGAGAGCTGTATACCCTGGACAGACAGCATCTGAATGACACCATAAACCGGCTGCTGCGCAGGAAGAAGACCTATCAGCTTCTGGCCCAGAGAGAGGGCGAGGTGGTATCCATCGGCCTCTTTGATCTGAACGAGAACCGCAAGATCGGAAAAGGGATCTCCGCCGTGGCGGTGGGAGACCCGGAGAGTCTGGTGCTTCGAAGCGATCTGGTGAGCCGGAGCGCGGTCCACAAGGCGGAAGATCTGTATGCCATCATCGACGGTGAGCGCTACGAAGTGGAATATGAGGAGCTGGACACGGAGACCTACAACCGGATCCTGAAGCGGGACGGCGTGGTCTACAGCACCTTCCGGCTGAGTGCGGGAAGCGAGGGCTTAAGCGTGGGTACCTACGGGATCATCGTTCTGGTCTCCCAGGCGGCGGAGGAGGTGCTCTGTGTGCCGAAGGATGCGGTGACCAGGGGCGATGACGGGGATTATGTCTGGGTCTGCGATCCCGTCACCGGCGAGACCAGAGAAGCCTACGTCCGCACCGGCAGAAGCGACGGCATGTACGTGGAAGTCCTCTCCGGCGTGGAAGAGGGGGACTGCGTCCTGTCGGAATCCGCTCTGAGCAGCACGGCGGATGCGAAGGAGGAGATCTCCACCGCCCGGCTGACCATGGGCAGTGTGGCGGCGGAGTATTCCAATTCCGGATATCTGTTCTATCCTTCCTCGGAGTATCTGTACAATACCGTGGAGCACGGCAATGTATACCTGAAGGAATACAATGTGGTGATGTACCAGCAGGTGACGAAGGGCGAGGTGCTGGCTACCCTGGAGGTCCAGCCGGAGAGCATCGAGATTGAGCGAAGGACCCGGGAGATCGAGCGGGAACGCGTTCGCATCGAAGAGCTTCGGGCTACCCTTGCGGATCTGGATCCCGAGATCCGTTCCCATCTGGACCGGATCCGTCAGACAAACCGGACCATAAGAGACCGGGAGGAAGCGCTTCAGGAAAAGGAAAAGGAACTGAAGGAGTACCGCGCAGCTTCCGGCATCATCAGCCTGAAGGCGCCCTACGACGGCATCATCACCGGGATCACCTGGAGCAAGCCCGGCGACCTTCTGTATTACAAACAGGGGTTGGTGGGCATCGCAAAGGATACCCTGAGCTATCTGGCGGTGGAGGACGGCGGCGGTCAGCTCTCCTACGGCAATGAAGTGACCATCACCTACAAGGATCAGGAAGGCCAGACCCGGGAAGCTGTCGGAACCGTCGCCACGGCCAATGCCCGGGCGGTGAGCAAGGATCTGGTCAGCGGCTATGCACTGATCCGGGTTCCCGAGGGAGCGCTGGGAGAGATGGCCGGCAGCGAGCAGGGAGCGGAAGGCTGGTGGAGCCGCAGCAGCTTCGATGTGAAGGCCCGGATCCGGGATATGGACAATGTACTG
>JAFYFY010000071.1 GCA_017543485.1 Lachnospiraceae bacterium | reverse complement strand
CCGGGGACAGGAACCCGTAGATGGGATCCACCCATCTGGCCAGGGCTTCCAGACCGCAGAGGGTCCGGTCCTTCGCCGATACCACGGGCTGATAAAAGACACGGATGTATCCCTTCTCCACCGCTTCCTCGATATGGGTCACGATGTACTGCCTTCTTCGGAATCCCGCATCCATCTCCCGGTCGTACTCGCAGTAGTCATGATCGTAATGCTTCTTGATCATGGAGCAGGCGTAGCGGGCGTGATCGCAGGCGATGGAAGGGTCCACATCCTGATGTCTGGGTTCGTAGGCTCCCACCTTCAGGCTGATCTGGTTCGCATCCTGATCCCGGGATCCGCCCTCCTGCAGCTGCCGGAGCTTGCCGTCCAGGCGGCTCCGCCTGGTGAGCACCACAAAATGATCGTCCGAAAACCGGGCGTAGAGGTCTTCTTCAAAAACCTGAGAGATGAGCCTGGCCATATCCCGGATGCACTCATTTCCCATCTCAAAGCCGTATTTTTCATTGTAGGACTTGAAATTCTCGATATCGAGAAAGAGAAAGATGCGGTCGTCCACACCGTTTTCCTGCATAAGCCGGGCAGCCTTTGTCCGGAAGGTGGGGAAATTCGGGATCCCCGTCAGATCATCCCGGACGGAAGCCTTCTCCAGTTCGTTTTCTTTTTCCGCTTCGGAGAGACGCTGCTGATACACCGACAGGCTCAGCATCACATTGGAGACCCAGAGGGTAAAGAGGTTCACCTTGGTGGCGTAGCTGATGGGATGCATGGGGAACTGCCCCATCCGGTGATAAAAGACCAGATAGGCAGCGGTGGCGACGGTGATGGCGATGACGGGCCGCCAGTTTAACAGCCCGATGACATAGATCACCATCATGACAAAACACAGGATCTGCTCTCCCCGGGAATAGTCGGAGATGGAGACGCTCATGCCGAAGATCAGAGAGACCAGGGCGAAAGCGCCCAGGACGCTCTGTCCGATAAACCGCATAAAGGGCCCCGTCAGCCTCTTTTTCAGATACCCGAGGGAAAAATACACCACCATCACGGCAGAGAAGATCATGACGCCGTACCAGGTCGCATGGCTCACATACCAGTCCGTGGTCCGGGTCCGGTCTCCGGAGAGCCAGCGGATCGCCAGACTCAGGATCATCCATCCCTCCAGGACGATGATCACGATGGACATATAAAGACTTGCGCGGAAGTTCGCAACGGCAAAATACTCGTTCACGAAATCATCGCGCTTTTCCAGTCCCAGCCATTTGTATACTTGCTTCATGTCTACCCCCGGATGCAGCCGCATGTCTTTTCTGACGCGGCTTTCCCCCCACTTTGCTTCTATCCTATCACAAATCCGGACCGATTTGCAAATCTATGCGCGGATTCCCACGAAGGTATAATCCCGGTCCTCCACGGCCTTCCGGATGGTCTCCTCAGACACCTCCCCGGAGAGGGTCAGCACCGCCGTCCCCTCCGCATGGCTGACCTTTGCTTCCTCCACGCCCTCCAGGGCTTCCAATGCCTTTTTCACCGTCGCTTCACAGTGCTCGCACATCATCCCCTGAATCTCCACGGTCTTTGTCATCCTGTTTTCCTCCTGTGTCTTGTTTTCGCCGTGCTCTGCTCCCTGCGCGGGATCCATGTCCTGCCCGTTTCCCCGTTTTGGAACTCCGTAGGGCTTTACCAGGTTCAGCCGCAGGGCGTTCATGCACACCGTAAAGCTGGACAGGCTCATGGCAGCGGCCCCCAGCATGGGGTTCATCCGCAGGCCGAAAGCCCCGGCCGCCAGCGGGATGCAGATCAGATTGTAAAAGAATGCCCAGAACAGATTCTCATGGATGTTTCGAAGGGTGGCCCGTCCGATGCGGACCGCCGCTGTCAGATCCTCTAAGGAGCTCTTGGCCAGGACGATATCCGCATTCTCCAGGGCCACATCCGTTCCGGCGCCGATGGCGATGCCCAGATCCGCGGTGGCAAGCGCCGGTGCGTCGTTGATCCCGTCTCCCACCATGGCCACCTTGCCGCGTTTTTGCAGGTCCCGGATCACCTGCGCCTTTCCCTCCGGCAGCACCCCGGCGATGACGCCGGAGACCCCCGCCAGGGCCCCCACCGCCTTTGCGGTGCGCTCATTGTCTCCCGTGAGCATCAGCACTTCGATCCCCAGGTTTTTCAGCTCTTCGATGGCGCTCCGGGAGGTCTCCCGCAGCACATCCATCACCGCCAGGATCCCCAGCACCCGGTCTTTCTTTGCAAACAAAAGGGGCGTTTTTCCCTCCTCCGAAAATCTGCCCGCCGCTGCCCGCATCTCCTCCGGGATCTCCAGATTCCGCTCCAGGAACGTAAGGCTTCCTCCCAGGAGCTGCTCTCCCTCCAGGGTGCCTTTTAATCCGTTTCCGGGCAGGGCCTGGAAATCCTCCACCGGCAGCGGAT